>NZ_JACDXJ010000002.1 GCF_013520865.1 Microvirga mediterraneensis
GTGCTGGCCAAGGGACATTGCTGTCTAACTCAGGTAGCAGTTCTGCCTTTGGTGCGACCGCCCTCGTAAGACAGAGAGCGATTGACAGGCGAGAGGGCGCCTCGAAGCTGACGTAGTAACCGGCCACTATCCGCGTCGCGATATCGATTGCAAGGGTCACCCAAGGTCGGCCAATGGGTTTGCGCTCGAAACTGTCGACAAGGATAATGTCCGCGGGCGTATGGTCGATCTGCATGACATCGAGCGGAAGGTCAGCCCGATTCGTGCCCGGCACGGGTCCAAACTTTTGACGTGCCGCCTTTGCGCCCTCTCGCGCCTTCATGACCTCGCGCTCATCCATCGCATCAAGCCGTCGCTGAATGGTTCGCCGTGTCGGCGCTTGCCAACTACGTTCACCACAGGCAATGCGGATCTCCAACACAACCCGCGACAAGCTCGGACGCTCCCGCCTCAGGAAATAGCGGCGAAGATGCTCTTCGATAAGCTCTTCGACCGCGCTGGATATCACTGTGGTGCCGGCGCGGCGGCCGCGCTTCTGCGGCACCAACGCACTGGTCCGCCCGCCTTCCTCGGCAAGGCGCCGTATCCAACGCCAGACCGTCGCCCTACTGACACCGAGCTCCCAAACCGCATCGCGAATGCCGGCTTCCAGACTTCCTGTGCTCGCAAGATATGCCTGAACAAGCGGACGCAGGACGGCAGCCCTCCGCAACGCTTCGACGCCAGCCGTCTCTGTCAGGTCCTGTTCCATCTCCATCGCAGCCAGCTGCACGCCCCTGTAAGCTCTGTCTCACTTTTAAGGGGGAAAATTTCCCTTTTAAAGGCAAAATCTCACATTTAGCGGCAAAGGACCACCATTGATTTTGTTGAGTTCTTCATCTCGCCTTTAGGGGCAAAGCGACAGCTGGCCTTCAACGCCATGCAGGCGCGCCTGCGCGGGATGATCGATGACCGCACGAAGATGCTGGCTGCCATCTCCCATGATTTCCGCACACCGTTGACGCTCCTGAGGCTACGGGTGGAGAACGTCGACGACCCGGTTGAACGCGAGAAGATGCTGTCGACCATAGCGGACCTGGACGCCATGGTCGCGGCAACGCTCGAATTCGCAAGCGGGGGCGCGAAACAGGCACCACGTCGACCGACAGATCTCACCGCCCTGGTTGCCAGTATCACGGACGATCTTGCCGACGGCGGCCTCCCGGTGAGCATGGAGGCGGCTCGACCCGTCATCCACGAATGTGATCCGGCGACGCTCAAACGGGCACTGACCAACCTGATCGACAATGCGGTGAAATACGGTGGCAGCGCGACGGTTGCCATCCGCGAGACGTTGCAGGCGATCGAGATCACGATCGATGACACGGGTCCTGGAATCCCCGAGGAGGAACTCACGCACGTCTTCGAGCCGCTCTACCGCCTGGAAAGCTCACGCAGCCGGGAAACCGGGGGAATGGGACTGGGGCTCGCGATCGCCCTGTCGATCATTCGTGCTCATGGGGGCCGGCTCACCCTGTCGAACCGGCCGCAAGGCGGGCTCCGCGCACTGATAGCTTTACCCAAGATGCAAACTGGCTCGGCTCACAAAGGGCCATGAGCGCTGTTTGTATGAGGATGGCCGCGGTGAACGCGTAGCGTCGAGCCAAGATATCCGCGATCAGGCTCACCGACGGTTGGGCCATGCCCGCCACGGCAATGACTGGCTGGCGACAGCAGGGTGACGAAGACTGTATTGTCCATCACGGCCTTGGACAGGCGGCGTGCCTGCAGGATGGGTCGGTTCTCCGATTCCGAGCGCTTATGATGCTAAGGGAACCATCAATCCCAACACCCCGCGTCGACCTCGCAGCGGAGCTCGTGCCACTTCACGCCAGAGTCCCTCCTCGCCTGCGGCACGGACGATTGCATCAGAGGCAAGGATTGGAATGCCGTGTTCCTTAGTGGCCTCCTGCAGGCGTGCTGCCACATTGACCGGATCACCCATGACGGTGAACTCAAGGCGCCGGGCGTCGCCGACCACGCCACAAAAGACTTCGCCGACATGCACCCCAATCCCGACCGTCACAGGCGGATCGAATTGTCGCTTCGCATTCCAACGGGCAACGAGGGCATCGAGTGTTCGGGCACACGCCAACCTCGGGCTGCGTCATCGGGTGATGGGTAAGGTAGGCCAAAGACAATCAGCGCCCCGTCGCCAATGAACTTGTCGACGACACCGTCATGGCGGTCGGCGGCGTCCATGACGCGTCGGCGAAAGGCGCTCATGAAGATGGCGAAGCGGGCCGAATCCAGATGCTCAGCCATGGCAGTCGAGCCCCGCACATCCACAAAGAGGAGCGCGACCGTCTGACGCCGCCCGGTCCGCAACTCCGAGAACGCCGGGTCAGTGAGGACCGGGGCGAGTTCCTGTGGCAGGAACCGCGTGAGATCGAGGCGCACCGTCGTTTCCCGGACCGCTTCCTGGAGCAACCGGCGTCCGCGGCTCGCCACGACAATCAGAACGACAGCTGCGATTGCGATCATGACCAACCGGACGGCGTTGGGTGGAAGGCCGAACCCCATTGAGAATTGCGCCAGGAATGCTGCACGTCGCTCGACAGGGATAATGCCGGCCAGCAGCATGAGCGCGGTCAGTCCGACGACATACAGGATCGCGACATAGATCTGCAGTGCCGGCCGGTAACGAAGCGCGGTGGCGGCTAAGGCGATGGGAACAATCCAAACACCCGGGAAGAGCGAGAAGAAGTTTCCCGGGATCCCGAATGCAAACAGGCTGAAGCTGAGATTTCCCAGGATCAAAACGGCATCGGCCGTTGCCGTCATGTAGGACAAACGCTGGACCGGATACCCGCGACGAAGACCCACCAGGCTAAGGACGCCGACCAGGGCCAAGCCGATCACGGTGATCCGCGCCGCGTCGATCTCGCGGAGGGTGTCAATCGCCCCCTGAGGGACATGGAGGGCAACCAGCTCCAATGCCACGAGCAGTCCCGCACCAATCGCAACACGCAGGATGCCGGTCTGCCGCTCCGCTGCGACCTCCGCCTGGTGGAGCAGGCGTTGCGCCGGGCTATCGTCTTCCCGCGACCCTTCGTTGAGCCGCCGATGCGGTGCCTTCAAGAGACCACTCCCACGAGTTGATCCGCGATTGGCACCTACACCGGCGACCCCCCTTTGCCCAGTAGGGTCATCAATCAGAGGGTGATGTGCCGCTCGACATCATTCGTGATGCTCCGTCACAGCCTCGTTGCACGCAGGCGCAGCGCATTTGCAATGACACTGACAGAGGACAGGGCCATGGCGGCAGCCGCGATCACCGGCGATAACAGGATGCCGAACACCGGGTAGAGCACGCCGGCGGCGACCGGCACTCCCAACGCGTTGTAGATGAACGCGAAGAACAGGTTCTGGCGGATGTTGCCCATCACGGCCTGCGACAGCCGCCGCGCCCGCACGATCCCGGTCAGGTCGCCCTTGAGCAGGGTCACGCCGGCGCTTTCGATGGCAACGTCCGTGCCCGAGCCCATGGCGATGCCGACGTCCGCCGCAGCCAGCGCTGGAGCATCGTTGACCCCATCCCCGGCCATGGCCACAACCCGGCCCTCGCGCTTGAACTTCTCCACCACGGCGCTCTTCTGCTCCGGCAGGACCTCCGCCTCGACCTCGGGGATCCCGAGCCGTCGGGCCACCGCCTCGGCGGTCGTGCGGTTGTCGCCCGTGAGCATCACGACCCTGATGCCTTCCTTCCTTAGGGCCGCCAGGGCCTCCGGCGTCGAGGCCTTCACCGGGTCGGCGATGGCCAGGATGCCGGCGGGCCGGCCATGAACCCCGGCAAAGATCGCCGTCGCACCGTCACGCCTGAGATCGTCGGCGACCTTGGCGAGCGGCGAGACATCGATCCCGTGCTCTGTCAGGAACTTGGCGTTTCCGAGCACGACATGGCGGCCTTCAACTGTGCCAAGTGCGCCCTTGCCGGTCGGGGAGTCAAACTCGCTCACTGGAGCGGTGGCCACGTTCCTGGCGTCCGCCGCTGCTACGATCGCGACAGCGAGCGGGTGCTCGCTGGCCCGCTCGACGCTGGCGGCCAGGCGCAGGACCTCGGTCTCACTGAAGCCTTCCGCCGGGACGATAGCCGTCACGGCGGGCTTGCCCTCGGTGAGCGTGCCGGTCTTGTCGACCACGAGCGTGTCGACCTTCTCCATGTGTTCAAGGGCCTCGGCGTTCTTGATCAGCACGCCAGCCTGCGCGCCACGGCCAACCCCGACCATGATCGACATCGGCGTCGCTAGGCCAAGCGCACAGGGGCAGGCGATGATGAGCACCGAGACGGCGGCCACCAGCCCGAACGCAAGGCGGGGATCGGGCCCCCAGATCGCCCAGGCGGCGAAGGCGAGAACCGCGACCACGATCACCGCCGGCACGAAGTAGCCAGAGACCTGGTCAGCCAGGCGCTGGATCGGGGCCCGGCTGCGCTGGGCCTCGGCGACGAGCTGGACGATTTGGGCCAGCATCGTATCGCGGCCGACCTTGCGCGCCTCGATGACCAGGCCACCGGACTGGTTCATGGTTCCGCCGATGACCGTGTCGCCGACCGATTTGGTGACAGGCATGGATTCGCCCGTGACCATCGACTCGTCGACGGCGCTGCGCCCGTCGAGGACCGCACCGTCGACCGGAACCTTCTCGCCCGGACGGACCCGCAGGCGATCGCCGACATGGACGGCGTCGAGTTGGACCTCCTCCTCCGTGCCGTCGCCCCGGATCACGCGGGCTGTCTTGGGTGCCAGATCGAGGAGTGCCCGGATCGCGCCGCCTGTGCTCTCGCGGGCCCGGAGCCCCAGCACCTGCCCCAACAGGACGAGGACCGTGATCACCGCCGCAGCCTCGAAGTACACGGCGACCGAGCCATCATGGCCGCGGAAGGCGGCTGGGAAGATGTCCGGCATCAGCGTTGCGATCACGCTGTAGACCCACGCCACCCCGGTGCCCATGGCGATCAGGGTGAACATGTTGAGGCTGCGGTTCACGAGCGACTGCCAGCCCCGCACGAAGAAGGGCCATCCGGCCCAGAGCACGACCGGCGTGGCGAAGGCGAGCTGGATCCAGTTGGATGTGCCGCGTGGAATGAGGTGGTCGAGGCCCGTGAGGTGGGCCCCCATCTCCAGTGCGAACACCGGCACGGTCAGGACCAGTCCGATCCAGAAGCGGCGGGTCATGTCGATGAGTTCGGCGTTCGGGGTCGCCTCGGCGCTGACGAGAACCGGTTCGAGCGCCATGCCGCAGATCGGGCACGAGCCGGGGCCGACCTGGCGGATCTCGGGGTGCATGGGGCAGGTGTAGATCGTGCCCTCGGGAACGGGTTCGGCCTTCCGGACTGCCGCCGGTTCAACGTACTTTGCGGGATCGGCAGTGAACTTGGCCTGGCAGCCGGAGGAGCAGAAGTAATACGGCGTGCCCTCGTACTGGGCCCGGTGTTGGGTCGTGTGCGGGTCGACCATCATCCCGCAGACGGGATCCTTCACCTTGTGATCGCCGGTCGCCTCCTGACCCTGATGGCCGTGGTGGTGATGGCCCGATGCGGAAGGCGCACCGTGCCCATGATCGTGATCCTGGTGTCCATGATGCGAAGCATGGTGATCGTGGTGCTTGTCGTCGGCCATCGCTTGTCTCCCTGAGACGGCGGTTTCGATGTTCGACACGATGTCTAGACCCTCCCATCATGGGAAGGTCAAGTGCAGGCGGATTCAACGCGCCCGCCGGCCTCGCTGACCGGCGGACGCCCCACTGATGGCAGGGTCAGAAGTGTTGCTGCGTCAGTTGGCGCCTTCCTTCTTGGCGTTCTTCTTCAGCCAGTCCTTCATTTCGGCGATCTCCTGCTCCTGCGCCTTGATCACCGTCTCCGCCATCTTCTTGGCCTCGGCATTGTCGCCGGTCTTGAGGACGACGCGGGCCATGTCGATGGCGCCCTGGTGGTGAGGGATCATCCCGCAGACGAAGGCGACGTCGGGGTCCTTGATCATGTGGGCGGCCACCATGGGACCGTGCATCTTCATCATGGTTTCCATATAGCCTTTCTGCGCCTCGTTCATGTTGGCCATCATGCCCTGCTGCATGCCGGACATATCCATGCCCTGCATGTTCTGCATCTGCCCGCCGGCCTGGACCGCGGTCCGGCACTCCTCCGGCAGGCCCTCGGCCGACATGGCCATCTGGCCGCCCGATGGATGCTGCATTTGGTTCTGCTGGGCCTGAGGTTGTTGGGCCATGACGCCCCAAGCCGCGACAGAGGCAATCAGGGTCGAAAGAGCAATCGTTCGGATAGTCATCGCATTTCCTTTCAGTTGTGGGTGAGGGTCAGGCCGCCATCTTGCGGCAGCTCTCGGCGCAGCGGCGGCATTCGTCGACGCACTCCTGCATGTCGCCGACCTGCTCGCAGGACTTGGCGCACTCCTCACAGATCTCGGCGCACTCACGGCAGGTGTGCTTGTGGTGGGGCGTGCCGATCAGCATGAAGTGGGCCGAGGTCCGGCAGATTTCGGCGCAGGCCATCATGAGACGGAAATGGCCGGGCTCGACATGCTTGCCGCCCTGCTCCAGGCAATGGGTCATCGCCATGCCAAGGCAGGTCTGGTAGCAGCGCAGGCACTCGTCGATGCAGGACTGCATCTCTTTTGACATCTGGTGCATGCTGGTCTCCTGAATTCCAGGCGCAGTGAAGTCTTCAGCCCATGCAGACGCGGCGCCTGACGCGCCGATGGGCCGGCTTACCTGGCAAGCGGCATGGCCGCTTCTCTCTGGATCAGGTGCGTTTCGGCGGGCGGTCGATGCCAGACAGCATGGCCGGCACGGGCGTCAGGTCCGGCGGGATCGGGACCGCTTCGGACAGTGGCACGCCCTGAGCCAAGTTCGCGGGAACTGGAACGACGGCCATAATGCAGCCGGGATGGCAGCAGAACTGCCCGGCCGCATAGGATTTGGAGGCACCGCTATAGTGGTGATCGGATTGGGCTTGGGATGCGTGCGTGGCCTGCCCCGCGTGGGCGGATGAGCCGTGTTCAGGGACCTTGGCTTGGACAGCCGCATAGAGCGGCGCGCTGGCGAGGCCGATGGCCAACAGCGCGACCGTCAGGCGGCTTAGCACGGAGCGGATCAGGTCATGCACGTCATCGTCCCTAGGGTCATGGTCCCAACGATGGCCCGTGCCATCTGTTCCCGAGCCTGATGAGGCTGCCCGGGAGTGTCTCTCTTGACCTTGCCATCATGGGAAGGTGCAGGGTTCGTGGATCGTCCTCTCGAATCGGAGAACATGCCATGGGCGGATGCAGCCCCCACCAATCTCAGGCGAGCCAAGCCGTGGACCGCCACACCGATGCCCTGACCCTGCGGGTCGATGACATGACCTGCGGCCACTGCGCCGGCACGATCAAGAAAGCCATTGAGGCAGGCCTGCCCGGAACGACCGTGGAAGCCGACCCGGCCTCCAAGCTTGTATCGATCCGCGGCAGCACCGATCTGACCTTGATCAAGGCGCTGGTGACCGAGGCCGGCTACACCCCGACGAACGCCTGAAGGAGATCCCCATGCTCGACCGCCGCCGCTTCCTAACCGTCCTCGGTGCCTCCGGCGCCGCCCTCGCGGCGGGCCGTGCCTTCGCCCAGGCAGGCCTGCCAAAGGTCGTCGTCACCAAGGACCCGAACTGTGGCTGCTGCGGTGGTTGGGTCGATCACCTGAAGGCCGCTGGGTTTCCGGTGGAGGTCGTCACCACGCCCCAGGTCAACCGCGTGAAGGTACGCCTCGGCGTCCCGGACGACCTCGCCTCCTGCCATACGGCGGAGGTCGGCGGCTATGTCATCGAGGGCCATGTGCCGGCGGACGCAATCAAGCGCCTGCTGGCTGAGAAGCCGCAGGCGAAAGGCTTGGCCGTACCGGGCATGCCCGTCGGATCTCCGGGAATGGAGGTCACGGGGGTGGCGAACGATACCTACGATGTGGTCCTCTTCGGATCGTCCGGTCAGAAGACCTTCGCCCGCTATGAGGGTTCACGTCTGCTCTGACCTGAGTCTCTCGCCAGGAGGCCATCAATGTCCCGCGTTTGGATCGTGATCGCCACAGTGCTCGCCGCCTTGAGTAGCGCCCAGGCCCAACATGCTCCTGCTTCGTCCTACTCCGATCTGCAGCACCGTCCGGTAAAGGCCTTGTCCGAAGAGCAGATTGCCGACCTCCGCGCGGGGCGCGGCATGGGGTTGGCGCTGTCGGCGGAGCTCAATGGATATCCGGGCCCAGTGCACGTTCTGGAACTTGGCGAGAAGCTCGGGCTGACCTTGGATCAGCGCACTCGCATGCAGGAACTCCTTGCCGCCATGAAGGCGGAGACGGTGCCGCTCGGCGAGCGCCTGATCGAGCAGGAGACGGCCCTGAACCGGCAGTTCGCCACTAAGTCAGTCACCCCAGCCAGCTTGCAGACTGCCACGGCCGAAATCGGCGCCACTCAGGGCGCTCTTCGCAGAGCTCATCTGCATTATCACCTCTCCACCTTAGAGGTCCTCACGCCCGAGCAGGTCAGCCGGTACAATGAACTTCGCGGCTATGGGATCTCGGGAAGTCATGGGCACGGCCGCACCGGGCACCACTGACCACCGGCGCAGCCATCACGGCAGCCCTCGCCGAGATCGCGGGATCCCGTCCTGAGATGAAGGAGCAAACATGCTTCATTGCCAATCAAAAATGGCCTGTGTGTTCAACGGACTTTCGTACCCATAGGCCGGTGCAGGGCCTGGCGCCTGAGGACGCTGCGGCTGAAGGCCGGGATAACCTGCTCCGGCCGATGACGGTTCAGCATACCGGGCCTTGGGCCGATCCCGCTTGGCCGTCCGTGCGGAGGGTTTCCTCGGCTCGTCTCCCTGGATCACGATCCTCGTGTTCCGCATTCCCTCACTGCGGACCAGAGCAAACAGCTTCGCCGCGTTCGCAGGCGCGAGGCGGACGCAGCCGTGCGAAGCCGGCCGGCCCAGGCTGCGGGTGGCGTTGCTACCATGGATCGCATGGCCCCGGTGCGTGAAGAAGATCGAGTGCGGCATGGGTGAGTTGTCCCACTCCTTGGAGGCATGGTCCTTCACCAGACGGGACGGAGTGAAGGCGCCGACTGGCGTCTCATGCCCCGCCTTGCCCGTCGACACTGACCAGGCGTAGCGCGGCTGGGCATCCACAGAGACCGACATGTGCTGGGTGGTCTTGTCGACGGTGATCAGCACATCTGCTTTCGCCCAACCAGTTCCGAAGGTGAGAGTGCCAAACAAGGACGCTGCAAGCAGACAGACAAGCCGCATAGAGAAAAGTCCTCTCGGTAGGAATACAAGGCGATATCCCTACAGACGCCCGGTCAGGACCACGGTTCCGCAGGTGGGTTCGATCTCACGGAACTGTGTGGACCTGCTTCAAGGCAGAGGACGAGAGGGGATTGTAAGCGTTTATGCCGTCCCAGGGCTGATAGGCTCCATGTCATATCGGCGTCGCTGACTTGGTTGTGGCTGGACGAGGTCCGCCAGCCGAACGTTGGGATCCCTTTGGGGCTGGGTCCGCTTGGCGCGTGGCGGGGATCCTGCCCGGACTACGGAACCTACGGATCAGTTGCCGCGACCAGCGTTGCTGGCTGGAACGTGCGCGGCTTGGGTGGCAGGCTTTTCCATCCCGAAGCCAATCCTGGTGCGGTTGCGCCCCTCTGATTTGGCTGCGTACAGGGCACGATCAGCCCGAGAGAGGATCGAGCTGCGATCATCGTGCGACAGCGCCTCGGTCAGCCCCGCGCTGAAGGCGACCGGCCGGCGGGTTGCACGGTCAGGCAATACGGCGGCCGGGAGACCAGCCCGCACCGCGTCCAGCCGGCGGTCCGCGTCGTTGAGCCGAACATCGGTCAGAAGCAGCAGGAACTCCTCGCCCCCGATCCGGCCGAGATGGCTTCCCGGTGGCACCCTCTCGCGGCAGGCTCGGGCGAAGTGCTGGAGAACCACGTCGCCGGCATCGTGCCCATAGGTGTCGTTGATGCCCTTGAAGTGGTCGATGTCGATGATGGCGGCGCACAACCCGGAGCCGGACTGCCGGCTCGTCGCGAGCGCCTCGTCGAGCAGCTCCATGATGTGGCGGCGGGTCGGCAACCCGGTGAGGAGATCCGTGCGCGCCGCAAGGAGCGCCGCTTCGTGCGCCTGGTGCAGGGACTTCTCGTTGTGCTTCAGGGCCGAGATGTCCGTCCCCGCCGCCATGACCCATCCGTTCGGCAGCACCGTGTGCTCGAACCAGAACCAGCCGCCGTCGAGAAGGTCGGTCACGAAAGATTTCCGGCGGGACGTTCTGCGTCGGGGCAGTGTCCGGCCGATCAGCGCCTCGACGTCACCATCGTCGATCCTCACGCCGAGCCCGGTTGCGGCGCCGTGCCGGAGGATGTCGGGGAAGGTGTAAGGGCCGTCATAGCCGACCAGGAACATGCCCCCTATCAATGCCCCCTATCAATCTGGTGTGGAATTCGTAGGCCTTGGCCGCCAGCGCGACGCGGCTGGCCTCAACCGAATCCGGGCTCAGCACCGGGAAGTCCTTGATTACCACCTGCGGCTTGGGGGCGGCCTTGATGAGAGCCTTCACGTCGGCCACGGCCCGCCTGCTCGGAGGCTTGGTGGCGCCGCTGAAGCGCGAAAGTGCCAAGCTAGGCTTTGAAAGGCTTCATTAACCTTGTTCGTCTCTAGATGGGCATGCTCTGCGAGAGTTGTCGAAGCTTGAGCGCGTTCAAGGGAGTACTCTCCGCAGCTTCGGCGTTGCGTCGCCTGGGACCGCCTGAACAGACGGTCCTGCGCTATTCCCCACCTCTCCTGCCGGGACCTCGATGCCCCTCCCTATTTGGAAATCTCCCGCTCTAACATGGGGGCCTGTTCTTGCGGCCTTCTATCTTATCATGGCGGATCCTGCTGCGGCCCGGCAGAACCACAACCCGGTGCACTCGCTCGCGTTCATGGAGGCCTGGGCCGAGAAGACGTCCCTCGAGGACTCGATGACCTCAGCCCGGTTCAGCATCGTCAATCTTGGCTCGGAGGCGGATGAGCTGATCGAGGCCTCTTCCCCGGATTTCGAAAGGGTTGTGCTCCATGCACCCCGTGGCCTGATCCTCTCCGGACAAGATCCGATTGCAGCGGCAACGGCCCGGATCCCGTCCTACAGTTCGCTTACGGTTGGCTCCTATGGTTTTAAGGTGCTGCTGATCGATCCGGTCCGGCCGCTTCGCTCCGGAAACCGGTTGACCCTGACGCTCCGGTTCCGGAACTCCGGTCACATTACGATTGGTTTGCCGGTTCCCGCCGACGGGCAGCAGGCGCAGCTCACAACGGATTGAGCGCTTTGATTCCTGCGGTGCCGTCTCCATGGTCGGATGGCTCTAATGCTGGTGCCGGCCGTTGGATCAGCTTGATGGACCGCCGAGTGCCTCGCCCTCCCCCGTGACACTGGATGTCTCGTGACAGCCGTGGCTTTGCCGCCGCCGAGATCGCACTTCACAACCGGGATGGACTGTGTCATGCTCTTGCAAATCACTTGCAACTGCAACTGTGCCGGAGGTGACCATGGACACCCGTGCTGCCGATCTCGCCGACAATCTGACAGGCTGGCGGCAGCCGAGGCGGAGCGCGCCCCTCTCGGAGGTCTACCGCACGGTGGCGGTGCCCCGGCTCGGGGGCAACCTTCGCAAGTTCGCTGCGTTCTTCGGCCCGGGCTATCTCGTCTCGGTGGGTTACATGGACCCAGGCAACTGGGCGACCTCCATCGCCGGCGGCTCGAAGTTCGGCTACACGCTCCTCGTCGTTGCGCTGGTCTCAAACATCATGGCCATCGTGCTGCAGTCGCTCTGCGCCCGCCTTGCCATTGCGTCAGGGCGCGACCTAGCCCAGGCTTGCCGCGATGCCTTTCCCAAGCCAGTTGCCGTGCCACTCTGGCTCCTTGCCGAACTGGCCATCGTGGCGACCGATTTGGCGGAGGTGATCGGCACGGCCATCGGCCTCAACCTTCTGTTCGGGATCCCGCTGGAGATCGGCGTCCTGATCACCGCGCTCGACGTGTTCCTGATTCTTTACCTGCAACGGATCGGGTTCCGGTACCTAGAGGCCTTTGTGATTGCCTTGCTCGGCGTGATCGCCGTCTGCTTCGCCGTGCAGATCGCGCTGGCGGACCCGGACTGGGCCGGGGTGATCCGCGGGTTTGCGCCCACAACCCAGATCGTGACGAACCCGGAGATGCTCTATCTCGCGCTTGGCATCCTTGGTGCCACTGTCATGCCCCATAACCTTTACCTGCACTCGGCCATCGTGCAGACCCGGTCCTATGGACACTCCCTGCCTGAGAAGCGGGAGGCCCTGAAGTTCGCCACCATTGACTCGACCGTGGCGCTGATGTTCGCGCTGCTGATCAATGCCTCCATCCTGATCCTCGCCGCGGCGGCATTCCATACGACCGGACGCTCGGAGGTGGCGGAGCTCGGGGAAGCGCACAGCCTTCTCTCGCCGCTGCTGGGCGCCGCCATCGCGCCGACACTGTTTGGTATCGCTCTCCTCTGCTGCGGCCTCAATTCGACAGTCACGGCGACCCTTGCCGGTCAAGCCGTCATGGAGGGCTTCCTCAACATCCGCCTGCCCGCTTGGCTACGCCGGCTCGTCACCCGCATGGTGGCTATCGTTCCGGCCGCCGTCGTGACGATCTGGTACGGCGAGAGCGGGACCGCCCGATTGCTGATCCTCAGCCAGGTCATCCTGAGCCTGCAACTGTCCTTCGCGGTGATCCCGCTCGTCATGTTCACGGCGAGCAAGGCGAAGATGGGGGCCCTCGTCGCGCCGGCCTGGCTCGTGGGCTTCGCGGGCCTCATCGCCGCCGTAATCGTGAGCTTGAACGTCAAGCTCCTGCTGGACTTCGTGATCGGCTAGCCCGGGGTTTTCGGGAGGACGCGTCCATGACGAACAGGATCGAAGCCCAAGTTCGGGCCAAGGGCCTCCGGCTCACGGGCCAGCGCAAGCTCATCGCGCAGGTGATTGCAAGCGCCCACGATCATCCTGATGTTCCCGAACTGCACCGACGCGTTGCCGAGGAAGATGATCGCATCTCCCTCGCGACCGTCTATCGGACCATGAAGCGCTTCGAAGAACTCGGCATTATTGAGCGGCATGAGTTTCTAGACGGGCGGGCGCGGTACGAGCCGGCTGCAAAGCGGCACCACGACCACCTGATTGACGTGGATACGGGCACAGTAATCGAGTTCCGTTCTGAGGAGATCGAGCGGCTCCAAGCTGTAGTCGCGCGGGAACTGGGCTATGACCTCGTTGGCCATCGCCTGGAACTCTATGGGCGAAAGCGGGGCCCTCGAAAGGACTCCTGAGCGGTGGGAAGCAGCCGGCAACGGCTCGCCCACCTTGAACGGGCTTTCAGGCCGCCAAACATCTGACATTTGCCACCGGGCCTCAGCCCAGCGTCGCGAGGGCCGGGAACGTCTCCAGGAGCCAGAACGCCATGTTGGTGATCCAGCCGGTCAGGAAGGCAATGCCCGTCAGGACGAGGAGCACGCCCATGGCCTTCTCGATCAGCACGAAGCGCGAGCGCATGCGCTTGAGGAGCGCCACGAAGGGCTTCATGGCGAAAGCCGCGAGCAGGAAGGGAATGCCCAAGCCTGCTGAGTAGGCGGCCAGCAGCAGAGCCCCCTGCGCAACGCTCTGCTCGGACCCCGCCACCGTGAGGATCGCCGCCAGCACGGGGCCGATGCAGGGCGTCCAGCCGAAGGCGAAGGCGAGGCCCATCACATAGGCTCCCCAGAGCCCCACGGGCTTCGGCACGCTGAACCGCGCCTCGCGGTAGAACAGCCCGATCCGGAACACGCCGAGAAAGTGCAAACCCATGACGATGATGGCGATGCCCGCGACTGTGCTCAGCACGTCGAGATATTGCCGGATCGCCTGTCCGAGCGCGGACGCGGTGGCGCCCAGGAGCACGAACACCGTCGAGAAGCCTGCCACGAACAGAAGTGCGGCCAAGAGGGCCCGCCAGCGAACCGCGCTGTCGCCCGCGTTCAGCCGGTCGAAGGTAGTGCCGGCCAGAAACGACAGATAGGGCGGCACCAGCGGCAGGACGCAGGGACTCAGGAAGCTGATGAGGCCGCCGAGCATGGCGGCCGGAAGGGAGACGCTGAGCATTGAGCTTTCAACATATTGCGGAGGCCGCCGCACCAGACCTCGGCGGCGGCCCATTGGGCTTTTACAAGGCGATGAGCATGCGGCGGGTTATGACCCCTTCCGCGCCTGCTCGACCTCGCGTTGAACCAAGTCGCGGAGCTGCTGCGGCCCGAAATTGGTCAGCGGCTTGCCGTTGACGAAGAAGGTCGGCGTCTGCTGCACGTTATTGGCGTTCACGTCGGCGATGTCCTGCTCCAGGACGCGGGTGATCTCGGGCGAGGAAGCCTCGGCCTGGGCGCGTTGCACCTGGAGACCGGCGATCTTGGCGAAGCCCCAGGCCTTGTCCAGATCAGGGGCGCCATGAGCCGCCCAGATTGGCTGCTGCTCCATCAAGACTTCGAGCACCGGCTCGAACCGTCCCTGCGCGCGGGCCGTCTCCAGGATCCGGACCGCAGTGTCGGCGCCCTCATGGAAGGGTGTGTATCTCAGGACCAAGCGCACGTCCTTTGGGTGGTCCGCAAGGATTCTCTTGACGATGGGATAGAAGGCCCGGCAGGCCTCGCACATCGGATCGAAGAACTCGACGATGGTGACCGGGGCCTCCGGTGGGCCGATGACCGGCGAGTGCGGCCGCACGAGGGTGCTGGCATTGGCGACTGCGGCAGGCACGGCCTCCTTGCCCTGGCGGTCGTAGAGGAAGATGCCGCCGACGAAGGCCGCAATCGCAATGAGGGTGGTCAGGACGACAAGGTTACGCTTAGACATCGGAGAGCTTTCTGCGGGTGGGGACGAGAAGGACGGCGACGGCGGTGAAGGCCGCGAGCGACAGGAACGGCAGCGGCAGCCCGAGAATGGTCATGTCGGCGCTGGAGCAGGACGGACCCGACGCGGCGCACGGCTTGATCGCCTCGGGGAGGATTCCGGCGTAGAGCAGCGAGTGGAAGGCCGCGATGAGGCCGCCGAGCACGGCGATAGGCAGGGCGTAACGCCAGACGCCGGTGTCCTCACGGAAGGTCGCCACAGCCAGGATGACGGCGAGCGGGAACATGAAGGCGCGCTGGTACCAGCACAGATTGCATGGCGCCTGCCCCATCACCTCCCCGATGAACAGGGCCCCGGCGGTCGCGGTGAGCGCGACGATCCAGGCGGCGAACAGCCGTCCCCACGCAAGGTGGCCGGGAAGGGTCTCCCGATGCGATGGGGCCGATGACGCCTTCGCGGAAGGGGTATGCCCGAGCATGCGATGTGACCCGGTCATGCCTTGTCCTCCCGGATCGCCCGTTTGAGTTTCGCGAGTGCCGACTCCGCCTCCTCGTGGTAGTCGATCAGGGTGACGAGCTCGCCCTTGGCATCGGTCACGATCACCGACGAGGTGTGATCCATCGTGTAGCCGCCGCCTTCGGTTGGCACCTTGTGGTAGGCGATGCGGAAGGCCTTGGCGGCCACTGCCATCTCCTCCGGCGTGCCGGTGAGCGCGACAATCCGGGGATCGAAGCTTTCCAGGTACGTCCTGAGCAACTCCGGGGTGTCCCGCTCCGGATCGACCGTCACGAACACGACGTTGAGGCGGTCGGCGTCGGGCCCGAGCTCCTTGAGATGCTGGCTCATCTCGAACAGCGTCGTCGGGCACACCTCAGGGCAGTGAGTGAAGCCGAAGAAATAGGCCGTCGGCTTGCCCTTGAAGGGGTCTTGCGTGACGCGCTCGCCGCGATGGTTCCCGAGAGAGACCGGGCCGCCGATAGCCGGCGTGCCCGTGCTCGTCCCCGTCGCGGGCGGGCTCTGGCCGAGCCACTCCGTCCTGAACCAACCAACCGCAACGCCAGTCACGACGAAGATCGCCACGGCCACCAAGGCCCAAGCGGTCCAGCGAATGATCCTCAGAGCCGACATCCCGTTACCTCAATGGTTCTGGTGGGCGTTGGCCGCGGCCGGGGCCGCCTGGGCGCCGATCCCGCCGACATGGTATTTGATCTTGAGCACGCCGGCCTTCTCGAACACGAGCATGCCGTCCACCGTCTCGCCTGGCTTCAGCCCCTGCCGCAGGTTGACGAACATGGCATGCATGGCGCCCGGCTTCAGCTCCACCGTCTGGCCTGGGGCGATCTCCAGCCCTCCAGTGACCGGCTCCATACGGGCGATGCCATCGGCCACCGTGGAACGGTGCACCTCGAAGCGTTCGGCGACGACGGTGGAGCCGCCGACCAGGCGGTCTGGCTCAGAACCTGTGTTCGTTATCCGCATGTAGCCGCCGCCCACCTTGGCGCCGCCGGGCGTGGCGCGGGACCAGGGCGCCTCCACCACGATGGGGCCGGCGCGGTAGGTTTCAGGGGCCTGTGCCTTTGCATCCGGCATGTCGCCGACAGCCAGGGTGGATAGCAGGGCAACGAGAAATCGCTTCTTCATTTGGGTGTCTTTCGCCCCTCGATAGGGTGCATCCTCAGATGTGTGATCAGGTGTCGTGACCGTCACGGTCTTGAGCAAAGGAGTGCCCCAAAGGGGCACGGCAGAAAGAGACGGTTTTATTGGACTGTCCGGATGTTGGTGGCGGCCATCAGGCAAGTGGCTAGCCTCAGCGCGCGACGGCCGCACGGCTTCCGGCGCACGAGCCGGAGGCGCCGTTAGGCCTGTGGAGGGCGGGAAGGCGGAGTCTGGGCCAACGTGTGCAGGGTGGCATCGTCCCTGGGAATCAAAGCGTGTGCCGGGCTGAACCAGCGCACCACCGCACCGGCGGTCGAGATGCCCTGGAGGATCTTCGCATGGCATAGAGCCGCGAGCGGGCAGGCCTTGGGGCCATCAGATTTGGATGGCCGTGTCGGCGCGCAGCATGGCACCTCGGTCCTTGCCATGTCATAGGCGGAGGAGGCCCGAGCCACTTCAGTGTCAGCCGTCGCCATGGGCGCGACAAGCCCGCCGGCCACCGCGGGAACGGTGAACGAGGCAAACACGAGCCCGAGGATCGCAAGGATCCCAAGCAGGCGTGTGATGGCGAGCCACGGCTTCATGGCGCGAACCTCTCACAGGCTCCTGGAATTGGGAAGCTCGGCACCATCACGAGGCTGTGATTCCTGGGGGAGGTAAAGCGACGCATTCTCGCCAGGATGTTGGCGCCCCTGCTCCATCTTCGCGAAAGATGGCGTCGGACATGAATGGTGAACCATTCGCCTGCCATGATGTCCGGGCTGGGGATCGACTACCATCGGAGGGGTCATGCGGTCAGCCTTTGCCTTTTTCATCTCCACGGTCGCCCTTGCCTCCCAGGCAACAGCCGAACCGTTCGATACCTTGCCGCTGAAGTACGCGGAATCGGTCAACGCAGCACTGCAACAGGTCGGCACGGACCTTCGCATCCGGCAGATCTCCTGTGTGGCGAGCACCCGCTGCCGCTTCGCCGCGCGTCGGGTCGAAGTCGAGGTCAAAGGTCAGGCGGATCGTCCCGGCACCGAGCGGATCTTGATCGCGGTCACCTTTCGCCAGAGCGACGATGCGGCGGCGGTTGAACTCATGGAGGATACCCTGACCGTGCTCGGGGCGACTATGGTGGCCTATGACCCAAAGATGGCAGCGGACAGCCGAAGCAATCTGCTCCTCGAACTGGGGGACGCGGCGCTCACCATCGGCGAGGCGCATCGGGACAGCGCGGAGGTGCACTACGCCCTCTCCTTCGATGATGTCAGCGGCCGACTGGAGATCATCGCTGCGACATTGCGCGCAGGCCATGGTTGACGAACCCTCGGAACGAACCCGGGTGCGACTTGTTAACCCTTGTTTAACTTTCGCCTTGAGATCGCCCAATCCGCTGTGTCAGGTTTGATGAACAAAACCTTAACAGCACAGCGGTGGGGCAATGCGGGAACCTCTCTTCGGGCATCTGAACACTCGGCCTTTTCTCCGGAATACGCTTCGTCTCGCAGCCCTCGCGATAGCGCTCGCCGTAAGCGGTACCGGTTTGCAGGCGCAGACGCAGACCGGAAGCATCCTGCCAGGCGCTACCCAGCCCGTGGTGCCGGTTGGTGTTGCCAAGCCGATCATGGGCTGGGTTCGCTTCTGTGAGCAGAACCCAGCGGAGTGCGCGGTCGACCCTTCCGAACCGGCTAAGATGAACCTGTCGGCGAAGGATTGGCAGACGCTCAATCGGATCAACCAGCAGGTGAACGCCGACATCAAGGCCAAGACCGACAAGGACCACTGGGGCATTGACGATGTCTGGGACTTCGCGGAGGACGGCTATGGCGACTGCGAGGACTACCAACTTGTCAAGCGCAAGCGCCTCGTCGAGGCGGGCTTCTCGCGCCGGGCGCTACGCATGACCGTTGTGATCGACGAGGAAGGCGCCGGTCACGCTGTGATGATGGTGCGCACCACCCGCGGAGACTTCATCCTCGACAACAAGTGCAACGCCATCCTGCCCTGGCACAAGACGGGCTACACCTACATCAAGCGCGAAGGCGACGAGGGTTCGACCTGGGCCTCGCTCGGCGGACGCACCTCGCCGACCATGACCGCGAACCAGTAAGCTGGAGCCGCCGCGGACCGGGAGCAGGCCTCTTGGCCTGCTTCAGATCTTACGCTTCGAAATAGGATGCCACGAGCGTGAACAGGGCGAAGCCGCCCACGAAGAACGCTGCCGTGATCCGGCAATCCTCTGTCGCCTCGTGTGCCTCGCCCAACATCTCCTCGACAGCGGCCAGGATCAGAAGGCCGGCGGTGAACGCGAGAGCCGTAACTTGGGTCGCCTGGCTCTGATCCCGCAGCAGCCAGTAGCCGACGCTTGCCCCCAGGAGCGTGGCGGCAACGAAGGAAGCCGAGAGCACCAGGCGCTCGGAGCGTGCCACACCCTTGTCCCGGAAGTTGGCAATGGCGGCGAAGCCCTCGGGGACGTCGGCGGTCACTTGGCCGACGGCGAGCACGAGGGCGAGGCTGAAGGACACCACCGAGCCGACCCCGATCATCAGACCATCGCTGAACAGGTCTATGAATACCGCAGCATAGACTAGCCACGGGCCAGTAGCCTTCCCCCCGCCCCTGAACCGTTCCATCGCCGCATCGAGAAGAATGAACGCGGTTCCGCCCAGGCAGAAGCCGAGAACCATCAGCCAGGGCGCGGCCCCCTCCAGGGCCTCCGGCATCAGTTCGACGCCAACAACGGCAACGATGATCCCTGCCGCCACGTGCAGCGCCCGGCTCAGGGTTCGCCGTGAGGTGGGGATGAGTTCGGCCAGAACACCGCCCGCGAAGTTGCCGGCGGCCGGCAGGAGGGCCAGAGCGAGGACCCGGAGGACATCCAACGGGCCTCACCTGTCCTGAAGGAGGTCGCGGCTGTGATGGACGTGCGATGCCAGCTCAAACTCCAGCGTGGCGTGGTCGATGCCGAACCGCTCCTTGAGGCGCGCCTTGATCCGCTCCTTAAGGTCCGTTACGGCGGCAAGATCTTGCTCCGACACAGAGATATGTGCCTCCAGCGCTGTCCTGTTCTCATCCGGCTGCCACACATGCAGGTGGTGGACGTCCTCAACCGATGGCCTTGCCTTGAGATCGGCCACGAGCCCGTCGTAATCGAAGTCCCTCGGGGCGCTGTCCATCAGGACCGCAATGGCTTCCTTGATCTCCTTGTACGCGTGCCAGAAGATGTAGACCGCGATCAGAGCTGTGATCACCGGGTCGATCCAGGTGATGCCCCAGGTCATGATTGCGATGGCTCCCACGATGACGCCAACCGTCGCCAATGCGTCTGCGATCATGTGCAGGTAGGTGCTCTTGACATTGAGGCTGCCGAGCTCCTTGCGCAGCACCCATGCCGCCGCGATGTCCTCGACGAGTGCGATGATGCCGACAACCAGCATCGTGGTGCCGGCGACCTCCACGGGATTGAGGAGGCGGTTCGCAGCCTCATAGACGAGATAGAGCCCGATCACGAACAGCGTCGTGAGATTGATCAGGGCGCCCACCGTCTCGGCGCGGGCGTAGCCGAAGGTGCGGCGGCGGTCCGCCTCGCGTCGCGAGATTCGCCAAGCGATGTACGACACCAGCACGGAGGCTGCATCGGAGAAGTTGTGCGCGGCATCGGCCAGGAGAGCGAGCGAACCGGAGATCATGCCGCCCGCGACCTCGGCAACCGTGATGCCCAGGTTGAGGGCCAATGCAATCAGCAGGCGGCGCCCGCGCCGGGGAGATCGATCCTCGGCGCCGTCGCTGCCGTGAGAATGGGCGTGCCCGTGTGCGTGTCCCATGGCGTCCTTCCCCTGCCGGCCGGTTCGCGGGCTCCGGAAATGTTGGCTGCACTGACTGAATTCCTCTGATCGAAACGAGAGGGTCGAGAGACTGTTCCGGCACGGTCTTGTTCCTGGTCGTTCGTGGTACGGTGGCGAACCACCCGCGAACAAAGCGGCTCACCGGATGTTGTCACTGCGGAGCTTGTTCGGGAGGGTCTCATGTCGGGAGTTCTGGTTGCGGCACCGATGCGCTCCCGCGCTTGGTATGCTTGTGCCCTGCTGCTCCTTTCAGCGGGTTCTGCGGTCGCTGCGGAACCGGACGTGCCGATGGGGCTGCTGACTCTGTGCCTAGCGACCCTGCCGGAGACCACGCCCGAGCGGCTATGGACGTCCTGGAGCCTCTCGCCCGTGGTTGTCCTGCCACTGCTCCTCGTCGGCTTCGTCTACGTTCGAGGGCTGCGGACCTTGGACGGGGATCCGCAGCCGACCCTGGCCCAAAGATGCTTCTTTGCGGCCGGCGTCGCATGCTTGTTCGTGGCGTTGGTGTCGCCGCTGTGCCGGATGGCGTCGACGCTTGCCTGGGCGCACATGGTCCAGCACGTCCTTCTCGTCGCCGGGGCCCCGTTGTTCCTCGCCCTGAGCCGATCGGGCAACGTCCTTCTGGCGGGTCTGCCGACCAATCTCCGCGTGATGGCCGGGGCGGGGAGGCGGGCAGCCGCGGCGGCGTCGCAGCCATATGCCTATCTGCTCGTCAGCTTCGTGCTCTACGGCCTGAACATCTGGTTCTGGCATATCCCCGCACTCTACCAAGGGGCGCTCCTCAACATCAGCCTGCACCTCGTTATGTACGCGATGCTCCTGCTCGTCAGCCTGCTGTTCTGGCACTCGATGCTTGAGACGTATCGGGTCCCGGGAGGAGCCAGCGGACTAGCCGCGATGCTACTCTTCTTTACCTTCCTGCACACAGCGGTCCTCGGTCTTCTGCTCGCCCTGTCGCCCAAGGTCTGGTACCCGCTGATGGCCCTTCGTGGCGCCACCTGGGGCCTGCTGCCTCTCGACGACCAGAGGCTCGCCGGGTTGATCATGTGGATTCCCATGGGCGGCGTTTACTTCGTCGCGGCCCTTGCGATCGTGGCCCGGCTCATCACTGGGGCCAGCCGGTCATCTGGCGAGGGAACAGCCCGAACCTGACGATCCGTCCGGAAGCCCCCGCTGTACCGAACCTTTCGCCATCGACCCAACGGGACTGCGTCGGCGCATGTCGATGCGGCCAGCTGGCGGATATGGCGGGTCTAACCATCTCACCCTGAAAAATGACTTGAACCTCTAGCGGCTTGAGGTGCTAAGGCCCAGCGACATTGATCCGGCAAAGAGGCAGGAATGGATAATTGGAAGAACCGGAGAAACCGTCGAAACCTGGCATTAGCACTCGCACTCGTAGCGCTGGCCGCCATCTTCTATACGATCACGTTTGTGAAGACGCGCGAGCTTGAAGATCGTCGTCATCAGGAGGACCCACAAGCCCATCCCGTCGGGCCCTCCAAGACAGTGCCCTAGGCCGATCAGGATAACCGCCCGTCAGAAGAGCAAAACCCACTCGTGCAGAGGCGGTCCACCGAACACGGTGGACCGCCTCTGGTGCGCACACAAAGTTCAGCCGCCGAACAGCCCGCGGACCCGCTGGAACACCGAGCGTCCATCATTTTCTGCCGTCTCAGACTGCCCGGTGGGCTCGGAGCGGCTGGGCCCCATCGGTTTCTGCGAGGCATAGGCGAGCGTCGATGACGTCTCCTGCTTTGGCTTGCCGTTCGCAGCGAGAACGATCTCCTGCGGCCCCGCAGCCAAAGCCTCAGGCCGACTGACATCGCCAAGACGGTTGCGGGCGCTGGCGCTAACCGCAAGCGAGCCACCCTCGCGGCCGGCTTCTCCGGATAGGGCCTGCCGGAAGGTCTGATGCTGCCCGCCATCGTCGTAGACCAGCCGGATCGGCTGCACGCCCTTGGCCACCAGCTCGGCGATCGCCTGCTCGTCTCTTTGGCGTTTTTGCGCAACCGCCGCCAGGACGGACGCATCGCCACTGAACGCGTACTGCCGATTGGCCACGGACACCTTCGGCTCCTCCCTCGCAACCTCGAAGTAGTCGGAGCCTTCCTTGAGGTTCTTCCAGAACGCGATGTTGGGATCGAGGCGGTGCTTGGCCAGGTTTTCGGCCGTCATGCGGGACGGATAGGACTGGAACTGGAAGCCGCGCTGGCCGCTGGCAAACGACTCCCGCGCCAGGGCGGAGACCTCCGAGATTGCCTCATCGGTCATGGCAAAGCAGCCGCTCGACGAGCACGAGCCATGCACCATCAGGTGGGAGCCCGTGCGGCCGTGGGCACGGTCGTATTCGTTCGGATAGCCGAGGTTGAACGAGAGATACAGGCTGGAGTTCGGGTTCATCTGACCCGGCGTGACGGTGTAGAAGCCCTCCGGCGCCTGGCGGTCGCCTTCGCGGATCTTCGGCCCGAGTTGGCCCGACCAGCGGCACATCGGGTAGGTCTTGAGGAGCGCGTACTTGCCGTCACGGCCACGTTTCCAAACCTCGATCTCGGATTCCTTCTTGAAAGACCGCATGAGGATCGGATCGTTCTGCGACATCCCCTTGCTGGCCATCAGCGCCATGGTGGCCGATGGGATCGGCGCGAGGTGCTTCGTCGAACTCGTGGAGCCGTCGCCCTGGCAGGCGGCGAGCGCGAGCACGAGGCCCGCAACCATTGCGATACGCTTCATCATGGGGGACCCCGCGTTTCTGATCTGGTTCGACGATGTGCCGAACAGTTCCCCGATTTCTTTAATTCGATAGCTTTAACTCTGTCTTACCGCAAGAACCCCGGCTTGCCGCCGGCACGGCACATTGGAGGTAAATGTGGCCCTAAGTCGCCACGAGGTGCTTCGACGGCACAAGTCTGATCTGCCCGATGCCGAACGAAAACGCGTGATTCCAAGGCATTTGATGGGGCAGATCGACGATTGCCGTATCCTCGCAATAATGTCGGTAGCCTTGGCGAAGGGGCATCAAGAACGATTATGAAAATGACCGGCTGCGAGCCTCGCGTCTAGGATCGACTGGTCGAGCAAATGTGATTTCTCGAGGCAGCGGACGGTGTGCTGAGTAGAGGAATGAACCGTCGTTTGAAAACATGGGCCGGTGTCCTGTCACTGATCGCCACTCTCTCGACGGGTCGGGCTGTCGCGACACCAGAGCCGCGCGCTGTCCTCGAGCTCTTCGTGAGCCAAGGGTGCTCCGCATGCCGCCCAGCAAACCAACTGATGAGTGAATGGGTTCGGGACGAGAGCCTTATCGTGCTGAGTCTTCCCGTCACCTATTGGGATTATCTCGGATGGAAAGATACATTCGCGGATCCAATCTTTACGGCACGACAGAAAGGGTATGCTGCCGCTCGAAGGGACCGCAAAGTCTATACACCCCAGATGGTGATCAACGGCGTCCAGTCTGGTATTGGTTCGGAACGCAAGGAAATCTTACGTTCACTTGATGAAGCGACCGCCATCCACGCCACGCTCCCTATTCCTATTCGTGTGGCAGAGGAGAATGGCCTGATCATCATCGATGTCGCATCGGGTTTCGGGGAGGCTGGCGTGTGGTTGTTGCCTGTGCGCAGACGCAGCCAGGTGGCAATTCAACGCGGTGAGAACGCCGGGTACACGGAAGCTTATACGAACATTGCGCGCGGCTTGTATTTTCTCGGTTCCTGGTCTGGCCAACCCGCCCGTTTTCAGGTGCCGCTCGAAGCCGTTCAGACGCAAGATGCCGACTCCTATGTTGTCTTGCTTCAAAAGGAAGACGGGAGGCCACGACACATCCTCGGTGCAGCCAAAGGACCCGACCGATAGCGGACAGACAGGCGACGAGCGATCTGTTCTGCCAACCTCGCCTCATCGAACTGGCTGATCTAAGGGAAGACTAAGTCTGGATCATGCATTGGGCGCTCAGGTCTGCAGATCAGCGGCCCGCGCTGACACAACAAGCCTCATTCCGCCTGATCACGTTGGCGGCTTCGCATCTCTCCCTTGCTCGGCCACGAGCGGGTTCCTGTTCAGCACAACAACAGGTGTTCCCACCGGAACACGATTGAACAGATCGATGATATCTTGATTGAACAGACGGATACATCCGCTGGAAACCGCCTGTCCGATCGACCACGGCTCGGTCGTTCCATGAAGCCGGTACAGCGTGTCCTTACCGTCTTCATAGAGGTAAAGCGCTCGGGCCCCGAGGGGATTTTGCAGCCCCCCTGGCATTCCTCCCGCCCAACGGGCATTCCGCTCCGGCTCCCGGCGGATCATATCTGGGGTGGGTGTCCAGCTTGGCCACGCGGCCTTCCGGCCGATTCTGGCTCGACCGCTCCAAGCGAGTCCTTCCTTCCCAACACCGATGCCGTAACGGATCGCGCGTCCATTCTCTCTCACAAGATAGAGGTAGCGGCTTGACGTATCGACCACGATTGTTCCCGGCTGCTCAGGGCCATTGTAGGCGACCTCGCGTCGAAGAAACCTCGGATCGACTTCCGAAATATCTGTTGCAGGAAGCGGGAACCGCTCGTCAGGTCGCGGTCCATACATCTTTATGTATTCGGCGTCAGGAAGCGGGCGTGTAGGTTGCACAGATGTTTGCTCGACGGAAACACAGCCAGCCAGCGAAATGGAAAAGACAAGAATCGTAGGGCGCATAATAAAGCGCTTCGCACAATCAAGCGCGGAACGGAGCACAGGCATCGGAAGACCTTGGTTCGCTTTGTTAAAGCTGAGCTATCGATTTATTCCTAACGCTCGATAAACAGCAAAGGTTCAGGGGCCGATATTGCGCCAGACCGCCTCGTGAGTTGGCAAGATGAAGCGTACCTGGTTTTGGCACACGGAGCTCAACCTGCTTCAAAATGCAGAAGAAATGAGCGGCCTGCATGCACGGCAGCAGAGTCCGCAGGTAACAGACTTGTGATCAAAGAGCCCTTCCGGCGTGCCGTTGCCGAGAGCCGACGAACGCTCGACCTCGCCCCTGGTGCCATCTCAATGATGGTCATGGCTACAATGAGTGTGATCCGCCAAAACCTCGATGACCCTGCATTCACAGATCCGACCGTGCTGACATTCCTCGACCATTCGGGCGAGTTCGTGGCGCAGGGCGCCAAGCTGTGCCAACCGCCGATCAACTGCTTCCAAATTCCGGCGTGCGATCGAATCTGCCTCGTGACACGGCTGGTTTGGCCGAGCAGCCAAGTCGAGAAGTTCGCGGATATCCTCTACGCCAAAGCCGAGTTCACGCGCATGACGGATGAAGTTGAGCCTTTTGACCTCATTCTCCGGGTATCGCCTTTGCTGCCCCTCCGTCCGCACAGGCTCTGGCAGTAGCCCGATCTGCTCGTAGTACCGGATGGTGGGCACCTTCACTTGAGTGCGCCGAGACAATTCACCGATCGTCAGATCCATCGAAACGCCTCTTGAATCTTATAGCTCTTGCAGAGCTCTCACGGTCGCTAGATAAAGCCACATCCCGACTTGTACAACTCACCAGGAGGGCCTGGATGAAGTGCCAGGTCAAGCTGGTCTTGAGGCGCAAGGCATGCTGTCGGCGCAGCCAACTGCGACAGCATGTCCAAAGATCTCGATCATCAAAGTGAGAATCGGGCTTGAACCTCTAGCAGCTTGAGGTGCTAAGGCGAAGGAGTGAGACAGAAGCTTACTGGTTGAACGAGCCGCGCCATGTTTGCAAATTGCCAAAGCCTGCCAGCTCTTGCCTATGGTTCTGTTGAGCCTGCTGTGAATTCATTCGCAGAGGGGCGATGGCCGGCGGAAACCGCTCTCCTGAAGCTTGGGACTGCACCCGGTACGAACAATCCGGGCGGTCAAATAACACACTTCATCCCCAGCGCTTTCGGGACAGTGCAGGCCCGTCGAGACAAGCGTAAGGCAACGCATCAGGAATGGGCGCCGCAGGATGATGCCCAAGACACTGCGCAGGCGGGGCTGCTTCCGTTTGATCAGTATTGCCCTCATGAGTGGTTATCAGAGTTACGTATCGTGACGATGAGCATTCCAACATCAGAAAGACTACGCCAAGCGGGTCCGCTTCCGACCAGTGGGCTCAGGCGAACATCGCCGCGTCTGTTGCAGTTTGCTGGTGGAGAGGTGTCATGAGCTTTTGGAAGCAGGCCATGACGTTCGCCATGTTATTGGCGATTGCCCCTACCCTCGGCTGCACTCCGGTGTCTGCAAATGAACTTCCTGAACGCCTCCAAGCTCATGAAGCACCGCGACCCGTGCCAGCCGTCGCGTTCAAGGGACAGCGCGACGAAGACCTGACCCTGGCCAGCTTCCGCGGCAGGTTCGTTGTGCTGAATATCTGGGCTACCTGGTGCGTGCCGTGTCGTAAAGAAATGCCAACTTTGGACCGTCTACAGAGCCGCTTTGACAAAAAAGACGTTGTGGTCGTTGCGCTCTCCCTAGACCGCAAGGGCAGCGAGGTGGTCGATAAGTTCTTTCGCGAGATTGGCGTCGAGCACCTTGTGCCTTACCTGGACCCGAGTGGCCGGGCATTGCGTGAGCTCGGACTTGTCGGATTGCCGGGCACCCTTCTCATCGATCGAAATGGCCAGGAGATTGGCCGCCTCCTTGGTGAGGCGGATTGGAGTAGTCAAACGATGGTAGAGTTCATCAAGGCCAAAGCTGGTGCTGCTACGCAGCCTTAGGAACCTGAATTTTCCCCAAGGGCGGTACCTGTCGTCAGCGGTTGGCCGTGGTCGTTGGCGAAGTCGCGATGCCTCCAAGAGAGGCCCAGGCTGCGGCGTCCGCGCTTTCAATCTTGATATAAGTATAGCCGGTCTGCGACCACGGCAGCACGGCATTTTTCTTGTTGTCGAGTACGAAGTCGCCACGATCCGTCCGGACGAGCATGACAGCATGTCCTGCCCCGGTCTCGTCAATGACAACGGCCATACGCATTGCACGCCGAGGCCAACCCTGCAGCACCAATTCCTTACGTTTGACGAGTTGGTAATCCTCGCAGTCGCCGTATCCATCCTCTGCGAAGTCCCAACGGTCTGCTTTCCCCCAATGATCGTCGTCCGTTTTGGCCTTGATGGTTTGGTTCACACGCCTGTTGGTGGAGGTCAGGGTACTCCAGAGCTGCGGAGTAAGAGTGACGGTGCGTGGCTCCTTCATGTCGACGGTGCATTCGCTTGGCATACGATCGCAGAACTCCGTCCAAGCGACCGTTGGATTAGCTGCTCCCTGCGCTTGCAGCGAGCTTGTCTGCACTGGAGTGAAGGTCTGAGCTTCTGCTGTTCCCGAGCCAATTGCAATCAGCCCGCCGATAACCACAGAATAGAGTCGATTGCGGGTGACCCCGCACACCGTGTGACGCTGATAGAAAGCCTGAACCATTGCCCCGCCGCCCTTTGATTGTTGAATCAATCAATGACAAGGGGCCGAGGTCGGCGCAAGATGATAGTTAAACATGAGTTAACGCGCCGCACCTATCTTGGTTCCGGAGAGTGCAATGCGAAAGAAGCAACATCAGAGCCCGCCGGACAATCTCCTCAGGTTACAAAAGCGGCGGAGCGTCGCCTTGGGCCTCACCTTGTTCGTGACTGCCGTGATCGTCTATGCGATCTCGTTTATTAAAACGCGCGAGCTGGAAGAGCAGCGACATCAAAAGGATCCCCAAGCACATGCTTTGAGGCCTTCGAGGCCCAGCACCTCCCCGTAAGAACAATTGTCGCTAAAGGGCCGTCGTCGAATGCCTGCGAGAATGAGATTTTTGCCAAACGGGTAGGTCGGTTGAGAAAATGGCTTCTGTAATAAACGGCTGCTTCAGGCCCGGATGAGCCCTGTAAAGGTATCGGTGCCATGCACTGCTCGCCGCTGTTCGGTGTAAAGGGACGACGTCGCGCCGTTCGTCTGGCTCGAGGCCTGATGAAGTTCGCCAGAACCGCACCTATGTCCGAATCCCGTCTATATCAGACAGCATCCACCTGCGTTGGCACGACTCTCGTTGCCTTGGTCGGCATGCGCGAACGTTTCTGTCTCAGGTAGCGCATTGCATGGGGCGCTGGTTACGGATCTGAGTGCAGCGGCCGCTTCCGGGGCAACATCACTTGGATTGGAAGGTGGCCTGTGAGGTGCAGCCAGTTATCATCAGCTTGCTTGATATCACTGATCGTGTCGTTGAACCAAAAGCCGTTGAAAAGCTTCGGGCAATTGAGATAGAGGCGTCCGTATACAATCATCCACGACTGAGGATCTGCATCGAGAAGAAGCCCCTTCGCTACTCCGTTGGCACAGAAGCCCCCATACGCAGGAGTGTAGCGTTCAGGATCCTGCTCAAACAGACGCTTGCTCGCATCGCTTGAGAACAGCCACCGTACACCATCGTGTTCGGTCCAGAGTTGGTCCTGCCCCTTTCGTGCCTCACCATCAGTGAAGTAAGCGACCGGGTCATGTCCATAAACTGCGATGCCTTGGTTCCCCAGCACATTAACTGGGGCCTCACTGGACCGGGCCGCTGCCGATCCACAGAAAAGTGCAAATCCGATCATGGCCCATTGGTGGGCCGCCGACGAACCCATGTGATTCCCCCTCATTGAACCGCAGGACCACAAAAAGTGCGGTGGGCCACCCACCATGTTCGGCCCGACTTCAAAGACCTCTTAATCGGCCCGCCTGACAAGCGATGTAGGTCGTCTGTTGGAGGCTCTAATACTGCAGCGCGCGGTACAGGTGGCTTTCAAGAGAAAGAAAGTCGCACTGCCGCACAAGACGGCTCCGCCGATGGCCGAAAGGGTGATTGCAAGACCAAACTCAAGCATTTCGCCTAGGCCCGCGTTGGATGCTTGCTCCCACGCTATGGATGATGAGGACAGGATCAGAGCGCCGACGCCAAGCCCGACTGCCCAGGATACGATCCGCGCCCATCCTATTCTAATCTTTTGCAGATCACGGCGCCCGGATGAATGTATTGAATGAGGTGTCACGTACGGAACCATGTTTGATGATCATGGGGGCAGAAACAGCCATCCTTGCGGCGCCCGTCTATCCTCTGTCCAGGAGTGTAGATCTGTGTTGGAGGTGCGGAGTATATCATCGTCCTATGGCATTGCCGCCCTGAACCCCGTTGATCTGCTGACAAGGGTATCGATTTGCTCCCGCTCGCGCTCGAACTGCGTCAGCGCGTCCCCAGTCAGTTCGCTTTCACGAGGGACGCGGATTTTAAGTGCATCGATAAAGCGGCCGTTGACGAGCACCTCATAGTGAAGGTGCGGCCCTGTCGAAAGACCCGTGTTGCCAACGTACCCGATCACTTGCCCCTGGCGAACCTTCACGCCGGCTCTGATTCCGGTGTTAAACCGCGATTGATGGGAGTATGCCGTTACATAACCATTGGCGTGCTCGATTTCGATGCGGCGCCCATAACCGCCATCCCATTCTGCCTTGATGACGGTACCATCCCCTGCCGCCAGGATTGGAGTTCCCGTTCGGTTTGCCCAGTCAACGCCAGTGTGCATCTTCGTGTAGCCTAAGATCGGGTGGCGGCGGGCGCCAAAACCCGAGCGGAGTTCCCCGTCAACGACCGGCTTGCGCAGCAGGAACTTTCGTAATGAACGACCTTGCTCATCCAAATAGCGCACCGAGCCGTCCGAAGAGGCAAAATGATACACCTTTTTGACCTCGCCTCCAATGGTCAGGCTGGCGTACAGAATCTCCGGACGCTTCTGATCGCCCTCCTCTTCCGTGCCATAGAGAACCTCCAGCGCGTCTTCGGATGAGACGCGGTGCAGAAGGTCGACATCGTCTCCAAAGATCTGGATGAGATGCTCGATAAGTTCGCGCGGCAGATCATTCTTGGCGCCTGTCTCATACAGGCTTTCATAAAGGCGCGCCCCGCCGCGCCCTTCATCCCCGCCCCCCTCCTCTCTCGAGGCTCCGGCATTCTGCCGATTGGCGTCTTCTCCCGGAGGGGTGACTGACACGAAGACGCCGCGATCGGTGGTGGCCGCAATGCCCTCAATCCCCCATTCCCGAAGGGCGATCACGCGCACGATCTGCCGAGGATCGCCCAGCCGGGGGCCCGGGGCGATAAGGATTCTCAGCTGATGGCCTTCGGTCATATTCTCGATCTTGACGCGGCTCGCCAGGGCGGAGGTGATCCCGGCAATCTGCTCCGGAGTGGCACCATAGCTGCGTAAAACTGTCTCGAGCGTTTCCCCTGTGCTGAGCACCACATCCCTCTCCTCGACGAGAGGAGGCATGGCATTCTGATCGAGCTTCGGCAATTCGGTGACGTTCTCCGGAACAACCCGAACCTCGATTGTGCTGAACGGATCGTCAGGGACATGGGCATAGCCAAGCGCATCTCCGAGGCCTTCCGGCTGCCGCAGGGTCCGCGACAGCATCTGCTGCGAGGGAATGGGCACTGAGGTCCGGCTCCCCGACCCGTTAAAGACCCGGCGCTCTTCCTCGATCAGCGCAAGCACGTCGCTGTCACTCAGCGAAGGAGCGCTTGCCTCGACGGCAATCGAGGCGAGATCACGCCAGACGACCGAGACGTCCGCGTCTGCTATCTCCGGAGCAAGTTCCACCGAGCGCAAATCACCCTGCTCGGCATAGAGACGGAGAGGATTGAAGGGCGGGATGTCGGAAGCGTATGTTCCGGCCGTCAGTGACAGATTGCTGGCCACCCGAGTGAATTGGCGAGTCTTGATGACCTCGCGGTTGCCGATGCGCGACGTCATCGGAGCCCGAAACGTCTGCTTGGCTGACATAACGGCTTCGGACCGGTTCAGCTTGTCACCCTTCTGAGCCACTGTCGTGGTTTTATCGCCCATGCGATCGACGCGAGCCGCCGCCATGTTTGCCGGCTTGGCTGCTTCTGGCGTGTTGGTTCTGCCGTCCAAGGCGATATAGATGGAACTGCCAATCAGGCCACCTCCCATCATCGCGAGAAGGAAACTTGCGCCCAACCATCGCAAAATGGTGCCCTTCTGGGACGTGCTCCAGAGGTAGCCCTCGCCGGTAGGAAGGAAGGGGTCGTCGTTCATCCACTGGGCATCAGTCCCTAACCCGGAGCGCGGGAGGTAAGCCGCCTGGTTCAATCGAGTTCGCTTCGGATCCTGAAGGGGCATGTGCGGGACGGGTCAATCAAGGGGAACAATTCGCATCGGCAGGAACTCTCCCAATGCGCTGAACGATGCAGACGCGTGCGAGGAAAAAACGCGAAGGCTGGAGGATGAATCGGTGCAGCGCAGGTGCTGACGCAACATGTCGGAAGTGTGGCGCGACCGCGCGCAAACGCGCTTCGAGAGAGCTCCTATTTTGGTTTGATCGCTGCGAGGGCGCGATGCGTTCTCCAATCAAGTGGTGAGTTCAGCGTTTGTGATCCGTCTGCATGTCTTGAGTTGATTAGGATTCCATCACTCAACGCCAATCATCGTGTCGCCGCTCCCCGTCGGGAGAACGTCCAGGTGCCGTTTCGAACCTGCCCCTTTGTGGCCCTTGGTTCCGCTCAGGCCGGCATGGAATTTCGCTGCGCAATCACGCCTTCGAAGCTGTTGTATAATCCGTTCTAGCGGTTGCTCACTCGGCTTTAGCCTCTCTGCTCTCAAGACATCAGGTCGACGAGATCGTATCCCAGCCAATAAGGGTAAAACCGTGATTGGAAACTCATTGATCGCGAGCAAATTGTTGCGAAGTGATTGCCCTGCTGATCTTTTGCAGCAGGGTCCCACCAGGGCCTTTCGTCGATTCGCGGAAGGCGAGCGTTCGAGCCACAGATCCCGGGTGCGCTCCATTCGGCTGGCAGGGCCTCGCTCCCGTCATTCGATTGTGCCAGACGCACCCTCGACCGCCGGTCACGAATCCCCTCCCCTCGTCCCGCTCGGGCTGGTGACATTCCTTTGCTCAAACTTTTTGGGAAAGAGCATGGAACGTCTGTCCTGTCGTAGAGGCGCGCGCCTGCCGCTGCCTCGCTCATAGGGCAGAATGGCGGCCACGGGACGCATGGGGCCGTCCGTACAGTGGCGAGGGGTGTTTAACATTGCGCTTTGCCGCAACTCCGCACATTGGCGATCGCCTGCCGAAGAGGCTCCGGTCCGACAGCCCCGGCGATCACTTGATCACCAATCACAAAAGCGGGGGTGCCGCTGAGTCCAAGTTTGTCAGCGAGCAGAGCATTAGCTTCGATAACACTGCGTCCGCTCGGGCTTTCAATGTCCTTGTCAAGTTGCGCTATGTCGAGGCCCATGTCCTTTGCCACTGCTTTGGCTTTTGCGCCGTCGACCTGCCCGCGCATCTGCATGAGGCGCGTGTGATACTCAAGAAGCCTATCACCCTTAAGTTGTTGCCGGGCCGCAAGTGCGACCCGGCTTGCTTCAAGCGACTGTGGTCCAAGGACCGGAAATTCCTTAAGCACGACCCGAAGTTTTGGATCAGCCGTGATCAGCGCCTTCACGTCTGCCGCAGCCTTTTTGCAATAAGGGCAGTTGTAATCGAGGAACTCAACCAGGGTGACGTCGCCTTGCGGGTTTCCGATCACGTAATCGGACGGTGAGTTGAAGATCGTGTTCTTCTCCGTGCGGAGGACCTCTGCCTGCGATCGTGTCTGCGCCTCTGCATTGCGGCGTTCAAGCTCGGTCATCATTTCTTGCAGCACTTCGGGATTCTTCAGAAGGTACTCCCGTGCGATCTCACCGATGGCTTTGCGCTGCTCGTCGGTGAACCCAGCGGTTTGGGCTGCAGCGGGGTAGGTTAGGATAACAGCGCTGTAGAATGCCGCGGTCAGAATTGGGATGCGGAATTTTATCATTGAAGGTTGCCTTCAGTTCTCTGGAGATGTTGCACGGGATCACGCTGCACAGGGAATGAACCGGCAGCCTGATCGATAACAAATCGGCCCTGGACCCGGGCAGCGCCGTCGACGCTTGAGAGCAGAAGCACTCCGCTCTTGGCTGCCCCACTCTTGGCGCAGTGCAGGTGGCGAGCGTCGCGCCGACTTCCGAAGTTGGCTTGCTCTTCCCATACCCAGTCTCCTGCGCAGCTGATCAGGAGGAAACGGGTGCCGCCGGACGCTTACGCCCAAACAGGTCCCCGATCACAAGCACAATCGCGCCAAGGACGATGGCAACATCAGCTATGTTGAAGGTGGGCCAATGCCAGGTTCCAACATAGACGTCGAGGAAGTCTGTCACGGCGCCTTGGCGGATGCGATCAAGGGCATTGCCAAGTGCGCCGCCAGAGACCAGCCCAAATGCAACCGCCTCAAGATGTGAGCTAGCGCGTCGTGCCCAGAGCAGTAGGAAGCCGACGATCAGCAGCGTTACGCCGGTCAACGCTAAGGGGTAGTCCTCGAAAACAGTTTTCATGAGGCCGAAGCTGATCCCGGTGTTGTATCCAAGCGTCAGGTTAAAGAAGGGCACAATCGGTATCACCCTGGGCGGCTGCATCACCACCTCAAGGATCAACCACTTCGTGATCTGATCGACGAAGGCTGCAGCTGCGACGGCCAGAAGAGCTGATGTTAGGTGAGCAGGACCAGGTGAGGCCATGAGCGGTTCGTCATCCGATGCGAGAATGGACATATCAGCAGGTCTCCTACAGGAAGCGGTGTCCGGCCATCGCGTCCGGGCAAGGGACCCGCTCGTACTGCAACGTCACATGGCCGATTTTGAAGCGATCTCGCAACATCCTGTTCATCTCCTCGAGAAGGATGTCCTGGTCCGCTGCCCGTGAGGGGGCAACCATATGCGCTGTCAAACAGACACGGCCGCCGGTGAGGGACCAGACATGAAGGTCATGAATATCCGTCACTCCGGACACTTCGGTCATAGCAACTCGGATTTCTTCGACGTCGAGCCCTTGAGGGACCCCCTCAAGCAGCACATTCAGAGCATTGCTGAACAGCGACCAGGTGCGTGGGAGAACCCACAGGCCGATCCCAATTGCGACAAGAGAGTCAATCCATGTCAGTCCCGTGAAGCGGATCATCAACGCGGCCGCGATGACACCGATCGATCCGAGAAGATCACTCCACACTTCCAGATAGGCCCCCTTGAGATTGAGGCTCTCTCCTTGCGCTTCCGAGAGGATGCGCATGGCTAGAAAGTTTACGACCAGCCCGATCACAGCAATGACGAGCATCGATGTTGACTGGATCTCTGGAGGTGCGCTCAGCCGTCGATAGGCTTCGACAAGGATATAAGCCGCGACACCAAAGAGCAGGATCGCGTTTAAGGCTGCGGCCAGGATCTCAAAGCGCTCGTAGCCGAAGGTGCGCCTGAGGTCCGCGGGGCGTCGGCCAATGCGAATCGCCGCAATGGCAATGGCAATCCCGAACACGTCTGTGGCCATGTGACTGGCGTCAGAGATGAGCGCGAGACTTCCGGTCAGGACACCGCCCACAATCTCGGCCACCATGAACCCTGCTGTCGGGATCAGGGCGACCCAGAGCGCCCGCTCATGGCGCTCCGAAGCTGAACCGTGGCTATGATGGGCGGACATAGGCCAGCCTAATCAGGTGGTGACCGGCTTGAGCTCGCCGGTCGACCTCAAGCCACCGGACGACGAGCCGCCGGAATCTCGACGGAAAAAGCCCAAAAGCCGTAACGCATTGGCCGTAACAATTACGGTGGCTCCGGTATCCGCCAGGATGGCAATCCAAAGGCCTGTGATGCCCAAGATGCTCGTTATCAGAAACACCGCCTTGAGACCCAACGCGATCGCGATGTTCTGGCGGATGTTCGCCATGGTTCCGCGGGAGAGGCGGATCAACGCCACTACATCATTCACCCTGTTCCGCAGGAGTGCGCCATCCGCGGTTTCAAGGGCAACATCTGTGCCTGATCCCATGGCCACACCAACTGTTGCCGCGGCAAGTGCAGGCGCGTCGTTGATGCCATCTCCAACCATCATCACAGGCTGTTCGTTCGAAAGTGCCTTGAGCGTCGTCACCTTGTCTTCCGGCATGAGCTCAGCCCGATACTCCATGCCGAGTGTGCCGGCGATCGCAGCGCCGGTTCGGGCGTTGTCGCCTGTGAGCATCATGGAACGGATGCCGAGCTTCTTCAGTTCTGCAACGGCTGTAACCGCATCCTCCCGCGGCTCATCGCGCAGGGCAAGCACACCGATCAGCTGGTCATTAACAACGAGAGCGGTGACGGTTTTTCCTTCACCCTCCAGACGCTCCATGTCCTCTACCATGCGCGCAGTCACCTGCGAGGCTCGCTGTTGAGCAAACCGTGGGGCTCCCAGAAAGATGTGTCGGTCATCCAAGGTGCCGACGACCCCTTGTCCGGGAATGGCTTTGACGTCACGCGCCGCGTTCACCTGAAGCCCGCCCGCCTTAGCCCGCTCCAGAATAGCAAGAGCAAGGGGATGGTTTGAGCCCGTCTCCACTGCGGCGGCGAGCATTGTGGCGTCGAGTTCACTGCCTTCGTAGGCGATTATATCCGTCACGAACGGGCGGCCCTCGGTGAGAGTGCCGGTCTTGTCAAACGCCACAAGGCCGGTCTTCGCAGCCTCTTCGATGACAATGCCGCCCTTCATCAGCAGGCCATGCCGAGCGCCGGCGGAAAGTGCCGACGCGATAGAGGCGGGAACCGAAATCACCAAAGCGCACGGGCAGCCAATCAGGAGCAGCGCCAGAGCCCGATAGGTCCAGGTCCACCAGTCGCCGCCAAAGGCGAGCGGCGGGATGAGGGCCACAAGGAGAGCCAAGCCGACCACAGCCGGCATGTAGTAGCGCGAGAAGCGATCGATGAACCGCTCTGTGGGTGCTCGCGCTTCCTGAGCTTCCTCAACGAGACGAATGATCCGGGCAATGGTGTTGTCCTGAGCCGCTTTCTCCACCCGCACGCGAATGGCTGCCTCTGTATTGATGGAACCCGCGAAAACGCTCTCACCGACACCTTTGGTCTTTGGGACAGATTCGCCCGTGACCGGCGACTCGTCGATCCCGGAGACCCCCGAAAGAATTTCCCCATCAGCCGGAATACGGTCTCCAGGCCTCACGAGCACCGTCTGCCCGATCACGAGCGTCGAGGCTGCAACCTCCCAAGCCGTTCCGTTCTCCTCTAGCATGGCCGTTTTGGGAACCAGTTCACTGAGCGCACGAATGCTGGCGCGCGCCCGGTTGGCCGCAACCCCTTCGAGCACCTCCCCGACCGCAAACAGGAACACGACGAGAGCTGCCTCTTCCGCGGCACCAATGACCAATGCACCGGCCGCCGCAATCGTCATCAGCATTTCGATCGTGAACGGCATGCCGGCGCTGGCCGCGGCGAAAGCCCGCCGCGCCACCGGAAGAACGCCGACGGCGGTCGCGCCAATATAAATCCAGTGACTTGCCGCAGGCACCACGAATTGCGACAAGAAGGCCAAGGCAAGCAGAACGCCGGTCAGGATCACGAGACGGCCTTTTGCCGTCTGCCACCAGTGCTTGTCTCCCATACCCTCGTGCGCATGGTCATGGCCATGCGAGCTCAAGGCAGTCGGAGCTGCGCCCGCGCCCGGGGGATGGGCATGACCGCGTCCATGATGATGGTCGTGACGGTTGTGATGGTCGCCATGGTCATGAGCATGGTTGTGCCCGCCGGAACAGCTGTCGCCGCTGCAGCAGCTTGCCGGGGCAGCCTGGCTCGCCGCTTGTGACGGAACTGGCTTTCGGGTTGCTGTATAGCCTAAGCCGGTGACACGCTTCTCGACCTGTTCGGTAGTGGTGCGGGTCTCATCGAGCGTTGCCGTGAGTGTCTCGGTCATGGTCGAAATACGGATATCGGACACGCCAGGGAGCTTGCCCACAGCGGTTTCGATCTTGGCGGCGCAACTGGCACAATCCATGCCGCCAACGGTCCAGCTATAGGACTGGGATGCTCCCGCCGTCGAGGGAGCCTGCTGACGGGTGACCCCATAGCCCAGCGCACTGACGCGCTTTTCGACCTCATGCGCAGGTGTGAGGGCCTCGTCCAGCCGCGCCGACAAGGTTTCAGTCATGGTCGAGGCCCTGATGTCCGAAACCCCCGGCAGCTTGCCGACAGCGGTCTCAATCTTGGCCACACAGCTCGCGCAATCCATGCCCTCCACCTTCCAGGTAAAGGCTTGTGCGCTTGCCGGCGTCTGCGATGTCGGTTGGGTCATTCCGTAGTCCTCTCGACAGTTTGAGCCTGTGTACAACCTCGAGCCACTTGAGGTTCAAGAGGAAAAATCTAAAAAATTTGCTCCCTCTCAGGCCAGCCCATCGGCAGCCAACAGCCAAGCCAGCCGCAGCCACTCGCACAGGTTCCCTATCGTCACGGCAGGCCCATGATCGATAGCTCCTCCCCTCCGTTCAGGTTCTGAGCATCCCTTTGAAGCCTTGCTTATAGGGGGCACCTTTTCCGCAAAACCAAAAAACCATAGCTGCCTCTTGACCCTCTAGTGGCTTGAGGTCCTAGGCTGCAGGCCTTTGAGTCGGAGTAGGAGGGTCTGTGGTGCATCGCCGTCATTTCATGGTGGGCAGTCTCGCAACGAGCCTTGTGTTCGTCCGAGGCAGTTTGTCGGCCCAGGAGACGGTCGATCAGGCTGAGTTGCTCCAACCCGGTCCTTTGCCTGACAAGGTTATAGGCAACCCGGATGCCCCCGTGACGGTGATCGAATACGCTTCGCTGACCTGCCATCATTGCCGGAACTTTCACAAAACCACGTGGCCGAGCTTCAAGGCAAAATACGTCGATACCGGTAAAGTCCGTTTTATTGTCCGGGAGTTCCCGCTCGATCCACTGGCCACGGCAGGGTTCATGCTCGCTCGCTGCGCCGGCGAGGACAAGTGGTACCCCGTCGTTGACATGCTCTATCAGACTGGTGAGGCCTGGAACCATGCCGACAAACCCTATGACGCTCTCGTCCAGGTGATGCGGCAGGCCGGAATGGGACGAGAGACTGTCGAGTCCTGTCTGCGCGATGAGAAGATCTATAACGGGATCCGGCAGATTGCCGACCGGGCAACCCAGTCGTTCAAGGTGGACTCGACCCCGACCTTCTTCATCAACGGCCGCAAGGAGGTTGGAGCACTGTCACTGGATCGGTTCGAAAAGATCCTTGAGCCACTCCTTGTCGCCAAGCCGTAACCCGAGGTCGCTCACGCTTGGCTCTTGGCATAAAGGCGACCTCGTCGACAGGTGAGTGTCACATTGAATTGCCGAGCTCTTGGCGGGCCGCCCGGCGTCAGCCGGCACCACCGACAGGAGCCGATGGATTGGGGGAAACAATGCGGGTGATAGATCAGAAGCTGCGACCAGGTTGCGCTGTCAGCCTTCCTTCTCCGGCCAAGCTGCTGCGTAATGGCACCGGCCGTACCCATGCCAAGGGGCGACAATGATCGGAGTTGGTGCATATCTGCTGGTCTGTCTCTACGTAGCCGGCTTCCTGATCCTGTCCGCTGTCGCCGCGCGAACCCTGAGACGCTCTGTCTGGCTCCTCGGAACCGGCGATCGGCGGCAGCGCTGGACCGGTTTCGCCTTCCGGACGGCGTTCCTCAGCGCCCTCCTCTGGCCTGCCTATCGGCTGGGGCTAGGAGGAGTGAGTGGACTGCCCTTGGGCGGCCTTCGATTCCACAGCGGCGGTGTCTCAATCCTGGGCGTGGTGCTGATCGCTGCGGGAGCTAGCTTCGCCCTTGCATCGCAGTACCACATGGGATCGGCGTGGCGGATCGGTGCTGCTGAAGGCCAGCAAGGACAGCTCGTTGTGACGGGACCGTTCAATTGGTCGCGGAATCCTGTGTTTGTCGGCCAAGGCGCCGTGTTTCTCGGACTGCTGCTCGTGTTTCCTGATCCGGTTCAATTCGCCGTTACAGCCGTCGCGCTGCTGGCGATCCGGTCACAGGTTCGCATTGAGGAACGTGTGCTCCGAGCCACCTTCGGTGCTGCCTACGAAGATTATGCCCGCCGGGTGCCGCGCTGGATCGGCGGAGTCTCCTCACACGTCGTCACACCACAAGTTTGAGCTTCCAAGCATGACCATCTCAAAGAGAAATTGGCACCCGTACGGCTGGCGTTCCGAGATTGCTATCGCGTGCACAAGTCTGATCACTGCGGTCTTTGTGCTGTGCGCGCCCGCGCTTGCAACCCAGCACCCTCCAGACGCAAGTATCGGTGCACCGGCTCCTGATCCCGCGCCACCTTCTGAGATCCGGCGTCGGCCCTCCCATTTGTCGCGAGTCGTGGTGCCATTTGCATCCTCCTACGAAGCCGGCACTATCCTGGTGGACACTCGGGGGCGTCGGCTTCTTCGGGTGTTGTCTCCGACACGCGCCGTTCAGTACCCGATCGGTGTCGGACGGCAGGGCTTTACTTGGACGGGGGAACTGCCCGTCAGCCGAAAGGCCTCCTGGCCGGATTGGCGCCCCCCAAAAGAAATGCGTCAGCGCGATCCGCGGCTGCCCGCCTTCATGCAGGGGGGGCCTAAAAACCCTCTTGGGGCTCGTGCCATTTACCTGGGTGAGACGCTCTACCGAATTCATGGCACGAATGAACCGGGATCCATCGGTCGTGCGGTCTCATCGGGGTGCTTTCGCATGTTCAACGAGGATATCATTGACCTTGCCCGCCGGACCCCAGTCGGCACGCGAGTGGTGGTGTTTGATAGGCTGACCCAAACAGCGGCTTCGCCGATCCGGAAACCAACCTTGAGCCCACCGGCCCCTCTGCTACCCAAATTAGGGAACGACAAAGCCCAGCCTAGCCCACTTCCTGTTCCTCTTGAGACAGACGGCGAGATTTTGATGCCATGAGCCGAGCAAAGCGGCTGATGAGGAGGCAATGATCTGCAAAGGAGGGTTATCGATTGGTGTGCTCGAACCAGCCGATCCTCAGGCAGCAACGGTACCTTGGCTTCCTGCCACTCCAGGGGACGGGGCCGCCGCGGGATACGGATGCTGGCTCTCGCGTTGACCACACGGCAGCTGAGGCTCCGTTCTGACGAGCCGTCTTAAAGCGAGTTCACATTCGAGGTACGGAGACGACACGAAATGGCTGAGGCCCACGCCAAGAACCACGACTACCACATTCTTGAACCGAGCCCGTGGCCGCTCATCGGCGCGGTCAGCGCCTTCCTGCTGGCGGCGGGATTCGTGACCTGGGGGAAGGACATCGCCATCGCCGGGATGCATCTCGGCCCCTTCATCTTCGGCGCGGGCATCATCGGCGTGCTCTACACCATGCTGAGCTGGTGGACCGACGTGGTGAAGGAGGCCAATACCGGCTTCCACACCCGCGTGGTCCAGCTTCACCACCGCTACGGCATGATTATGTTCATCGCCTCCGAGGTGATGTTCTTCGCCGCCTGGTTCTGGGCCTATTTCGACGCCGCCCTCTAGGCCGGCGACCCGCAGCTCTATTCGCGCGTCGAGGCGCTCGGCGGCGTGTGGCCGCCCAAGGGCATCGAGACCTTCGATCCCTGGCCCCTGCCGCTCCTCAACACCCTGATCCTGCTCACCTCCGGCACTACGGTCACCTGGGCGCACCACGCGCTCCTGCACAATGACCGTCAGGGCCTCAAGGCGGGCCTGTGGCTCACGGTGATCCTCGGCATCGTGTTCAGCTTCGTGCAGGCCTACGAGTACAGCCACGCCGCCTTCGGCTTCAAGGGCAACATCTACGGCGCCACCTTCTTCATGGCGACGGGCTTCCACGGCGCTCACGTGATCATCGGCACGATCTTTCTGGCCGTCTGCCTGCTGCGCGCCTATCGCGGCGACTTCACGCCCAAGCAGCACCTCGGTTTCGAGTTTGCGGCCTGGTACTGGCACTTCGTCGACGTGGTGTGGCTCTTCCTCTTCGCCGCCATCTACGTGTGGGGCTACGGCGGACATGGGGTTGGTTGAGGACGCCCACTTTCGAGGAGGCTGCCTTTTTGGTCGGACGGTAGGTGTACCAGTTTGACGGGGTCGCCTGAGGGATACCGATGGAATGGCACCTGGACTTTATCCTTGCCCCGTCAACGTCTGCCGGCGGTTGATGTGGCGCGGGTTCAAAGCGGTCCTGTTACCAACTGGCTTCGCAGAGCACAGCATGGTTGGGAGGAGCCAGGGTCAGGGGCCCCTTCGAGCCATACAGATCCTCTAAGGGGAGGCAGCGCGGCCAACCAGAGTCGGGCCGCCCTTTCGCCCAGATAATGTGTGGCCGATAGTGGGACCAATGGCGTGACATGTGTGTTCTGAAGGCTTCGAGCCCCGGCCGGAGAACATATTTCGACAAAGTTCCATACGGTCTCTTTTCGCGTTCCATCGGTGTCGTGCGGTAAATGGAGATGCAGATGAAGGTTATGGTTACCCTTATTGCGGCCGGAGCCATCATGGTGTCAGAAGGGGCTGGGATTGCGTTCGCCCAGCCCGTCAATGATCCTCCAGTGAGGGAGAGGGGTGACCAACCGGCGCCTAAGCTTCCGGGAGATGACCGTGCGCCACCCAGCACCCTGCACCAGTCGGCCCCAGACAACGACATGCCGAAGTTACTACCGCGTAGCGATGTCGCGAGAGCAGTCGACGCCTACAAAGCGGCTGCTGAACAGCTCAAGAGGAGCCTTGATTCCGATCTCAGCGGTGATCCGGACGCTGATTTCAAGCGCCTGCTGATAGCCCAATACGAGGGAATGATCGCTCTTGCTTCGGTGGCCTTGGATTACGGCACCGACCCCAAAATGCGGGAAGCGGCAGAATATGCGGTCGATATCGCCACGCAAGAACTAGAAACCATACGAGAGCAACAGCCGAAGCCTTAGCGTGAGCCCTGCCGTACGCCATCCTGAACCCGTCCTGGCGCAGGCCGTTCGCTCGAGCGTCACCTTGTTCAGTGTGAGGTTGTTGGACTTTGAGTCCTGCTGCCTACGGTCGGTTAGATCAGGCACACCGATGTTCCATAAGGCTGGAGCACAACGCCCATCGCACGTTGCCCGTCCCTGGACACCGCTGGAATAGAGTGGACACTGCTAGCGGATCGTCTTGACCTTTTGCCTGAACTCCTCGGTCAGCTCGGGCAGGATTGGTCCTACATGCCTGTACCGGACGACTCCGTCCGGGTCGACCACGAACGTCTCCGGCACACCGTAAACTCCCCAATTGATGGCTGTGCGCCCGTCCTGGTCGACCCCGACAGCAGCGTACGGGTTGCCGAGCATCCCAAGAAAGCGACGGGCGTTATCCGAGTTGTCCTTGTAATTGATACCGACCACCCTGAGACCCGACTCCTTTGCCAATTCCATCAACACCGGATGCTCTTGACGACAAGGGACACACCACGACGCCCAGACGTTCACAACCGTCACCTGCCCCTTCAGATCTGCCGTGGATAAGCCTGGAACCGGTGTTCCCTCAACCACCAGGCCAGATAACGGGGCAAGACTGAATTCCGGAACAGGGCGGCCGATGAGCGCCGAGGGCAGCTTCGAAGGATCGCCGGATGCGAGCCTCAGCAGAAAAACCAGTGCCAGAACCGAGAAGATGAGGATAGGCAACAGCAAGAGAAGGCGCCCCCGCGGCTTGCCGGAACTGGCGGCAAGAGCCTGAGGTGACTCGTTCCCGAGCCCACGTGGGTCCGTCATCGATACTCCCCCTTGTCCCGGTTGAGTGCTCTCCACGTTCCATACCATCCAACGGATCCGCCACCGATGCACCGCTTACAGACGCCTCGGCACGATCGAGGACGTTGCCGGCACATCAAAACCCTGCCCTTCCGGGTCCGGGTCGGCCTCCGGCGTATCCAAGCCATAGATGTCGTCACGGAAGTGGGCCGTACCGTCCGGCATGGCATAACCTGTAAGATAGACCCAGGCGACCGGAACAGGCTTCTCAAGCCGGATGTCCTGACGTGCTGTTGTGCCGATGGCGGCATCGATGCTGGTCTGGGTCCACGCCCCGTTTGGTGCAGCCGTACCCCGCAGCAACCACTCAACGAAATCACGGACGTTGGCCACACGCACGCATCCGGATGAAAAAAAGCGAGCGTCTTGCGCGAACAGCCGCTTTGAGGGCGTGTCATGCAGGAACACCGCCTCCTTGTTTGGCATGTCGATGCGAATTTGACCGAGCGAATTCATGACTCCAGGATCCTGCCGTAAGGTGTAGTTGACGGCATTGTTGGTCGTCCAATCCAGCGTCCGTGGATCAACTTCCTGTCCCTTTGCATCCAGGATCCGGATTTTCATCTTTGCGAGATAGTCCGGGTCCTTGCGCACTTGCGGGATGATGTCCTTCTTGATCAAGGACACCGGAACGGTCCATGTTGGGTTGAGATTGATGGCTGTGATGCGGGTTTCCACGACGGGAGACGGGCGATCAGGCTTGCCGACCACGGCCACGTAGCGACGCGCGACCTGGCCGCTCTCGACTGCCTCGACCGTTGCAGAGGGAATGTTAACGACGACATGGCGTTCTCCGAATGGGAAGCGTGATCCCATCAGCCGCTGGGTCGACGCAACCAACTGTCGGTGACGCGTGAGAGCTGGCACGTTTAAGGCTTCCAGGGTCCTGCGGCGAACGGCGCCGGACTCCGGAAGGCCGTGGCGCATCTGGAAGCGTTTGACGGCCTTCATCACCTCAGCGTCAAAGGTACTGCCTATGCCCTGATCCGCTGGAAGATCACCTTCGCGCGCAAGGCGTTGCCGCAGGGTCACAACGATGGGCCCTTTGTCTCCCATCTTCAACTCGGTGCCAGATGGCAAGGTCGGCCACCCCCCCTCGTCGGCGAGACGCTTGTAAAGCCCAGCGGCCCGCATTGTGTTGATGAAGGTATCCGGAGCAAAGGTGGGACGGGGGTCCTGAGAGACAGTTGCTGTGAGCAGAGGCGGCTGGGGCTTCGATGGAGCCTGGGACACGGGCGCAGTCGGAGCAGGCACGGGAATCGCGGAACTACCAGCCTCATTCGCAGGATCAATCCTAGAGGCATCCGTCTGTCGGGAGATTGGCCCGATGACTTGTATTGAGGGCTGCTGTACCGCTGAGGCTTTTATGGCAGGTTCAGCCTTTCCCCGGGCAATTGGGTCTGCAATCGCTTGGTCAGAAGCAAAGCAAAGGGCAAGCGCAAGTCCAATGTTGAAGTAAGTACGCATAAGGTCACCATTCATAGACCAAGTATGCGGGAGTATGGTTTACAAATTGCTGATCTTGACCTCACGATGAGCCGTGTCGGTGGAAGCGGCGGATAGGTTGGTCAGGCATTCCCGAATGTGGTGTTTGTAACATCGATTCTACGCCGCACCGTCTTCCAGGGAACTTTCCCCCGGCAGCATCAGGGTAGATCGCGGCTGGTGATGCCTAGTCCGAGGATGCGTAGCCTAGCCCGACTAGGAGTTGTTCTGAATCTGCCATGCTCGTTTCCTGGCCACCTGCTTCAGAGGATGTTCAGATGGGCAACCCGATGCATCGGCTGAGGCACAGCTCCGTTCGTTTGACAGCGTGTCTGGACACTTAGGTTTCCTACGATTCCCCCGGCTGGAGTTTGTCAGTGCTCGCGGAAGGCGCGGGCGATCTGCTCCTGCATGGGCTTGAAGAAGTATTCAAACGGCGTGCGCTCATTGACTTCGACGAAGACCTCGGCCTGCATGCCTGCAATTAATTTCAGGTTTTCCAGCTTCTTGAGTTCTTGCTGCGGCAGCTCGATGCGGATCGTGTAGAAGGTCGCGCCGGTCTGCTGATCCCGCGACACGTCGGCTGAAACCCGGCTCACGGAGCCTATCAGATCCGGGGTCGTGCGCGCATTGGAAGCGTTGACCTTCACCGTCGCCTTCTGACCGATCTTCACCTGATCGATCTCGTTCGGGAGCACCTTGGCTTCGAGCTCGAGCTTGTCGTTGACCGGAACGATGTTCATCACCGGCTCGGCCGGCGAGATCACGCCGCCAATGGTGTGGACGTTGAGCTGATGGACGTAACCGTCGCTGGGAGCGCGGATGTCGATGCGCTTGAGCTGGTCCTCGGCGGCCACGCGGCGCTCGGTGTATTCCGCGACCTTGCCCTGAATCTCGCGCAGTTCCTGAACGGCTTCGGCCAGCATCTGCTCGTCGATCTGGATGATCTGGAACTCGGTTTCGGCGATGCGGCTCTCAGCCTGGGCGACCGCCGCGATGAGCTGGCCACGCTGACCTTCGATGCTGGCAGCATCGCGCTCGAGGGCATTCAAACGCGGAAGCTGCACCAGGTTCTTCTGGTAGAGGTCACGCACGCCCTTCAGCTCGTCCACGATCAGCTCGGCCTCGCGGGCCTTCGCCGCCTGCTGCGCCCTCAGGCCCCGGATTTCGTCCTGGGACTGGGTGATGCGCTTCTTGAGCTGATCCTTCTGCGCGTCGCGGGAGGCGCGGCGGGCGGTGAACAGCGTGTGCTCGGAGGACATGATCTTCTGAACCGCCGGGTCGTTGAGACGGCTGGCGAATTCCGGAGGCATCTGCACCTCAGCAGCCCCGTCGCGCTCTGCCTCCAGGCGGGCCTGGCGACCGATATATTCATCGAGCTGCTTCGACACGACCTGCATGTTGGCGCGGGTCACCGTCTCGTCGAGGCGGACCAGAAGATCGCCCTGGGAAACGCGGTCACCCTCCTTGACCTTCAGCTCACCGACGATGCCGCCGGTGGAGTGCTGCACCTTCTTGACGCTGGTGTCGACCACGAACTGTCCGCCGGCCACGACGGCGCCGGACAGGGTCGATGTCGCCGCCCACAGGCCGATGGTGCCGCCGAACAGGGCGATCATGCTCGCCCCCGCAATGGCCGACTGACGCAGGATCCGCTGATGGACGGAGGGTTTCTTCTCGGGAGCTTGAACGATCAACATTTAACCAACCTCTCGCAGGTTAGCCGCCTGAGCGGCCGGCGCCTGCTGCGGGCGCACCGGTGCCGGCGCCGCATTGCGTTTCATGACGGATTGCAGGACCTCGTCGCGCCAACATTTGTCCCGTGCGTCGGTCCCCCTGCGGCTTTGATTTCTTCCGCCAGCGTTGGGACGTTGCGGATGAGTTCCTCGCGGCCACCAAGCCCTTCTTGAAGGATAGCAGCGCCACCGGGCGTATGCAGATCTACGACCGAGCAATCTTGGCGGGAGCTCAGACGCGGACCGAGCATGGGCTTCTGGTGTTCTCGTAGTGCAGCGGTTGCCTATGCCACAAGGAGCAGGGATTGCTGACGTTGTCGCCATTACGATCCCAGCATCGGCTCAATGATTGTTTCAAGCTTTTGGATCGACAGGTTGCCCGGGTGCCGCTGTCCGTTGATGAAGAACGTCGGTGTCGAGTCGACCTTGAAGGTATCCGAAGCTAGCTGTTTCACAGCATTCACAGCGCTCAGCAGCTTCTGGTCGCGAAGGCAGGACTCAAATCGCTCCTTTGAGAAGCCAGCTTGGCGCATCATTTGCTGGAGTGCGTCAAGAGGTTTATCGACATATGCCCAGGCGCGTTGCTGCTCAAACAGAAACTCTGTGATGGGATAGTACTTGCTGTTGCCATCACAGCGGGCCAGCATGAACCCGGCTGTGGCCAGTGGGTCGAGGGGGAACTCACGCAGAATGAAGCGCACCTTCCCTGTATCGATATAGCGCTTCTTGAGTTGTGGGTAGGTTTCTTTGTGGAAGGCTCCACAATGGGAGCATGTCAGGGACGCGTATTCGATAATGGTGACCTTGGCTTCCGGCGAACCCAGTACCACGTCACCGAGCGGACCTGCTTCAGCCAAGTCCTGGGCATTCACGTTCTGAGCCCAGCTCGGCGGCGCAACAAGCATTCCTACTGCCGCGAGCTGAAGCGCCTTGCGCCGCGTGATCATTTTAGTGACTCCATTTAGACTATCGGGCACAGCAGGCCCTCAGACCTCGATTGCGGGTGGTTGATCATCACCATGTTCTCAGGATCCGCATTGCTCTAGGCCAGGGCTAGACGAATCAAAGATAGACGCTCAGGTGGCTAGAGGTTCAAGGGGGTGACGAGGAAAAATTGACACAGATGTCCAACGGATCCCCACTAGCCACCGACGGGACTTGAGCTGAGAGACCCCCTCTGTTCAGGAATAATCGAGCCCTGCACCGCTGAAACAGTACCATGACCGGGACCATGGAAGGCGCTGCTCAAGCGATTGGCCGGCGCCTTTTGCGGCTGCTTTGCAGAGATCCAGCCGTAGGGACTTGCTAACTCATGGAATTGCCATTCCGGTTGAAATGACGCCAAGAAGGGTGCCTGTCAGGTATGGGAGAAGGATGGCAAGTGCCAGCCAGACTACTGAAATCTTCTGGGAACCCTCGTGTTTGGAGCCGCGGCGGCCCGGTCGATTGCGCCAGCTTGCTCGCCTAGCGCCAGCCACAAAGGTTAGCAGAGCCAGCAAAGTGATGAGGTTCTTTCGTTTAAGGCCTCGTAGCAGATCTTCCGAAGGCAGGCCGCAATCTCGAGCCTGTGGCTTGCCATGATGATCGTCTGCCAAGGGCTAAAGCCCTCGACAGTGCTTTGGCGCACGATGAAGGCGCCAAACCCAGAGAGTTTCACAGTGTCACCCTGTGCCAAGCGACCACAGCCTCGCTCAAATCCACTCTTGTTTTAGCGACCATCATCTTCCTTCCAGTAGGAGAAGCGCCCCAGCCGCCAGCCGAAGCGTTTTTCCAGGAACCAAGGAGCAAATACTCGCAGCTTTCCATTTCTGGACTCCGGCAGAGTGTCTGATTTACGGAGTGGTATCCGCATCTTGAACAGCACGGGGGCAATGCTATTGGCATAGATGTGTTGATTCCCTCGGCGTCCAAAACTCCATAAAATGTTAGGTGTATGATGATCTTGCGAAGCCTGTTCCTTCTAGGCAGCAGGCAGATTTCCTGGATTGGCGGATGTTCCCTTTCCTCAACTTTGAGGTGGCTGGTGGCAGGAGCCTCTTTCTTTGCTCAATCATCACGTCAGGGCTCGACCCGGAGGATGCGCATCCTCCCTACTAACCTCCTACGGAGCCATAGGCTCCGCTCCAGCCTGGGGCAGAGCTACTTGGTCTCCGAGCTGCTGTCGCGATCGGAGCGCGGCACGGCTCCGAAGCACGCCCGGGCAACATGATTAATCTGGCCCTGCTGATCCGGTGTGAGTTGAGGGCTCTCGGCAATTTGCCAGAGCCCAGCCCTCCTGAGCTCCCGCGCCGAGCAGTCACAGGCCGATTGACAAACTACCTCCCTCTCTCCGGTGCGGGTGCAACTGGCGCGGCATGCCTGAAGGAAGCGTGCATCTTGATTGGCAACCCGCGAGGGCCACAGCCATGCCACCGGGTAAAGGGCTCCCAGCAGAATCGGCTGATGAACAAGGTAGATGACTAGGCTCCACCGCCCAGCCGTTACGAGCACCCGGGCCATTCCACCCTGCGGCTGCCAGCTAAGTTTCGCGGCTATGGCAGGACAAAGCAGGGCACGTCCGACGCCCATCCCCAGGAGCACCAGCCCAAACCAGGGGAACAAGGGCTCGAAATCGTTGGACGGCGGCACCGATGTGCCAAGACCGATCCAGGCCAGCCAGCGCTTGTTGAACGCAGGGGACTGGACAAGATCTGGAAGAATGAAAACCGCGGCGGCCGCAGCGAGGAGCAGCCAAGTCGGAGCGCGAAGGAAAGGCAATGCCACGATGCTGAACAACGCTATGGCATGGAGGATGCCGAAGTAGATGAAGGCCTGAGGGAAGATCAGGACGGTCGTGGCCGTGATTGCTGCCGCAGCGATGGTGAGAATGCCGATGCGCTTCCAGAATGGCTGCCACCGGATGCCCTGATGGTGGCCGAGGACAAGGTTGATGCCGACAAGGCCTACGAAAGTCCCGGCCAGCACGCGGGCAAACATGGACCAAGCGGGATCTCGGCCGACGTCTAGCCCGACGAAGCCGAGAAAACTAAGATCCCACGCAAGGTGGTAGACAACGACGCCGATAATCGCGAGGCCACGGATCAAATCGACGAGCACGAGGCGACCGGCGGTCTTGCCCGAGATTTGATGATCCCCAATCACACGCATCCACTTCTCCCGGTTTCGTGACGATTCCTCCATCCTGAAGGTCAGCAAGGTGTGCTCCGAGTGGCCTTACTCGGATCTATGCCGGCTGGCGAATTCGTCGGCGACAAACGTGTGCGGCAGGCGGCCTCTGGAAGATCTTCATTGAGGCGAGCGAACCTACAAGGAGCTTCTGCGCCAGGGTGCTGTCATGCCAGACGGCTTGGACGGAGACCACCGCTCCGTTCAAGGAGCGATCGCGCCAAGGCGCTGATATGACCATCAATGCGCTTCAAGTCGCGCACAACATCGAGCTGGAAGGTACTGACGTCACCTGATATTTGGCCCGCCCGTAGCTGTTCAAAGTGTCGTAGAGTGAGCGTCCGCTCAAGCTCCCGAAGCTGATCCTTTTCGGCCACAAGCCGTCGAGCGGCCCCAACGTCTTGGATCGTCAGAACAGAGACCGCCAAATGAAGATGATCAAGCAGTTTCTCATGCATTTGGGTGATCTCGATCAAAGCCCCTTCCGGAAGCCATAGCTGGTTCTTGATCCTCTTCGCAGCCAGCTCCGCCAGGTTTTTGTTGATAATATCGCCAATATGTTCAAGATTAATCGCGAATATCAGGATGTCGGACAGTCGCCTGGTTTCGTCCTCGCTGAGAGCCGTAGGATTGATCGCGCTTAAGTAGCGGTCAATTGCACCGTGGAGGCTGTCGACCACTTCCTCTGTGTTCTTGACCGACGAGACACAGGCGAGGTCACCTTCCTTGAAAAGGTGTTGTGACGACTTTATCATGGTCCCGACTACATCCGCTAGATGTACTACTTCGCGAACCGTATTAGCCAGGGCCAACGCCGGCGTATTGAGAACTTCCGTATCAAGGTACTGCGGCCCCCTGCCGCTGGCTTCCTGACGCGATCCGGAAAGAGCTTTTGAATAGACACGGCAAGCCACGGAAGCAGCAGAATAGAAGCCACTGCGACGAAGATGTTGAAGAAGGTGTGAAAGTTCGCAATGAGCCGAGCTGGTTGTGCTTCCAGTCCACTCAACGCCAGAGTGACGGGGTCGATTAATGGAAGAGCGACGGCGCTGCCGAAAAGGCAGAGGCCCAAGTTCCCTATCGAGAGCCGACGCCTAGAAGGGTCGCGATCGGTTCCGAGACGAAGGACATTCGAGGCTGCCCCAATGTTCGCGCCCAGCACCATCGCCAAAGCTGAGCCACCGGTGATCACCCCTGCAGTGGTGAGTGACATGATCAGGTACAGAGTCGCCACGCTGGAATGAACCAGCCACGCAAATACCCCAGTCAAGACGACAAGCAGTGCCCGGTTCGACGAGGCAAACACGTTCTTCAGGAGCAAAGTTAGCTCAGAAGGTGCCATCGTCCCGGCTAATAGTTTTAGAGCCAATAACATAAGACCAAGGCCGATGCTTGCTTGGCCAAGGTCCCGCACGCGGCTCGACGGTCCTCGTCGAACGGCAATGAAGCCGCCGAAAATCAGGAACGGAAAAGCTGAGAGAACATCTAGTGACACGATCTGCAGGATCAGTGTTGCACCAAAGTTGGCACCGAGCATCACGGCAAGGGCCAATACAAGATCGGCCAGGCCGGTCGTCGTGACTGACGCTAACATGAGGGCAATAGCGGTGCTGCTTGGAAGGAGAACTCCCACAGCAGCGCCAGAGGTAAACGCCCAGAGCCGGTTCTTGAGTCCACTGGTGATCATCCAGCGCACATCACTGCCGAATGCACGCTGCATCCCGACCTTAGCCATGTCGATCCCCCAGAAGAGAAGAGCAACTTCACCGAAAATCCGGATTACAGTGGCAATGGTGGGCATTCGAGCGTCCGATGTCAGAGAGGCTCAAGCAGAGCCCGATCAAGGCTCGTCAAGAAACGTCGCCGGCTAACAAAAGGCTTGTGTAGTGATCAGCGAGCGCTTTGTCGAGCCAGCGATAAGCTCGAAGGCGGTCTGGATACGCTTTTGGGCTTCAAGTAGAGGGCGCAAGTGATCAGAAGCGCGCCAACCTTTCGCCTCATCAATGCGCGGCTCACAGCCCCTATGGTTCTGCCGCATTTGGCTATTTGGATAAGAGACTGGTCTCGGCCGGATCGCAGATCTTCAACCCAAATTCCGAATATTCAGCCTCACTAAGGACGCTAGCAACATCTGGAGATAGCTATGGGAGCCACAACTTTTTTGTTGGCGGGGATTCTTGCGGCTTTGTCAATTGACGCTGGTCTTGCTCATGCTCAGGTATCTGGCAGGCCATCGTTTAGTCAGGGCCGAACATTGCCAGCTCCGAGCGCTCAGATGGATAGCGGCGCACTCCAAGCCCAGGGCATAAGCCTCCACTCGACAACGAGTTGTCCCAGCTGTCGCCACGCAGCGATACCTCGAAGGCATTCGTAGCCTCTAAGGATGCCGTTGCTCGACTAAAGAGTGGTCTCGATGTAGAGCTGACGGGGGAGCCAGCTCAGGCATTATGTGAGGTTGGGTTGTCATCTCCTCTGCATCTGCCGCCCGTGCTCCGTCGCTGATGGCTTACGCACATTTGGCAGCGTAAGCCTCGAGAAGTGCCGCAAGTGAAGGCCCATATAGGTTGCCAGAGCAAGCCGGCGGCGCCGATGGCGGTAATACAGCAGCAATCCTCCAGCGACAGCGCTGCCTATGGCAGCTCCAAGGGCGCTTTTGACCACCGACGCCCAGTCCGCACGAGCTATAGCCTACCACCACTCCCATTATGATCAAAGGCTGAGTATGCGCGTCCCATCTTACCCTGAGCCACGGGTCAGCGGATCCCCTCGAAGAGACGGTTCCAGCGGATCTTCTGCGGCCATTCCCACGGACGCCACAGGGATGCGCTCTCGTCGATCGAGAAGAAGATGATTTCGGCGCGTCCGACCAGGTTCTCGAAAGGCACCTGACCGACGCTGGCCTCGTCACGGGAATCGGTGGAGTTGTCCCGGTTGTCGCCCATCATGAAGAAATGGCCGGGCTGCACGATGTAGACGTTCGTGTTGTCCCAGTAGCCGCGGTCGCCGTCGCGCTCGATGACGAAGTGGGACACGCCGCCCGGCAGCGTCTCCCGATACTGCGGAACGCTGATGGTGCGGCCGTACAGGTCAGTGGTCTTGTAGTCCTCCACCCGCTCGCGCTGGACCGGCTGACCGTTGATGTGCAGGACGCCGCTGATCACCTGGATCCGGTCGCCGGGCAGGCCGACCACGCGCTTGATGAAGTCTGTCGAATTATCTCTCGGCAGCTTGAACACGACAATCTCGCCCCGCTTCGGCTCGGAGCCGAAGATGCGGCCGGAGAAGATGCCCGGGCTGAAGGGAATCGAGTGCTTGGAATAGCCGTAGGAATACTTCGAGACGAACAGGTAGTCGCCGATCAGCAGGGTCGGGATCAGGGAGCCCGACGGGATGTTGAAGGGCTGGAACAGCACGGTGCGGACCACCACCGCGATCAGCAGGGCCTGGACGATGACCTTGATCGTTTCCCAGAGGCCGCCTTCATCATTTTTCACGGTGCTACCCACGTATTTGCCGGTTTTGTTGTTCATGTTCGTGGATCTCTGTCGGGGCATCGCTTCCTCGTTGAATGCAAATGCAACAATTCCGGTCTCCTCGAAACGAGGGTAGAGGTCCACGGCACGCAAAACTGGAACTGGAAACGTGCACCAGTTCAAACCGAGAGGGCTCCGGAAGAGTGATCAAGCTGTGCATCTGAGATTCAAACGGCAGTTTGTTCGAAGAGGCGGCTCGTGGTTGCCGCTAAGATATGCGCCCCTTTGAAAGGTGGAGTGCCCAGATCTGCTTGCGAGCGAATGGTCCGACTTTGAAGACTGCGACATTCGAGGTGGCAGTCGGTTTTACGGTCTAAACGCCAGCTCATCATGCGGCCGATGCGGCATGCTGGGCAGAGCATGTCAACACGTGGTTGTCCTGAGCTGTCAGTCATCGTCGAGCTCTATCCTCTGAGCGTTAGCGGCGAATAGTCCGAGGATAGAAGCTCTAGCTACTTTAGGTTCAAGAGCATATTCTGGGTAAAATCGACACAGGCGTCGGGCAGAGTTGAAGGCAGTCCGAGGGTATTGTCTACTTGCTGGCTTTACTACCCGTAGGTTCGGCTAGGGAATTGTGCGCGTCTGACGGCTACCTTCCTTGGGAACATGAAAGAAGGTCAGTGTCGTAACGCCTGCGACGAAAGCGAGCAAAACACCCAAAATTATAAGGTTCTTGCGTCGCCGTGCGCGCAGGAACTCCTCCGACGGTCCGGTGCCGTTCCGAGATGGTGATTCAGTTTGGTGGTGATGATTTACCAAAGTCTGCTTGCTCAAATACGTCAGAACGCTGGGTTGCTATGGGCCATTGTGCGCTGACGTCCAGTCAGGGTTCTAGTTCAGGAGAACGATAATTCAATCTCCGTCACAGCCTAGATTGTAGAAGATCGAGTTGCGCCGACACCCGCCTGTCCCCTAGCGAGGGTCTCGTCAGCGCATCTGAGCCCGACCAACTGCTTTGGATCCAAGTTGGTCTGCTCGCTGAAGATCGGGTCGTGGATTTCACTTGGTTGGTGCTTGCAACAACCCGTCGTAAAATCAAGACCGACCCGAACGGAGAACTAGAACCCGAGATGCAACGCTATAGAGTTGTGAGAGTATTTTGAGGGGAAAGAGCAGACGCTCTTGCGGCCGCATCGCGAATTTGGCATGCGCGCGGTGCATTTCACGGCTCAAGCCGGGGTCCAGCTCCAAACAACGATCAAACTTGGCTGGGACCGCTGCCTCGCGTCACCGAGAATGTGCGGACCTCGTCGCCACGATGTGGTTTTACACCAGCTAACGGGGCTGCCAGTGTATCCATCCAGATGGGTGAGCACGTTCGTCGCGCCATGCCTTTGGATGCGGGGTCGTGACTAATATTGCGCACTCGGTACAAGGATCCTAGTTTGCCAATCGTCCTCTGTGTGGTTTCAAACCCGAGGACTCTGTTCTCCTATGGCTCTTCCCGTCATGTTCTCCTCCCCGTTGCTTCTCAGTGCCATTGCCATCGAGGGTTATGCCGTTCTCGCGGTGGAACTCCTCGCGATTCGACAGCTCACCCCTTATGTGGGCAACGCCACCGACACGGTGGCCATCGTCATCGCTGCGGTTCTGCTCCCCCTGGCGCTGGGATACGAGGCTGGCGGCCGGGCGAGTTTCGCCCCCGGCGATGAGGCCGGCGTGCGCCGGCAGCTCATCCGGAACCTGCTGATCGCCGCGCTCATCCTCAGCTTCGGGCTGTCCCATCCCTTCCTGTCCGCATTCTTCCAGATCCTCGACGGCCTTGGCCTCACTCATCGTCTGGTCCAGGCGGCGGTTCACACCTCTCTGTTCCTGGTCTATCCGGTCTATCTGCTCGGTCAGACCATCCCGCTGGTCGCCTATTGCTCGACCGGTGGCAGCCTTCCCCGCTCCACGGGGCTGATGCTCTTCCTGTCCACGCTGGGGTCTTTCCTGGGCTCGGTGGTGTCGACCCTCGTGTTCATGACCTTCTTCGGCGTCCACATCACGGTGGCGTTGACCCTCGGCCTCCTGGTGGCGCTCGCCGCCCTCATCGGCTGGCACATGGAGGGCCGCAGCAGGCTGGCGCTCACAGCCAGTGCCCTTGGGCTCTTCATCGTTGCCGTCAACAGCCCCGCCGCGGTGGAGGCCTATGGCATCGTCAGCAACAATCTCTATAGCGAGGTGCGGATTGTCGAGAACCCGACCGAGAACAGCCCCCTCCTGGTCATCAACAACAGCCCGTCCTCCAAGATCGCGGCCCACCCCGAGCCCCGCTTCGCCTACCTGAAATTCATCGAGAAGGAGGTCGTCAGAGGGCTCGATACCGATCGTCCCCGCCGCATCCTGGTGATCGGGGCGGGAGGATTCACCATCGGCCTGGAGGATCGCTTCCATGCCTACACCTACGTGGACATCGACCCTGCGCTGCGGGAGGTGAGCGAGGAGCACTTCCTGCGCCAGCCCCTGTCGTCCAACAAGACCTTCGTGCCGGAATCCGCCCGCGCCTTCCTGCGTCGCAATACCCAAACCTATGACGTCGTGGTGCTCGATGCCTTCACGAACCGGATCAGCCTGCCGCCGGACCTGATTACCCGCGAGGCCTTCGCGGCCGTCAGGAAGGCGGTGGCGCCGGGCGGTCAGGTGGTCATGAACATCATCACCTCGCCAAGCTTCGAGGACCGTTTCAGCCGCAGCATCGATGTCACGATCCGCAGCGTGTTCCCCTTCGTTTCCCGCCAGATCCTGCCGGAGACCCGCACCGGCAATGTGGCCAGCGTGCTCTATCTCGCGGGCCAGCCCGAGGACCAGCCGCACGACATCTATACGGACAACCAGAACCGATCATTTCTGGACTATTGATCTACAGGGACATGGATCGTGAGCAATCCTGGTATTCTTCGGATAGCTCATCTTCAACAACTTGAATTGTTGGTCGGCATGACCAAAACAGACTTCGCTTGCTTATGTGGCGGCAGCCGTATGAGAGTTGTCTGGGGTAGCCCTCAGCGTCATTCGGCAGCAAATCGGGTAGGCCTGAGGATCCGGTTACCGGGAACAAAGCGGTCCGTATAGGAGAGAAATCAATATAAAGATCACCATGAGCGCCTGTGCAATCTGGTGATAGCCGCGAGGCTGTCTTCAAAAAACGACGACCCAGCCTCTCGAGGAGCCGCCGAGGACACCCCCGTCCTAGGATAAAGGAGACTGTCACCTTGTGGATCGGCCACGACGTTCTCAGCTATATTCAGGTGGATGGCGCAGTCTGGCACTGCCCCATCAATCCGGCTCTTCGAAAAGCAGCGGGCAAGTCCGACGACTGACGCTTCTCTCCAAGAGGCCGAGCTCCCGGAGCGCTGCGACTATTGGATCCACCTGTCGAGCTTGCATTTGGCGTCCATGATTTCATCCGCCTTGGTGAGATCATGCGGGGCGTCGTGAGGAACGGCTCACGGCCACTCTATCCCTGGACAGGGCACTGCTGGGGAGCCAGAGGCCCGTTTTGTTAAAGGAGATCGAACAAGACTTCCTGATTTTGGGACAACTGTCCATCGGACTTGGAAAGCCTCAGGTCAAGACTAGGCGGCGGGAAAGTGACGCCTTCTGAGAGCAGTTATTTGCCGCACGGCACCTCTGAAACCCGATCCCATCGCTATGAGTTCGGTCTGCGGCCACTGACATAACAGCCGAGCAACGGCGACGGAGAATTGCTTATGGGGGCAGATGAAAGCCGACGGCAGAGCCGGACGGAGAGTCAAGGCACGCCACACCTACCCCAGTATGTCATCGAGCATATTGGACAGGTTCTGCGAAATCGCACCCGAGGGGAGCTTCTTATTCCTGTTCCCAGTGAATTGCTTGCCCTGCTCGCAATTGATCGGAACACGGCTCTGACTTCATCGAAACGGAAGTCGTGAACCTGAGAGGTGTTCGACGAGGAGCCCGGAAGCAGTACATCTGTCTATTGGCCCCAGGCGAATCATCAATCCGCTGGCGGCTGATGCGGGACCTCGCGCAAGTGGTAGCTTGCGATCATGACCTTGGCGAGAACGAGTTTATTAAGTCTGAATGGATCGACACTGAGGCGCTCTGCCCACTCCTCTAGGGCTGACGCGTCGAGTTGCCCAAGGAAGCGTGAGGGATCATGCCCTCGGTTCTTCAGGATCACGAGTTCACTCAAGGCTTGCCTCAACAGCTTTCGGTCTACCATCCTGAACGCCTCTCAGGCCCAGCCTGAGCCTGCTGCCAGAAGGGCGAGCTGGCCAGAGGTTCAAAAGGCTGGTCGCTTAGCCTGGCCAGAGCGTGGGCTCATCCGCGTGGCAACCCGCGCTGCTATTCCTAAATTGTTCAAGATCCGCAGGCACGGCTCCAGCCGCCCTCGTTTTATTCGCCACTGGATCCGTCGAGGGCCCAACCGCTCAAGCCGCTGCCAGGATTTCGTCGGCTGGTCCGAAGAACTCGTAGTGGATGCGATTTGACCGGACCCCAGCAAGGGCTAATCCGCCCACGAACGCCCGCAGGAACGGCCGCGGGCCGCACAGGTAGTAACCGGCCTCGTCCAGCAGCGTGTTGGCCCGCACCCAGTCCACCGAGATCAGACCCTCATGGTCGTAGTCCTCTCCCTGACGGTCCGCCGGGCGAGGCTCGACGTAGAAGGTCGTGACCCGGATGTTAGGATGGGCCTCGGCCAGGGAGCGGACGCGGTCCTTCATGGCATGGGTGGAGCCGTTGAGCGTGCCATGCACGTAATGGACGGCCTTGTTGGGGTACTTGGCTGCAATGGTCTCCAGCATGCTCATCATCGGGGTCAGCCCGACGCCGCCGCTCAGGAGCACAACCGGGCGCGGCGACTCCTCGTTGAGGGAGAACTCGCCGGCCGGCGGGGCAACCTTAAGAATGGTCCCAACTTCGGCCTTGTCGTGCAGCCAGGTGGACGCGACACCCTGCGGCTCCCGCTTGACCGAGATGCGGTAGGTCTGGTCGTTCGGCGCACTGGAGATGCTGTAATTGCGCTTGAGCGGATGCTGGCCCGGCACATCGATCCAGAAGGTCAGGTACTGCCCCGGCTGATGGCGCAGGACGGGACCGCCGTCCTCGGGCCAGAGCACGAACGAGGTGATGATCTCGCTCTCCTTCTGCTTGCTCTCGATCCGGAAATTGCGCCAGCCGTTCCAGCCGCCGGGTGCCGTGGCCAGGCTGGTGTAGATAGCCTTCTCGCGCCCGATCAGCACGTGAGCCAGGAACCAGTAGGCCTCGCCCCAGGCGGCCAAGATCTCGTCGGTGGCGGGGTCGCCAAGCACGTCCTTGATCGCCTCGAGCAGCGCCTCGGCCACATGCGGGTAGTGCTCGGGCAGGATGTTCAGCCCCACGTGCTTCTGTGCGATCCGCTCCACCGCGGGTGCCAACGCACCAAGATTGTCGATGTTTTGCGCATAGGCGAGAACAGCGGAGGCAAGGGCTTTCGGCTGGGATCCGGTCTCGCCATGATGCGACTGGTTGAAGAGGTCGCGGATCTCCTCGTTCCGGAACATGCGCTCGTACATGCGCTTCGTGATCGCCAAGCCATGCTCCTGGAGGGCCGGGACCGTGGCCTTTACCAGATGAATGGTCGTGTCGCTGAGCGAGGTAGACATGGGATCATCCTTCGATGCGTCGTGGGTGGACGGGATGATTGCGGAAGCGCAATGCATTGGTGGACCCAATCCACATCATGATCCCGCCCCTGAGGATCAGCGATATGTACCCTCTCACAGAATGACCGGGAATCCAGGTCATATCCTTAAGGGGAGTTCCTGATCTCTATTGGCCGCAGCAGCCCATGATGTAGGCGAGCTCATTCGTAAAATCAGGAATCCAGTCTTGCCACTATACACCGCATAAACCGTGTCCAACCCGTCTCCGACGAGCGGAGCAGACAATTAAGTCCCCGCCTCTCACTCGCGTCGGCTTCGGCCAGGTAGCTACCATAAGCAAATCCCAGCGCCACCCGGAGCATCAGGCCACCTGAATGGACATGTCACAGAAGGGTAAATGCCGATCAGCCTACGATACTGCTAGTGAGCGCACTGGAATCTGTACCCAGGACCTTCCGATTAAGAGCCAGATGGTCAAAGAGCGATTATCAGTGGACTCGAATCACATTTACGAAACCCTGCCGAACTTGGTCATGCGCTCCCACGGCTCAGAACGGCCTTACCCAATGCGGCAAGCCCTTCCGTACACGCTGCTAGACGCTCCACGCTCAGCCAGCGCTGCCAGTCCGGCATGATACTCCAGGCAGGATCGCTCAGGTGCGCCTGCGGCAGCCGGTAATGAAACACCGGCCTGGATGCGATCTTCTCATGCGGCAGAACAGAGCGCACCCGCTCCTCATCGAAGTGAGCTAGCAGGGGCAGAAGATCCAACGCACGCTTCCGGGTCGGGTTCGCCACAAGATAATCTTCGGTCAATTCCGGCAGGCGCGGCCAGTAGGTGGGATCAAGCACGCGGTGCTTGTAGGCCTGCGGGTAGTCGGGCGGTAGGACGAGGGCATGACGAAAGCTCCCGTGCGCGATTTCCCGCCGCAGCCGGTCGCCGACCAGGAGAAAAGCCTTCAGAAAGGCCATTACCGTTGTCGCATCAAGATGCGGTGGATCGATGTTGAAGTGGAGGCCCAGCGAGTCCCAGAGCACGGCCCCGCGGCCATGCGCTCCCGCTGCCCGCAAGCTGGCTATGACGATGTCCATCTGCGAGAGCCGGGCGATGGGCAAGGGGGCGGTGATGAGCTCGCGCGGGACAAACGGTGCGGTCACTGTGCCGAGCCATGTCGCCAAGCGGCGGTTCAGCCTAAGGTCGAGTTCCGGATGGCGGTCAGGGTGAACGTGCCGCAGGTCGGTTTCGATCAGCAGGTCGCCCAGGCCGGTGCCGGTGACCCTGAAAGCGTGCGGGTCCTCAGCCTCACAGCTTCCGCCAAGATCATTCGCAAGGGCCTCCGCGGCAGCCCGGGCTGTGGGGCCCAGGAACTCGATCTCAACCCCGACTCGCCGGAACGAGCCGTCCGCGCCCATCAGAATGGGTGGGTTAAGAGCGCCGGCTGTGATGGCAATGTCGTTCATCATCGCCTGACATGGGGACGATGGAGACTGACCTCAATGAACGATCCTGCGGCTCCTGTACAATCTGCGGACGGCTGGTGCAGACAAGGATAAGGCCGTGCCGGAATGCATTACTTCTTGCCTCGTATACCTCATGAGGACGATACAAAATATTATTAAGGTCCGGTAAGGCTTGCGACAGCCGTTCTGGATCAACAACTTAAACGAGTGACGGCTTCCAAAGGACCTTACCGCGATGTCCATGTCGTTGCTGGCTTCTGCTAGACCATCCGCACGCGAGTGCACCTATAACCTGTTCCGGAACAGGCCGCGGCCTGAGCTTCTCTGTGCTGTGCCGGAACACTGGCCCGTACCCAGGTTCCTCGACTTAGAAGGCTGGACGTTTGAGCGGCCTCTCCATGATGCCGACATAGCCCCGGCAGGCTTTGAGGATCGGGCTGCATCGGTTGGCGTGCGGTTTAACGGCTCTTACCTGTTCCAGGTCACAGCTTGGCAGGGGAAAATGGCTGCTTAGTCGCGCGGGAGTCCACCCGGCGTCGTCCCATCAAGCGAGTATGAGCCATTCTGAACGGACGCCCCGCTCGTCTGAGTCATGGAAAATACTTAATCTGGTATTTGCGGGAGGAGCCGTATAGGCAAGTAACACGTGTTGAGGTCACAAGGCCGGAGGCCGATCCGAACTCACCGCCGGTTTCTTTCGGCATACAGGTACATCGGGGACAAGGCCGTCCGTGAAGATCATTGTGCACCATTCTGCTGCGGCTTTTGACGGAGTGTAAATGCAATGAGCGACTTCCCGCGCGCTGCACCTTCACATTGTCTGTCCGGGCAACTCGGAACCCTTCTTGGGATTTCTGTACAGAGAACATCGTGTGTCTTCAGATGGCAACAGCACTATTGGCTCACAGCACTTCTCGACGTTCAACCCGGTGACCGAATTCTGGTGTTGGGATGCGGTTCCGGGCTAGAGCTGTCTCTCTGCCTGGCCTACGGCGCAAGCAGGGTTGTTGGCTTCGATCCTTGGTTGGTGAAGCTCGCCATCGCGTACCGCCGCAACCGCGCCGCATGTCTTCTAGGTCGGCTGAGTCTGCGTCACGGAGCGCTGGAGGCCCTAAGCGGCGGCATCGAGCCTGTCAATAAAGTGCTCTGCATCAACACAGTCGAAGACGTGGAAAATCGGATTGGAATTCTTCGCAGGCTATCCGACGTTATCTCCGCTGGTGGTCGCATTATCATTGCAACAGATGCCCAAGCATCGCTGGGAGGTGCCACTGCACTCGGCGAGGATACACGACTCGACATGATCGGCGCTGGATGGACGGGAACACGTGTAGAGGCTCTACCACGCCGGAGAGGCTCTTTGGTCTGCACAATCGGCCATCGACGTCGCTGATACGTGTTGCAAGATGAGCATGTAGATCAGGTGTTCTGCGGTTGATCCCTGCACCGGGGCGGGTATAGCATCGCTTCACTTGAGCCATCTCTATGGCCGCTTGAGCATTTGCTCGCTGTGTCAGACAGCGGTCTGATGGATCGTGTCGAGCAACGGCATCAGATTGAATTGCGAGATAAACTTATTGCGAAGTTGCTCGACGCTGAGCAACCGCATTTGCTGAAGGCACAGGATGAGCGCTTCCGGACCGGGGAAGAATTCTCGGTCACCGGGCGAGGAGAATCCGGCTGTGACCCACAAGACTGGTCATCAGGCTGCTAGAGTATTGGATCCAGAAGCGGGCTCCTGTTTGTAGTATCCAACGATGCTCCATTTCTTGAAGTTCGAATCGTTGGATCCGAACCGAAGGTCCACGTGAGCAAAAAACCGGGTCCAGTTTTCCGCTCGATGCGCTACGGCGGACCGCGTTCGTGAGCACCAAGCTAAGCTCCTCACGCAGAAGTGAGATCGGGCGGTTCCATTTGCCATACAACGAACCCGATGTTCCCTGTTTTCGATACCGTTCTTTAATCCTATCCCGGCACTTATCGCCAGGAGAAGGGGGAGCGGGCGCCTGTCCGCCGCTCCCGCCATGACCATACCTAACCGGGAAGAGCTTGCGCTCATGTTGTCTCGCCGTACCCTCCTGACTGGATCGCTCGCCCTGATCTTCACGCCGGCTACCGGAGCCCTGGCCCAGCAATTCGCCCAGAGCCAGGCCGAGTGGTCGCAGAACTACGAGGCCGTGTCCCGCACCCGCGTGCAGCGCACCTCGACCCCGATGCTGTCCGCGGAGGCGCTCGCCGCCACCGAGCAGATGATCGAGTACTACCGCAACATCGCGGCCCGCGGCGGCTGGCAGCCCGTCCAGGGCGTCCAGGGCCTGCGCGTCGGCTCCAAGAGCCCGGCCGTCATGGCCCTGCGCCAGCGCCTCATCGTCACGGGCGACCTGGATCCGGCCGCCGGCGAGTCGCCGATCTTCGATTCCTATGTCGAGGCTGCCGTCCGCCGCTTCCAAGCCCGCCACGGCATCAGCTCCACCGGTACTGTGACCGCCCCGACGGTGGCGGCCATGAACGTGCCGGTCGACGTCCGCATCCGTCAGCTTGAGATCAACGTCTCTCGCCTGCGCACCCTCGGCGGCGCCGGACTTCCCAACAAGTACGTGGTCGCCAACATCCCGGCGGCTCTCGTGGAGACGGTGGAGGGCGGCGTCGTTCATACCCGTCACGCGGCCGGCGTCGGCAAGATCGACCGTCAGTCGCCCATCATCAATGTTAAGATCACGGAAGTGAACTTCAACCCGTTCTGGACGGTTCCAGCTTCGATCATTCGGAAAGACCTGATTCCGAAGATGCAGAAGGAGCCGAACTACCTGACCGAAAACAAGATCCGAATCATCAACGGTCAGGGTCAGGAGATTAGACCCGAGCAGATTAACTGGAACTCAAATGAAGCCACTCGGTATATGTTCAAGCAAGATCCCGGCGGTGAGATCAACTCGATGGGCTTCGTTCGCATTAACATGCCGAATAAGGATGGAGTCTATATGCATGACACTCCGTCCAAAGGCATCTTCGGCGACGATTTCCGTTTCGTGTCGTCCGGCTGCATCCGCGTACAGAATGTGCGTGACTACATCGAGTGGCTGCTGAAGGACACCCCCGGCTGGAGCCGCGAGCAGATCGACGCCACCTTCAAGTCCGGCGACCGCATCGATGCTAGGCTCATGCAGGCGATCAATGTCTACTGGGTCTACATCACGGCTTGGGCGACCCCGGACGGCTTGGTGCAGTTCCGCGACGACATCTACAACATGGACGGCCTCGGCAACGCCATCCCGGTGGCGAGCCGCACCCCGACCGAGCCGGATCAGGAGATGTTCCTGCAAAACTAGAGGGAAGCCAGTTTGTTGAGCATTGTCTCGATCTGCTCTCGCCCCTGCTCAAAGTTCGATGCGCGCACTTCTGGATTGCGGAGGGGCTGACCGCCGTGATTGATCGACATACAGAGCCGGACGACAGCAACTGTCTCACCTTGACCCAACCGGCGACTCGAAGGATCTGCCACGGCATCTATTCGGCTGGAACAGGCACCATCCTCGCCTGCACTGGCGCTCCGATGCGGAAGCGCCGGTCACTCAGTGACAAGGTGCCGCCCGCAGCCATAACAATCGCACCAAGCCAGATGAGCAGGATCAGAGGTTTGTAGTAAAGCCGGATGGCAATCGCACCATCCGCCTGCACGTCACCAAAACTGATGTAGATTTGGCTCAACCCGATCGTGAGAATGCCGGCTTCCGTCGTCGGCATGCCTCGGGCTGGATAGACGCGCTTCATCGTCTCGACAGTGCCAATGGCCCGGTCAGCCCGAATTACTGACAGCCGTGCCACATCCTCGCGATAATTAGGGCCGGTCCTCGGCTGAACACTCTCCAGACGCGCGTGATATGACCCTACTCTGACCTGCTCACCCAGGCGCATCGTCGCTATATTCTCGACGCCCCAGGCTGACGCGGCGATGCCAATCACAGTTAGACCAACGCCAGCATGAGCCATCACCATACCCCAGGCCGAGCGCGGCAGGCCAGCCACCTTGCGCAACGTAATGCTGAACGGCTGACCACGTCGCCAGGATCGCGTCACGATCTCATTGAGGGAACCTAGGATCAGAAACACGCCGAGACCAACGCCGAGCGGCGCTGCAACGGGCCCTTTGATCGTGAGAGCAAAGAGAACGAAAGTGGCAAACAAGGTGAAGCCGAACACCAGGAAGAGGCGTTGGGTCGTGCCAAGGAGGTTGCCCCGTTTCCAGGCTAGGGCCTGGCCGAGAGGCAACAGCAGGAGAAGCGGAACCACAAGTGGCACAAAGGTTAAGTTGAAGAAGGGCGCTCCGACCGAAATCTTTTCCCCGGTCAGAGCCTCCAAGGCCAGCGGGTAGAGCGTGCCGATGAAGACGGTCGCGCAGGCAGTCGCCAGGAAGAGATTGTTCATCACGAGCGCCCCCTCCCGCGACACCGGCGCGAACAGGCCGCCCTGCCGTAGGAGCGGTGCACGCCATGCGAACAGGGCCAGCGAACCGCCGATAAAGACGATGAGAATGGCGAGAATAAAGACACCACGGGCCGGATCAACGGCGAAGGAGTGCACCGACGTTAGGATGCCGGATCGGACCAAAAACGTTCCGAGCAGCGATAAGGAGAAAGTGAGAATGGCGAGCAGGATTGTCCACACTTTGAGTGCATCCCGGCGCTCCATGACCACGGTGGAATGCAGGAGGGCTGTGCCAGCGAGCCAAGGCATGAAGGAAGCGTTCTCCACCGGATCCCAAAACCACCAGCCACCCCAGCCGAGTTCGTAGTAGGCCCAGTACGAGCCCATAGCGATGCCCAGTGTCAGGAAGATCCAGGCCCCGAGAGTCCAGGGGCGCACGACTCTCGCCCAGACCGCATCAATGCGCCCGCCGATCAGGGCTGCCACGGCGAAGGCGAATGAAATCGAGAAGCCCACATAGCCGAGGTAGAGGAGCGGCGGATGAATCGCGAGCCCGAGATCCTGCAGCAGCGGGTTCAGGTCCTGCCCCTCGAGCGGAGCAGGAGTGACCCGCGTGAACGGGTTTGAGACGATGAGCAGGTAGAGCAGAAACGCCAGGGTAATCGATGCTTGGACGGCAAGCGTATTGGCCCGAAGCCGCTGCGGCACTGCATCCTTTGCCATAGCAAGAATGGCCCCGAACAAGGTCAGGATCAGAACCCAGAGGAGCATCGAGCCCTCGTGGTTTCCCCACACCCCCGAGATTTTGTAGATCATCGGCTTTGTCGAGTGGGAGTTTGCGACCACGTTCAGAACCGAGAAGTCGGAGGTCACATAAGCGGTGGTCAGCGCCAAGAAGGCAAAGGCAACACAGCCCGCCACCGCGAGGGCGGTTGCCGGCGCGACCCCCATCAAGGCAGGATCGTTGACCCGTGCACCCCAGAGCGGCACAATGATCTGGATCAAAGATAAGCTCAAAGCCAACGCGAGGGCATAATGTCCGGCCTCAATGAGCATTGGTCATCTCCACTCTCTGATCAGCGTTCGCGCCTGGTCTGATCGCTCGTTGACGCCCGGTTGGATTCAGCAATCCCGGGGTCAAGGTCACTCAAGCGACGCTCTTCAAGCCTACTCGCAGACCAGAAAATCTGGAAGGTCATCGTTGATCCACTATTGACCAACCCCTGGTTGAATAACGACGAACCGGCAGAGGCCCATGCGGCGTCGCGCCTACGATGCCACTTGGTTGAGACGGCAAGCGATAGCACCAACCCGGCAACCTGTTGCAGCAGGCCGAATGCTGCAATCAACCAAGGGAGGCCGATGTTGGACGAGATGTCATTTCAATCAAGATGGAGGGTGGTCGGGGCTTTGCCCCATTAAGCATAAGCAAACCCAGCGCGATCCTTGCGCTCCGGGATGGTCTCGAGGCGTTGTACGGTTTGGGGTTTGCCCCTCCGGGAGCAAACCCATTTGCAAAACCCTGAAACAGCAGGTGGCAGACCCTTAAACTTCGGTGAAGGCCCCGGCCGTCCGCCTTGGCCGGTCACGGCATCCGCAGTGTCCGGCAGGGAGCGGCGCCCGGCCGGCACTTGGGGCCGGAACCATTGTGACGATACCGGTGCCGCTCCGGCTCGGTCGGATCCGCAGGTCGCCGCCGAACCGGATCGCTCCATCTGGCCGGGCCGAGGTTGCCATGCCGTGTCCGTTGTCGCGGATGCCGACGGCCAGATATCGGGACACGGTTCGGGCATTGACCGACACGTGCGAGGCGCCGGCGTGCCGATGCACGTTGGGGAGGGCCTCCTGCACCACGCGCAGGACCGCCCGCTGCATGTCCGGCGGCAGCTCGTCGATCTCCTCCGGAATCCGGATTTGGGCGACAAGCTCCGTCCGCTCCACGAAGCCTTCGGCAAAGTCCCGCACCGAGGCTTGGAGTCAGTCCTTCTCCAGGTTCGGTGGATGCAGCAGGCAGGTGATGATGCGCAACTCCCTCAGCGCCTCGGTGAGCAGAGGCTCGACCTCAGCCAGGACCTTCCGGCCCGCAGGGCTCTGCCGGACCCCGGCCTAAGGGCCCGACAATCCGAGGTTCGCCGCCACGAGGTGCTGCGCCGTCGAGGCATGCAGCTCGCGGGCGATACGTTGCCACTCCTCCTCCTGAAGGGCGAGCAATGGCCTGGACACTGCGCTGACCTCTTGTTCGCTCCCGTGACCTGATCCGACAGCGATCAGAGCGGCTGCTCTACCTGGCGTGTCGTGAACAGTGTGGCGAGGCCGCTGGCTGGATCGAGGAAGGTCGCCATTCCCTCCATCTGCCGCGGGACGCCCGTGACTGGTGCATTGACGAGAGAGCGGGACAGCGACCACGGTCGTCCAGTTGGTTGCCCCGGAACTCCGGTATGCGACCAGGACCGGGGCTCCGCTCTCGTCCACGTCATCGATCAAGATGGCTGTGGCCGGACGTGAACATCAATTAGCTCTGCCTCGTTACATCAACTTGTCGATAAAATGATCTGCCGCCGCGGTGGATCGTAAGGGTACGCAGGATCCACCGCGCTCAAGGCAACCCTTAGACGTTAGAGATCACGAGCACGCTGGTGCCGCGTGTTGATGGGAACAGAAACGCTAGGGCTGATAGGAGGTCCTCTGGCGTCGGCCACAGCTTAGTCTGTAATTCGGTCGCGTTCAGGTCTGTCACTTTGGAGCGTTCCGAGGACTTCGAGCATGATGTCGCAGAAGGGATCTCATCCCCCTTGGTTCCTTGCCTGAACCTTAGAATGCCTTATGTTTGCGACCTCAGCCGATGGGCTGATTCCCAAACAATAGATACGCAAATGTGCAAATGGATGGCAGGACATCACGACAGTGATGCAGTCGAGAGAGATCTCGCGCGGGCAAAATCACTGCTCATCCGGCTTCGCGCCAAAATAGACAAAGGAGGCAATAGGAAGGCTCAGGCCTATGGACTTGCGTTGGTACATGTTGCAGACCTTCTATCCGGACTTCTTGGTCTCCCAGCGAGCGATGCTTTGCTCGCACGTGGGGTCAGTTTGGATAATCTGAACGATACCCTAGGAGATCTCGAACGTAGCGCGGCCCGTTGCCGGACTTTCCTAGATGCGACGTCGCCGACAGGTGAGATCGCCGACAGTTTGGCAACTGCTTGTTCTATTCTGGCGGATCTCTACCGCATGCGTTTTCATGCCATGAAAGCCTCTCGGCGTCAGAAGGCCGAAGCCGCTGACTTGGCTAACCGACTGTCTCATGTGGTTGAGGTCCTTGTTCACTCAGACGGGCAGGTAAGGCAAGCTCGTATGAATAGCCGGTCGGCGGCAAAATAATATCTGTTCATATGTGCCTCGCACAGGCGGGTTGGTTTAATCCAAAGGCATTGATGGCTGTTGCCGGCGCAGCCTTATGGCAGCAGCCCAGCCAAAAGATCCGCGTGATGCTGTTGTAGACGACCCCTACCATGACGAACCCTTTGCGTCTGCCGTAAAGGCGAAAGGCAAGCCCACACGCCAGATCGGCAAAGTCCCCTTAAGGCAACTGGGTGAGAGCACCCTGCACCCTGCACCAAGCACGAGCATGGAACCATTGCCTCCGGCGGGTGCGCTGCTGGCGAGACAACGGCAGAGATCGTCCCTGTGGCACTCCCCCGCCTGAAACCGAGTGTCGCTCCCATCTGAGATCTGGCACACGGGCTAACGCGACGATGCAGGCAATCATGCCATCAGCCGCGTCTTTGCACTGAGGAGTCAGGCGAGATCTGCTTCCAATAACACAGTCGCATTTTCAACCAAGGACAGTCGCTCTCGAGACGAAATTAATCCCGTCTACTTTGCTCCGCCACAAGAGAACAGGGGGCCGTACGGATGTAAGGTGCGCCCACTTTCATGTTGCCAGGCATGATCGGCTTGGTTGCCCTGCGTGGCGCCAAATTAACTGTGAAAATTACGCCTGCGCATCAAAAATCTCGAGCTGCACCCGCAGCCTGTTCGGTCGTCATCGAACGATAAAGGGCGACGCGAGGCGTTGCCTCTGCTGCAATCAGGTCACGCCGCTAAACATCTATTCGTGCAGTAGTGCATGGATGTTAGCGCCCTGATCCGCAGCAACATTCGAGGCACTGGCTTTATCCCGAGCTAGACCACGACAATTCCGGCGGGCTTGGCCTTGTTCCCCGGCTCGACACGGAGTGTGATCAGTGCATATTCGACCTCTTTACGGAGGGTCCATTCGATGCGGTCGCAGATGTCATGAGCGAACGAGACCGACATCGCGCCCGGCACGACCAGATGAAGATCGACGAAGGCCATCTTGCCTGCGTGGCCGGTCCTTAGATCATGGGCCTCCAGTGCACCCTCGGCTCTCTCAGGGGTCTCTGAAGCGATTGCAGAGATCGCTGTCGCACCTTCGGCGGCGATCTCCGGTCAGGTCGCTCTTGACGCGTCCGGTGCCGTGGTTGGCGATAAGGAAGATGCTGCTCAAGCCCGCCAGTGCTTCGCCAACCTTCCTGAAACGCTCGTAGCGCTGCATGCCCGCCCATGTGGTATCCTCCAGATGAGAACTTATCTGGCCGGGCACAGGCAGGATCTCGTTCCAGCTATCTTTGGTGATAGAGCGAGGGTGGCTGCGGGAGGATACGCCAGCCCGCAGCATCGTTCAGTTCTCTTTCCGTTGTTCAAATCATCCGCCAGAAATGGTCAAATCCGAACTGTGAACGACTTAGTGTGATAGCGTCATCGTTACCCAAAAATCATGCCGTCTCTCGTTGGCCGATTACCACCTTTGTGTCAGATGCGAAGGAATAGGGTGGGATCGGCAGATTGATCGGCGCCGGTCCGCCGCGGACGCGGCCCGAGGTGTCGAACACCGAGCCGTGGCAGGGGCAGAACCAACCCTTATACTCGCCTTGGTTGCTGAGCGGCACGCAGCCCAGGTGGGTGCAGTTGCCGTAAACCACGAGCCACTGCGGCTTGCCGTTCTTCACGCGCTCGGAATCGGCCTGCGGGTCGCGCAGGGAGGCGATGTTAACATCCTCAGCCGCCTTGATCTCCTCGGACGTGCGGTGGCGGATGAAGACCAATTTGCCGCGCCAGAAGAGCTTTACGAGTTGCCCTTCAGCAATGGGTCCCAGATCAACCTCGACGGGAGCACCGGCAGCCACCGTCGCCGCATCGGGCGCCAGGGACTGGACGAAGGGCCACACCAGGGTGGCTCCGCCAACAGCGGCGGCTGCGCCGGTTGCAACGAACAAGAAATCGCGTCGAGTCGGCTCAGTGACGTGAGGGGCGGTCTCGGTCACGTAAATCTCCTGCACTTGTTGAGGTCGAAAGACGCGCCTGTATGCCTTAGAAGCTAGAGCGAGAAGAATCACGATCATGTTAGGTGGTGATCTTTCCATCCCGGTGGGACAGAACAGAGCGGAACTGGACACCGAGTTGCCCGGACGGCTTATCTACGGCCCAATCCGGTCTGCTTATCCTGGACGTCAGCCGCCTCATTCTAGTCGGCCTGTGCGTCGACGGAGGAAACGGTGTCCCGCACCGCGGCCCAAACCGGCGGCATGGGTTCACCTATCGCCTCCAGGCAGATGCCGCGTAGACGCAGGGATCGTTGTAGAACGTAATCAGTTCCACAGACCAGGTAGATTGGAAAGCAGCTTCGCAGCAAGCGATTATCTTTTGAAGCTCGGCAGTCGCGTCCCGCGCAGTTACCTGCTCACGCTTTGGGTCCAGTGCTGACGCACCAAGCCGCCGTCGAAGTCGACACAGTTTTTGGGCCTGTTGACCTTGAAGAGACCTGAGGCCTGTCTTTCAGCACAACTGCCACATGACTTGACTTCGATCAATGACATCCGATATTTCAGAAAATTCTGAAATTACAGGATGCCCCGTGAATCTCCCTCCGATCGTCCAAACCTTCGTGCTGCACTTCGGCGAGATGGGCTCCCGCTGGGGCATCAACCGCACCGTCGGGCAGATCTACGCCCTGCTCTACCTCTCAAAGGAGCCGCTGAACGCCGAGGACATCGTCGAGCGGCTCGGCGTGTCCCGCTCCAATGTCAGCATGGGCCTCAAGGAGCTGCAGGCCTGGAACCTGGTGCGGCTCCAGCACAAGCCGGGCGACCGTCGCGACTACTTCGCCACGCCCGACGACATCTGGCAGATCGTCCGCACCCTCGTCGAGGAGCGCAAGAAGCGGGAGATCGACCCGACCATGACGCTCCTTCGGGAGGTGCTCATGCAGGAGCCCGCCAGTAGCGAGGAGCGCCATGCCCAGGAGCGCATGCGCGAGATGCACGACCTCTTCGAGCTTCTCACCGGCTGGTACGCCGACGTGCAGCGGCTCGATACGGAGCGTCTCGTCCAGCTCCTGACGCTGGGCTCGAAGGTGCAGAAGATCCTCGAGATGAAGGACCGCCTCTTCGTCGTGCCGGGATCGAAGAAGAGCCGCCGCGACGACGCCAAGGACAAGTAGAAATGTTCGACCAGTTCGATGCGCTGCTGCTCGCGCGCTTCCAGTTCGCGTTCACGGTCTCGTTCCACTTCATCTTCCCGTCGTTTTCGATCGGGCTGGCGAGCTATCTCGCCGTGCTGGAGGGGCTGTGGCTGTGGACCGGGCGCGAGGTCTACCTCAACCTGTTCAAGTACTGGCTCAAGATCTTCGCCCTGGCTTTTGCCATGGGCGTGGTCTCGGGCATCGTCATGTCCTACCAGTTCGGCACCAACTGGGCCGTGTTCTCCGACAAGGCCGGGCCGGTCATCGGCCCGCTGATGGCCTACGAGGTCATGACCGCCTTCTTCCTGGAGGCCGGCTTCCTCGGCATCATGCTGTTCGGCATGGGGCGCGTCGGACGCAAGCTGCACTTCGCCGCGACGCTTGCGGTCGCTGTCGGCACCTTCATCTCGGCCTTCTGGATCCTCTCCGCCAATTCCTGGATGCAGACTCCGGTCGGCTACGGGATCAACGAGGCCGGACAGTTCGTGCCCCAGGACTGGTGGGCGATCATCTTCAACCCGTCGTTCCCCTATCGCCTGGTGCACACGGTGTTCGCCGCCTACCTCACGACGGCTCTAGTCGTTGGCGGTGTCGGTGCCTGGCATCTCCTGCGCGAGCGCGCCAACAAGGGCGCCCGGGTGATGTTCTCGATGGCCATGGGCATGGTAGCGGTCGTCGCACCGCTCCAGATCTTCGCCGGCGACATGCACGGCCTCAACACCCTGGAGCACCAGCCCGCCAAGGTCATGGCGATGGAGGGACACTTCCAGAGCCATCCCGAGGGTGCGCCCCTGATCCTGTTCGGCATCCCTGATCAGGAGGCCGGCACGGTGCGCCATGCCGTCGAGATCCCGAAGGCCTCCTCGCTCATCCTCAAGCACGATCCGAACGCCCCCTTGAACGGGCTCGACACGGTCGACCGTGCGAACTGGCCTTACGTGCCCGTGGTGTTCTGGTCCTTCCGCATCATGGTGGCGATCGGCTTCGCGATGCTCGCTCTCGGGATGCTCGGCCTTTGGGCTCGCCTGCGCGGCAGGCTCTACGACTGGCCCCTGCTGCACCGGCTCGCGCTCTTCATGGGACCGTCGGGCTTCGTGGCCGTGATCGCCGGCTGGGTCACGACGGAGGTCGGGCGGCAGCCCTTCACCGTCTATGGTCTGCTCAAGACGGCGGCATCCGCCTCGCCGCTCGAGGCTCCGGCCGTCGCGGCCTCGCTGCTCACCTTCATCGTCGTCTATTTCATCGTGTTCGGGGCCGGCACCGGGTACATCCTGAAGCTCATGGGCAAAGCTCCGCATCCGGGCGAGACCGGGCCCGAAGCCGGCCCCGACCATCCCATCCGCACCGCCGGTATCACGCCGGCTCCCTCGGTCGATCCGGCCCGCACCCTCGGCGCGGAGGCTTAGATCATGATGCCTGTTTTCGATCTTCCCACGCTCTGGGCCTTCGTCATCGCCTTCGCGGTCTTTGCCTACGTGGTGATGGACGGCTTCGATCTCGGCATCGGCATCCTGTTCCCGTTCTTCGCGCCGGGACCGGAGCGCGACAGCGCCATGAACTCGGTCGCCCCGGTCTGGGACGGCAACGAGACCTGGCTGGTGCTCGGTGGCGGCGGCCTGATGGCAGCCTTCCCCCTCGCCTACGCCATCATCCTGCCGGCCCTCTACGCCCCGATCATTGCCATGGTGCTGGCGCTGATCTTCCGCGGCGTCGCGTTCGAGTTCCGCTGGCGCGATCCAGGCCATCGCCGCTACTGGGACTTCGCCTTTACGACGGGCTCCGTCGTCGCAACCCTGGCGCAGGGTATCACGCTCGGCGCCCTGCTCCAGGGCATCGTGGTCGAGGGGCGCTCCTATGCCGGCGGCTGGTGGGATTGGCTGACACCATTCAGTCTGCTGGTTGGGTTCAGCCTCGTGATCGGCTATGCCCTGCTCGGCGCGACCTGGCTGGTGATGAAGACCGAGGGCGCCGTCCAGGATCACAGCTATCGCCTCGCCGGCAAGCTCGCTCTTGGGCTGATCGTCTGCATCGGTCTGGTCAGTGCGGCAACGCCATTCCTCAGCGGCGCCTATTACGAGCGCTGGTTTGCCTGGCCGCAGGTGCTGTTCACCGCCCAGGTGCCGCTGCTGGTCGGCCTCTGCTCAGGGACGTTGCTCGTGGGCCTCGTGCGCCGCTGGGAGTACTGGCCGTTCCTGCTGACGCTGGGGCTGTTCGCCCTTTGCCTCGTCGGATTGGGCGTGAGCATGTTCCCGTACGTGGTGCCGAACGCGGTCACCATCCACCAAGCCGCGGCACCCGAGTCGAGCCTGCTATTCATGCTGATGGGTGCGAGCGTGCTGATCCCGATCATCCTCGCCTACACCGGGTACTCGTACTGGGTGTTCCGCGGCAAGACCGGACACGAGGGATACCATTGATGACCAACGATCTCGAACAGGGCTGCGGCCTCAGGCGATGGCTGTGGTTCGTCGGCCTCTGGGCCGCAGGTGTGGGCACCACCGGAACGGTCAGTGTTGTTATCCGGCTCTGGCTGACATGACGTCCCATGCAGGACAGACCCAACCAAGCGCAATCGGCGTGCCTCCCATCCTTTGTCCTGGCCACAGCACTGATATCCCGGAATGATGAACGACAATGACAAGGACCACAGACGGGCAGATGCCTGACCGCCCCGCAGATCCTCATGCTCTTTTCAGGCTACTATCCTACCAAGCCAAGACCCGCTCGAAGGGACAGAGGCCACGGCATTCCCTCAACCATCTCCTTCAGTGTCCGCCGCCGAACACGAGGGTTTGGATCGGATACACCAGCGCCTGAATGCGCAGGATCATGGCATGCACGAGCCCAACGGTATCCACCGCGTGAAGGGCGAAGCGTCGGAATGGGCCGATGGTGCCCGAGGCGATCAGTTCATAGTTACTGGTATAGGCATTTACACGCAACTGCTGCCCGGCGTGATGCCGTTGAGCCCACCCTCGTACAGCGGCTCAAGAAGGACCAAGATGGTGCCCGGCCGTACGACCAGCTGTGGATCGAGTAACTGCTCGCCGCTGCGGATCTGGCCGGCGGCGATGAAATCCTGCACCCCGGTCACCACCAAAGGGATCACCGTCCAAGGTTTCGACGCACAGGTAGCCTCGGCAACCATGCCAGCCTTCATGACCTGCGCCTCAATCTGCCCAAAGCCAGCCTGCAGTCGCCCGCGCCCGGCGCCCTCCGGGATCAGGACGCCGGCTGGCCGCATAAGCGGGTTGACAATGTCGCCCACCCGCAAGGTGAACTGCTCCACCCGCCCATCCACACCGGCTCGGATGACGGTCTTGTCCAGGTCCACCTGTGCCTGGGCCAGCTCGGCCTCGGCGCTGGCCTTCTCGGCCGGCAGCAAAGTGGAGATCCGCGTTTCCGCCTGCTCCTTGGCGGCAACGGCGGCGTCGATGCCGCCTTGGCGCCCCTGAACGGCGACCTGCAGCTTCTCGATGTCCCGTGTGGCCACGGCACCCGGGTTGCGCCGGTAGATCTCTTGCTTGGTTGCCAGCTCGTCTACGGCCTGCTGATGGGCGCTCCTGACCTCCTGGATCTTGCCTTCGGCCGCCGCGACATCGGTCTGTGCCGCCACCAGCTCCGCGTCCACTTGAGCAATCTTGCGGCGGGCGGTCTCCACCGCTGCCTCCTGCTTCGAGCTGTCGAGCCGGAAGATCGGTTGGCCCTGCTTGATCTCGCCGCTTACGCCAAGATTGACCTCAGCCACACGTCCGTTGGTCTCGGGCAGGATCGGGATTGTGCGGAAGAAAGCCGTGGCGTTAGTGGTCGACGGGTGGTTGTAGAAGATCACCGTGATCAGCCCGATGGTGAGCATCAGGCAGGTGATGATACCCCACCGGAGCTCGAACCATACTGAGAAGAGGGTGATTTCCTTGCCGATCCGCTTGCCCTGTCCGTAACGGCGGTAAAGGTAGTCCGGCAGGATTGTCAGCAGGGAGCAGAGAAGAAGCTCAAGCATCGGCTTGGTCCTTCGGCATGCGAGATAAAGTAACGACTTTCGGTACTTCGGCCAAGCCTTCGCCCGGGGCGTGGTCGGCCGCGCTTCCATTGGGCTCGTCAGCACCCTTACCGGGCGGGATGCCGGCGATCCTCTCAAGGGAACCGGCAATCCTGCGCAGCGGATTGCCAAAATCGGGAATGTCGATCAGAGCGAGCAACAGCCCGGCCACCCAGAAGGCTTGGATGTGCGTGAACAAGGCGAGGAGCCCCAGCACGGCGACGATCTCGAACTCATCGTGCGGCTACGAAAATCCGAGGTCTGTGCCAGACGTATGCCCCGGATACAAAAAGGGCGCGCATGAGCGCGCCCTGTCTGAAGCTGTTATAGTTCCAGAGCCTTGAGAGCCTGCCTCGTTACTCCGCAGGTGGTAGCCGTGAGATCGGCGGTGTGGGGCTCGGCTACTCCCGCATGAAGGCCTGGATTTCCTCGGGTGTCGCTTTGCCGTCCTTGTTGGCGTCGATCCTGTCGAAGATCCGCTTGTGAATGGCCGTCACCTCGTCAAAGGAGAGCCCGCCGTCGCCGTTCGCATCGGCAAAGGCAAAGAAGATCTTCATCGGCGCGGGTGCGGGCACGCCCATCATGCCGCGACCCATCATCCCGGGCTGCATCATGCCGCACATCATTCCGGATTGAGCGGGTGGCATTGTTGTGGACTGACCGGACTGTGCCCCTTGGCCCTGGCTCATCATGCCCGATCCCATCGGACCGGACGGCTGCATCGCCTGTGCGAGCGTCATCCCGGGATGGTGCGGGTCGGCTGCGGTGGTCTGCGCGGTGGCCGCGGCCGTCATGCCGGCGGCAATCATCATGGCCAAGGCGGCTGTGTGTGACAGTGTGGTCAACATCGTGGGCTCCTCCTTGTCTTCAGGCGCTCAACGGAGCGCGTCGGTGACATCGGTGGTACGGCTCGCCCCCAACCAATCGGGTCTTCGACCTCTTCTTGCGCGGCTCTCCCGGCAGCCTGGAATTCGTCAGGCCGCCTGGGCGCCGCGATAGCGCGCGAAGGTGCGCTGGCCCGACGGCCCGAACAGGACCACCTCATAGGTGTCGGGCTCCATGCCCTCGACCTCCATGCCCGGCGATCCAACCGGCATCCCAGGAACGGCCAGCCCGGCCGCCTGGGGCCTCTCGGCCAGCAGGCGCTTGATCGATGCGGCCGGCACATGGCCCTCGATCACGTAGCCACCGACCTCGGCGGTGTGGCAGGACGCGAGCGCCTGCGGCACCCCCAATCGCGCCTTCACACGGCTGATCTCGGCGGTCTCGGCGATCTCGACCGGAAAGCCGGCCTGCTTGAGGTGGTCGGCCCAGCCGCTGCAACAGCCGCAATTCGGATCCTTGGTGACGACCACCTTCGGCAAACCTTCACTGGCACGCAGGGGGCTCGCGAGGACGGCCCCTGCCAGTCCGGCCACGAAGGCACGCCGGGTGCATGCGAATGTGTTGCTCATGTCATTCTCCTGGGTTCGGCAACGGGGCTTGTGGATCATGATACTCCTCATCGGAAGAAAACGTATTTGACGAGCGCCGCGATCACGAAGAGCACGACGATGAGGGCGGTCACGGACTGCCCTACAGCATTACGGAATGAAGGTCCGCTTGCCGCCTGTGACCTGCCCTCCCCTTCTCCGCCGCGCGATAGGGCTTAAGCTTACTCATTAGGCATCCGGTCTGAGCCACAGACCGTGCGAGGTGAACAACCTGCTCCAGGTGAGTCAGACCGATGTGAGGCACCGCACTGAATCCAGTTGGTCGACCCAGCTATGATGCAGTCGCAGACAAGGGCGTATGCCGCTTGCTGCGATTGGCCTCGCCGCTGGAGGACCCTCATGACAGCCTCACCGGTTCTGCTTGAGCCCACCTTTGTCACTCCGGGCTTTGGGCCGGTCTCAGCCGCTGGAGATACCTTGGTCATCCGCGAGTGGACCGACTCTGGGCCATCCTACCTGCACATTCACCACTCCGATGATGAAGCCTGGCATGTTCTGGAGGGATGTCTCCGGTTCCGGTTCGAACACGGTGAGGCAGACGCTTCCGCCGGCACCACCGTCTTTGTCCCGGCTGGGCTGGCGCATACCTACAGGGTCATAGAACCGAGCCGTTACCTGATTTTTCTCACGCCGCGGCTGGATCGGCTCATCGCTCGCTTGAGAAATCTGGACGATCGATCACAGTTGCGGGGCACCCTGGTCGAGTTCGATACCGAGATGGTGGAATGATGCGGCCCCTCCCCTTCCCTCGAGCGATCAAGTGCTAGGAACTTGCAAGATCAGCTCCTGGTCCAATCCTATGCGTGAGGTAGTGGTGACCCGCGGAATTGGATCGCCAGTCGCTAAGCCCCGATCCTAAACGCTACGCTTTCTCGCAAATGCTAAGCTGTTGATATTCCTTGTTTTGAATTTAACAGGGGAAGCGATTACCGCTCTGAATACGGTTTGATAGAAGCATTCACGCTATTTCCCGTACGGCATCGTGTCTTGGACGCTCGGAAGCTGATCACGTACGCACGTGTGGGTCTGACGTTATCAATGGAACTGCCAAACCCTTTGTTTTCAAAGCACTTTTGCGGGCTTTGGGTAAGTCCTCCCTCCCCCGCTGGTTAACGAGATTGCTTAAAATACGTCTTCAAACGATCGATTGAACGCAACCTCTGACTATGTACAGAATATCGTCTGGGGCTAGCAGTCCTTACAAGCTCATGCCCTCCCCTACTACCGCCTTTGCTAGCATTTGCCGGCCATGGACCGGCTAGTGTGGAACGAAGGCTGATCCTATTGAAGGTGACCCCTGCTCTATTCATTCCTGACGTTGGAATCGAACAATTTGGTTTGGCCAATCGGCACCAAAGCGGCGCCGGTGATCCTGACTACGCTCGAGGAGTATGAGGCCTAGCTCAACGCTCCCACAGAGGAGGCGCTCAAACTCCAGAACCCGCTCCCGACGCGATGGCTCCGGTCGTTGCGGAGCGAGACAAGTCCGAGAAGCCAAGAGAGGCCAAGAGCCCCGAGAGAAGAGCATGAGGGCAGAATTGTATGTTTCTGCCCTCTTCGCCTCTATTCGTGGGCACGGTAGCGTCGCGAGGGCTGTAGAAATTGGAATGGCATGATCTCCGGCATGAAGATGGTATCGGGTCAGGCAGCGAGGTCAATCGTCTCCTGTGAGGCTGATGCTTGTGGGAGCGTCTTCCAGCCGTCGACCTTGCGCATGGTGATCTGACCGGACGCGAGCAGAGCCCAGAACAGCATAGCGGCCGTCGCGTCCGAGGGCAGCACCGTCTGGGTCTTGATCCGCCGCTTGAATTCCTCATGCAGCCGTTCAATGGCGTTCGTGGTCCGCGCTGATTTCCACTGCGACGGCGGCAGCTTCGTGAACGCAAACAGCGCCTCGCCCGCCTCCTCCAGGCTGTCGGCCACCGCGGCGTGGCGCAGCCGCCACTTCTTCACGAAGGCCTTGCGTCGCTCCTCGATCTCCTCGGCTGTGGCGGCGTAGATCATGTCGGTGTAGTCGGCCGTGATCTCGTCATACAGGCGCTTGGGGGCATGGGCGAGCAGGTTGCGGAGCTTGTGCACCGTGCAGCGCTGCAGGGGAACGCCCTCCCATACCGCCGCCAAAGCCTGCTCCAGGCCAGGCGCGCCATCCACGATGACAAAGGCCGGCCGGCGCAACTGGCGCGCCACGAGGTCGTCGAGCACCGCACGCCAGGCCGCCGTGGTCTCGCCGCCCATGTTCTTGACCGACAGCAAGATCTTTTGCCCATCCTCGCGGATGCCGATCACCACCAGCAGCGAGATCGAGGTGGCTTTGTTGTCGAGCCGGACCCGCACCACGGTGCCGTCGAGGATCAGTCGCACGATCGGCTCGTCGGCGAGCGAGCGCTGGTTCCAGGCCTGCCAGTCGGCCTGCACTTTGCGCCAGACCCGGCTGACCGTGTCCTTGCCGACGGCTCCGCCGAACAGGGCCGCCAGGGCCCGGCGCACCCGCCGGGTGTTGGTGCCCGACAGATAAGCGGACGCGATCAGGGCATCGGCGGCTTGCGTGCGGCGCTGATAGGCCCGAAGGGCTGCACTCCTCCACTCGGTGGTGCCGCCGTTCTGGGTGGGCAGGCGGGCCCGCGGCACCGCAATCTCGGTCGGGCAGAAGGTGCCGGTGAGCGTGCGCGAGCGGCGGCCATGGCGATAGCCGCGCGTGCCGACAGCAGGTTCGTCACCCGCCGCCCGGCCGTAGCGGGGGCGGCCGAGAGCGGCCTCCAGTTCGGCCTCGATGAGGGCTTCGATCCAGTCGCGGACCCGCTCGCGCACGCCCGTCTCGATCGGGTCGATCCAGGTGTCGAAAAGCCGGGCCTCAGGCTGACCGGTTGGATGCACAGAATGTGACTTGCTGATAAGATCCGTCATGGCGTGGTCTCCCGCGGGACCGGAGCGCTCCAACGCCCGAATCCCGCTGTGTGGGTTGCAACACCCGGAGACTACGCCACCCTTTCAAAAGTCTACCACCTCCCGGACGGCACCGTGGGCACCGCTTTGCTGGTTCTCAGTCTGGAAGCTGGCGTAAAGTTCGTCCAGTTTTGAGACTAGATACTCACCAAAATCAGGAGCAAGCTTCCGATCGACCTTAAGAGTGAAACTCCTATGATCCTTGACGATCCGAGCAAGCTTTCGGCCAGCAGGGTCATTCCAGAAGCTAGGTACGGGCTTAGATGCTGCTACAGGTGAGCTAGGACCATTCTGGGTATTTGTAGAAGCACCTGCCCCACCCTCCTGTCCTTTGAAATCTGCAGCCTCGGAGAGGTCTGTCAACAAGATCTGGAAACGATCCGCGCTTTCCGCGCTCTTGAATTGATCACGGCTGATGATTGATTGCGCCCGCTCCACATTAGACGGAATCTGGAAGAAGTCCGTCAGTTCGAGCCAGCGTCCTCGTCCGATGCCAGGGGCATGACCAATCGCCTCAATAACCGCATGTGGAACCTTGTTAGGGACGCTGATCAGCTTGGCGAGATTGGATTTATCAATTGATAGAGCTTCGATGATGGTGGAGCGCGAGAACCCCCGTTGCTCAAGGCGGAAGGCAAACATTGCCTGCTCGATATAAGTTAGATCGAGGCGCGCGTTATTTTCTTGGCCTTGGGCGACGACGAGTTCGTCGTCACTCATTTCCTTAACGACTGCTCGGACCTTTACTCCGAGTTGCGTCACAGCTCTCAGTCGGCGGTGACCATATGCAACTTGGTAATGACCGGGCTTGGTCGGATGAGGCCGAACGAGAATGGGAACCTGCTGACCACGGGCTCTAATGGCTTCTACGAGGGATTCATGGGCAACATCGGACCCATCCATGCGGTCCCGAACAAATGAGCCTTCAATGAATTCAGGATCTAGCTCGACAATGGCTTGGCCAGAGGCAAGCTGAGCACGTAGTTCGCTTACGTCCCCCTGCGCAGATAGTACAGTCTCGAGAGCCTTGTTGATCGCGCCAACAGGGCTGTTGCTGGCGATGCTCCCTCCTTGCGCAAGAGGCGAGCGCTTGCGCGGAGCCTGTGAAGCGGGATGCTGTTGTACATTGTCGGCTTCGGGCGACTTCTCTGGGGTGCCGGGAGGGTTGATCGCACCGGAAAGCATACTAGCGATGATCTTACGGGTCATTATGCTCTCCCCCAAGCCTTGGTGATGAGGCTCTCAATTTCCGAATTGACGTTGTTCAGGGACTCGAACGCTCTGTCGTAGGTCGATTTGGTGAACTGTTCGCGCGAAACCTCATAGAGGGTCTGCTTGGTGATGCCGGCATCAGAAATCGCGGTGCTCTTGAGTACCGGATAGTTCAGGACATGTCCCCCAAACCGCTCCCGCATGAACGAAACCATCTGATTCTGTGGTCCGTCGCCGGGCTCATAACGGGTAACGAGATACTTCAACCAGTCGTATTCGAGAGTTGCCCCAGCCTTTCGGACGACGCTCAGAAGATCAGATGTCATGGTCAAAAACTGACACATAGACATGACATCCAGCATTTGTGGATGCACTGTGACGAGCATCGCGGTGCTGGCGCATAGAGCCGACAGTGTGAGGTAGCCGAGTTGCGGCGGACAGTCGATAATCACGACATCATAGTTCTCAGCAACGGGACCAAGGGCGATGCCCATGCGGGCAAAGAATAGCGGTTGGTTAGGATCTCGGCTCGTCAAGGCCTTGGGTGTCTCGTGCTCAAATTCCATAAGCTCGAGGTTGCCGGGAATGATGTGGAGTCCAGGAAAGTATGTTTCCTGGATCACCTCACTGATATCTCTGACCTCATCGCCGTACCGGATTGCTCCATATAAAGTTTGGTTCTCACCGACATCAAATTCCGGTTGGAAGCCATGAAGGGCGGACAGGCTCGCTTGGGGGTCTAGATCAATTGCAAGAACCCTGTATCCGCTTAGGGCCAGATGCTGGGCCAAGTGGGCAGCCGTTGTCGTCTTGGCGCTTCCACCTTTGAAGTTCACAACGGAGATAACCTGAAGGTGCTCGCTTCCCGAGCGGTGCTTGACGTAGCCGCGTTCAGATTTGCCGCTTTCGTCGAGGTAGGACCTCAGGGCATTGATCTCCTCAAGAGAGTAGAGTCTGCGGCCATTAGGCGCCATTTCAGGTTCAGGCCCCTTCCCTTCCAGGGAAAGACGCCGGAGATAGCTGTCATTGATGCCTACGAGGCGAGCTACCTCACCCGACGTAAATTTTCGCAACGTTTTGCGTGCGGTCGGGGGATAGAGCATCAAACGTTGCTCATTCAGCTTCTCTGACAGACCACTGGCATGCTCGGCAATCAGGTCTTCGAGAACTGTCTTGAGATCTGACTTTAATAACGCTTGGGCCACGGTTCGCCTTTCGGAGTAACGGTCTGCAGTGTGAAGAACTGCTTTCATCCGTGAGTAGGCCCGACAGACGTTAAAAACCGATTAATGCGTTCGCGGTTTTGAGTCGTGGTCAGCTGACCACTGGCGGAGACAACTGGAATATTGTCAGGACGCTTGGCGCAGAAGACCGATTCCGCCCAGACAGCGGCCGCACCATCGCGATTTGCTAGCAATGGCAGGCCCATTCCTTTGTTCGTTCACAGTTGATTTGGTGGTCAGCTGACCACAGGGCGGCAAGTGGACGACGTATTGTTATTATGTGCTAACTGCTTGCTTAATGGCTTTGCAAGTGGCAAGCCTTAGCGTTCGCGACATCAAGCCGACAAATGTTTCGGGTTGTGGTCAGCTGACCACCGTCTTGTGCAACTTGGGCCTTCCAGCCAATGGCTTAGAGCACCGGACAGGAAATCCGACTCCTGGGGTTTTGAGCTGGCGCGATCTGTGATTCACTCTCTGGAACGGGAGGTGGATCATGGGTCACTGCTATTCTCTCGATCTTCGGGTGCGGGTGGCTGACTTTGTCGAGGCGGGCCATCCCTGCCGGGCGGCCGCCGAACACTTTGACGTCAGCGAGAGCTTCGCCATCAAGCTGGTGCGGCGAATGCGGGACACCGGCTCACCGGCGCCGGCCCGCCAAGGCCGACCGCCCGGAAGCGGCAAGCTGGTGGCTTACGAGAGCTTCCTGATCCAGACCGTCGAGGCCAAGCCCGCCATCACCATGCCCGAACTGGCCGCTCGCCTGCGGGAGGAGCACGGGATCGTGGCCGCCCCGGCGATGCTCTCGCGCTTCCTGTGCCGGCGCGGCTTCAGTTATAAAAAAAGCCCTGATGGCGGCGGAGTGCGCACGCGCCGACGTGCGGGATGAGCGGCGGGTCTGGCGCGAACACCGTCAGGCCCGCATGCGCCAACAGCCGCACCGGCTGGTGTTCCTGGACGAGACCTACGTCAACACCAAGATGACCCGCCTGCGCGGGCGCTCGCGCAAAGGCCAGCGGTTGCGCATGAGCGCGCCCTTCGGCCACTGGAAGACGCATACCTTCCTGGCCGGGCTGCGGTGCAACGAACTGTGTGCGCCGTGGATCATCGATGGCCCGATGACCCGCTTGGCGTTCGAGGCTTACATCGAGACGCAGCTTGCCCCGACCCTGCACCAAGGTGACGTGGTGATCCTCGACAACCTGGCGGTTCACAAGAGCGACAAGGCCGCCCAGTGTCTGAAACAGCGAGGCGCCTGGTTCCTGTTTCTGCCGGCTTATTCGCCCGATTTGAACCCGATTGAGCAGGCCTTCGCCAAGATCAAGGCACACCTGCGTAAGGCTGAGGCCCGAACGTTCGACACACTCTGGCGGGCGCTCGGGGACATCTGTGATTTGTTTGAGCCGCGAGAATGCTGGAATTTCCTCAAGGCTGCCGGCTATGCGTCCGTTTAACCGTCCGATGCTCTAGTGCAAGGCAAACAGGACAGGTTTGAGAGCGCGGAATTGAGACTGCAAAGTTGAGAAGTGATCTGCCGCAGAAGGTAGGCCGCCTGCCCTTCCTGAAAATTGGCGTGCCTGTTTGAGTGGCGGTTAAGACTGAACCTTTTGTGGTCAGCTGACCACAAAAGGTTCAGCACTTTGAGTGACGCACCAGCAAGCTAACATTACAGTCCAACTCGGACGGACATACTTTGAGCATGCTCCTGCTCATCGTAGTATCCCGCTGCCTGCTGAACCGACTTGTGGGCAGACTGGCGCATAGCGTCAACAAGCGGAATCCCATCTCGTCCTGCCTGAGTCATAAAGCCCGAACGCAGCCCGTGCGCACTGAAATCAGTGGGATCGAGCCCCGCCATCTGGCAGCGCTTTTTTAAGATGAGGTTGATCGACTGCGGGGTGAGCGGGTTCATCCCGATAGAACCGTTCTTTCGCACTTCGCGGAATATCGGACCAGACGTCACGCCAGCTGCCTGCATCCACTCATGGAGGGCAACAGCGGCCCGTCCTGCGGCGAAGACGAAGGCGCCCTGCCCTGCCGTGGTCGTCTTCGTACGGCCGAGAGCAATGCGGACACAAGGCACGGTTGGAGACGCCTGATCCGCTGGCCGGAGCTTGATCGGATCGACAACACTGATTTGGGAGTGCCTCAGGGTTGCCACCTCACTGCGCCGCCGTCCGCCGGCAGCGAATGCAATCAGGAGGATGGCCCGATCCCGAAGATCGATGGCCTTCGAGCCTCCGCAGGTGGCCAAAAGCCGGTCGAGAACATCCCGGGTGACGGGCTTGCGGCTCTTGCGCTGGGGAGTGCGCCCGGACGCTTTCATGGCGAGACGCACGGCTTTTTTGATGCCCGGGTCGTCGAACTGACCTTCAACGCCTTTCCACTGGTGCAGGGTCGACCAGTTCGAGAGCCGCCGGGAGACCGTCTTCGGGGCGTGAGGGCCTCGGACTTTCAGGACCTTGCGATCCCAGAGTTCCTCGATCACGTCATCAGGCATGCCATGAGCTGTATCGACAGCTTTATGCTCTGGGTCCCACATGTGATGGGCAACGAATTTCAGAACGAGTTCAGGGTGGGCCGGCCAGGGGAGCGGACGCCCGGTCGCAGCGCGGCACCAAGCCTCGAGGTAGGCGAGATCAGAGGCGAGGGCGCGTAGAGTATTGGCGCCCATACCTGTATCGGCGAGATGCTTCAGGGTGGCGACATCAGCATCGGTCAGGATCTCGGCATAGCGATCAGCTGCCGCCATCGGCAGCACGGCCGCCAGTGCGTCGAGTTGCTTAGCGCGGCTGATCTGAGATGCCGAGTTGGCCAACGGTGTTTGCCCTACGTCAAGATCGTTCTTCTGGCCGGACTATGGTCGAGCCCCTGTGATTTGTGAACTGTGGCTGAGCAGCCGCAGGCAATTCACCCAGTCTGACGTCGCACTCCTGCTGCATTCCCATGGTCTGTGCCGCGCCGGCAGATGGGGAAGGAACGCCGCGTGAGCTGGATTACCGATGTCGCGCCAAAGATCAAAACCCTGTTCAAGCGGGATGCGCCTGACACAGACAGCCTTTGGATCAAGTGCCCGGACTCTGGGCAGGTGGTGTTCCAGAAGGACGTTGAGGCGAACCAGTGGGTGATCCCCGGCTCTGGCCACCACCTGCGCCTGTCAGCGATCCAGCGCCTGACGCTGACTTTTGATGGGGGCCAGTGGACGGATGTGCCCGTCCCGGACGTGGACTCCGACCCGCTGAAGTTCCGGGACACCAAGCGCTACACTGACCGCCTGAAAGAGGCCCGGACGAAAACTGGGTTGCCGGACGCGATCAAAGTCGGCACAGGAACGGTTGAAGGTCTGCCGATGACCGTAGCGGCCCATGATCCCGATTTCATCGGCGGGTCGCTCGGGGCGGCAGCCGGGGAGGCGTTCATCCGGGGTGCCGAAACGGCGATCGAGCGAGCCACGCCCTATGTGGCGTTCACCGCCTCGGGAGGAGCCCGGATGCAGGAGGGCATCCTGTCCCTCATGCAGATGGCGCGAACCACGGTTCTCATCCAGCGGCTGCGCGAGCGAAAGCTCCCGTATATCGTGGTTCTCACCAATCCGACCACGGGCGGCGTGACGGCGTCCTATGCGATGCTGGGTGACATCCATCTGGCCGAGCCAGGAGCCCTGATCGGCTTTGCTGGGCCACGGGTGATCGGCCAGACGATCCGCGAGCACTTGCCCGATGGATTTCAGAGAGCCGAGTTCCTGAGGGATCACGGCATGGTCGACATGGTGGTGCACCGCCATGACCTGCGCCCGACCTTGGCTCGGTTGTGCAGCCTTCTCATGCGACTGCCCGCGAGGGGGCTTACGCCCGTGGCCGATGGGCCTGCGAAGGACGAGCCGCCGCACCATGAAGCCGGCCTGCCGGCACCCTCCGACGAAGAGACTGGCCGCCAGTAGGGGAGGGGCATCCTCCTCCGGGCAGCCATCAGGACCGTTACCGTTCTGATTGATGGACGAAGCCATGATGGCCACTATGGTTAATGGAAGGAAAACGGGCTGGAGGGGGAATGGCGCGAAACCCGGTTCGCGATGAGCGACAAGGGGACCTGTTCGGGGCGACCCCGCCACCTGCCACACCGGCCCGCCGGCCATCCCCGCCGAGGCCAGTGCGTGAGGAGACCCGGGCAGGCAAGCTGGTGTCCTTAGGGGCTCTTAGCGCGACGGCCACCAGACCCGCGATCGACGAACTCCTCGACGGCATGCCGGATCAGGAACTGGCGTATCTGGCAATCGAGGCCACGCGGCGGGTGAAGCGCAGGCTCACCCGCGGGCAGGGGAGGGAACTTCGGTCGAAAGGCTTTGGCCGAGGGCGATCATCACCCCTCGACGATGCGCTGCGCCGGATCGGCGGCGAGTTGATGGAGTTTGAGGATCCGGGTGAGACGTGGTGACCCGCCGTGCGCGTCAGGTATTCAGGGCGCTCCACGCCATTTCGGCCACCTGCAGCTCAATCCCAGGATCTAGGTTGTCGTTGATTTGCCAGGCCCCTGACAGTCCGGCCCAGGCCAGAATCCAGAGGAGCAGGCGGCGCATCTCCAGGGCAGCGGCTTCGCTGACGACCTCGATACGCCGGGCAAAAATTTCGGGCCTTCGGGCAATGGTCAGATGGGGCAGGCCGAGATCCGGGTCGCAGAAGAGGATGGTGTACTCGAAGGTCCGCTCGCCGATCACCCGCTTTGGGTCGATGGCCAGCCAACCCCGCTCCCCGAAATCCAGGATGTTCTCGTGATGCAGGTCAGCATGGAGGGGCACGATCTCTCGTTGCGACGCCAGAACGTCGGCGGCCGCGTTGGCGGCATGGACGAGCAGGCCGCCATGCGCCTGGGCCGCAGGAGCGAGGGCCTGAAACCAGGTGGTCAGCGGCACCAGACCGAGGGGAGGGGCGCCCCGCGGGGCGTGGAGCTGGCGGGCCACGTCACAGATGATCAGGGTGGCCTCCGCGTCCAAGCCCTCGTTGGCCCAGGTGACCAGCGAGCGTGGTCCGGTGGCCTGCTCAAGCAGGATCGCGCCATCGTCGTAAGCCAGCACCTGGGCGGCGCCGTGTCCGGCCCACCACCGCATGAGCAGGTGTCCGTGCCTCTCGTCGTCGGCGTGCGTGACCTTCAGCATCGCCGGTCGGCCGTCGGACAGGACCGGCAGAAGCTGGCTGGTGTGCGTGACGATGGGAGCTCCGGCTGGCGTGAGGCCCCACTTGGCAATGTAGTGCTCAAGCATCAGCATGCCCTATCATGCGGGCCGGTCGGGTGCCACGGACCCGGAACGAGAGGGGAGGGCAGTCCCTGAGGGACACTGCCAGGGAGCCGATCCTGCTAGGAAGGCCTTAGATCCTGGTCAGCAGCTCCCGCTTTTTGCCTTCAAATTCCTCGGCACTGAGAAGGCCTTTGTCTCTCAGATGGCCGAGGCGCTCCACCATCGAGAACACATCCCCGGCTTGTTCGGCCGCTTGTGGGTGGCGCGTTGGGGCATCGGAGGCCTCAGCGGGGAGGTGGCGCTTGAGCCGGATCGTGTACGGGATCACCGAGCCTATCGTTGCGATAGTCACCAGCGCCAGGACCCATCTTACGATGTCGCCAGCCACGGGACTGAGGGTGAGGCCTAGGAACGATTCGAGAAAAATCAGCAGCAGGATGGTGAGGAAGCCATACTTCAGGAACCACCCACACGCTTTCAGGAGCCGATCGCCAAGGGCCTTATGGAGCCTGTTGTCCCGGCGGGCCGTCCGCTCGAGGGAGAACACCGTCAGCGGCACCCAGATCACGGTGAGGGAGGGGACGATGCAGCCCCATACGAAGTTCGGGTTCCAGAACCGTTCCGCGGGTGCTGCGGCCTGTAGGAACTGCCGCGCGCGCAGGACGAACAGCACCTGAAACACCAACAACGGAATGAACAGCAGCACCACGATCCAGTGCCAGATACTCGCTCCACCCACGATAATTGCCCCCTGCTCAAACCCGAGCAGACCATAGAACAATCGAACTGATGTCGTCGAGCGAGGGGCGTTTGATCGATCGTAGGGGAGGGGAGGCGAACGGCGCGGAATGGCAGATGGTTGCCGGCCCGTCCGGCCTTAGCGCTCTTTTGGGAACGTTCCTTGGTGCGATCCCCAGAGTCCGAAGCTCCAGGATGAGGCCGGATGAACCGGGCGATTTGGCCTGGAACGCGGGCTGAACGGCGGATATTTGCCTTCCTAGGGCTCGAAGGGCCCCGAAAACGGGTTTGATAGCGATGAAAACGGGTTTGATAGCGATAAGGGGCCATGATCGATACCAAAACGCGCCGAGAATGCGGCATCAGACAACCAGTAGACAAATCCCCTATTGCTTCGCTTTCCGCCCCGAGTACATTGAGCCTCAATGACTTAACTCAGGCGTTCAGGCGCTGCCGGACAAGGTAATCGGAGCATTTTGGGGGGCCAACGATTCCTTCAAAGCGGTATCTGTGATTCAATCGATGGATGACGGGATCGCCTCCTGATTTCGCTAAGCCCCTGTCCTCGACGGCCCTGCGCCGGCTGGTCACGGACCTGGCCGGCAAGATCGATCGACTGGAGCAGGAGGTCGAGCAGTTGCGCCGCGACAACGGCAATCTGCGCCTCGACAACCAAGCCTTGAAGGACGAGATCGCCCGGCTCAAGAACCTGCCGCCGCGGCCACCGTTCAAGTCGTCCGGCATGGACAAGGCCACCCAGCCAAAGCCTTCCGGTCCGGGCCGGCGCCCTGGGCGCGGCTCCAAAAGGGATCGCGTCACGCGCGAGGTCACGATCCGGGCCGAGGTGCCGCCCGGCTCGCGCTTCAAAGGCTACAAGACGGTGGTGCGGCGGGATCTCGTGTTGGCCGCCGAGGTGGTGCGCTACAAGCGGGAACGCTGGGTGACCCCCGACAGTCAGACCATCATCGCGCCGATGCCGGCGGGGGTCGCCGGCGGCCACGGGCCCGGCGGGCGGCGGTTCTGCCTGGCCCTGCACACGCAAGGCCAGGTCACCACCGAGCGCCTGACCGATCTGCTGAACGGCATCGGCCTGTCGATCTCCAAACGCGAGGTCGTGCGCCTGCTGACCACCGATCTGGAGACCTTCGCGCAGGAAGACCACGCGGTCTTGGAAGCCGGCCTGGTCTCCTCGCCGTACATCACCGTCGATGACACCGGCGCGCGCCATGCCCGCCGTCCCGCTGTGACCACGCAGATCGGCGGCGAGCGCTTTTGTGCCTTCCGCACCGGGCGGTCGAAATCGCGCCTGAACTTCCTGTCGCTGCTGCGGGGTGATTGCGAGGACTATGTCGTCAACGAGGCCGCTCTGGATTATCTACGCCGGCAGCCGGTCGAGGCCGCCGTGATCGCCCGGCTCGCCGCGCATCCGGACCAGGTGTTCTCTTCGCAGATGGCGTGGTGGCAGCATCTGTTGCGGTGCTCGATCAACATCTTCGACCGGACCCTGCTTCAGGCGCTGAACGAAGCCGCCACCTGGGGCGCGATCCGGCATCACGGGCTGATGGCCAACACGGTCGTGGTCTCCGACGATGCCGGCCAGTTCCGCGTTGCCCAACACGCGCTGTGCTGGATCCATGCGGAGCGCCACCTGCAGAAGCTGATGCCGGCCTCACCCAAGCAGGCCAAAGCGGTGGAATTGGTCCGTGAGACCATCTGGTGTTTTTACCGCGGCCTGAAGCTGTGGAAGCAGAGCCCCACACCGGGCGCCGAGGCGTTATTCCGGCGCCAGTTCAACCGGATCTTTGGCCAACGCACGGGCTACAAGGAACTCGACGAACTGCTGGCCCGCCTTTCGCGGAGGAAGAACGAATTGCTGCGGGTCCTCGAGCGTCCGGAGATCCCGCTGCACACCAATGTGTCCGAGAACGACCTGCGGGCCTGGGTGACCAAGCGCAAGATCTCCGGCGGCACCATGAGTGTGGATGGCCGCGTGGCACGAGATGTCATGCTGGGGCTCTCGAAGACCTGCCGCAAGCTTGGGCTGTCGTTCTTCACCTATCTTGGGGATCGGCTTGGATTGAACCCGGATCAGCCCAAAATCCCGCCGCTCGCCGACCTCATCATCCGAACAGCCTGAGGCCGCCTTGAACACCGCCGCATGGTCGCCGCCCCGGCGGACAATCGTTGTCGGTGTCCGCTTGTCCCGCCACCTGTAACCAAAATGGTTCCGCCATGACGCCTTCACCTATGACTGCCCTCACGGACGTCTTCACCGAACCCAGCGACGTCGATCCGGAAACGCTCAACAATCTGGGACCTCTGCGGCGTCTGGCGGGGCGCTGGCGCGCGCAAAAGGGCGTCGACCTCAACCCCAAGGCGGACGGTCCAGAACGGCGCGTGTTTATCGAGACCATCGACTTCCAGGCGATCGACCCGCAGGCGAACGGGCCGCAATTGCTCTACGGCCTGCGCTACCACATCCACATCACGACCGAGGAAGAGGACATCACCTTCCACGATCAGGTCGGCTATTGGCTGTGGGAGCCGGCCACCGGCCTCGTGATGCAGACCGTGGCCATCCCGCGCGGGCAAGTCGCCATCGCGGCGGGCCAGGCGGCACCCGATTCAGACCAGATCGTCGTGATGGCAGCCCGCGGGCAGACCGACTATGGCATCTGTTCGACAACCTTTCTGGAGCAGGCCTTCCGCACGGACCATTACAGGATCACGATCACCTTCCATCCGGACGGGAGCTGGAGCTACGTGACCGATACCGAGCTGCTGGTGCATGGCCAGGACGTGCCTTTTGCCCACCAGGATCGGAACACGCTCCACCGCATCGGTGAAGCGAAGCCCAATCCTCTGGCGGTGACTTTAGCCAAGCGGAAGGCAGGTTGAGCGAAGTGGCGCGGCCTGCCGAACGTTGCCCCGTCTCGCACCTTTCCCACACCACGGTTCGAGCGTCGCCCCCCAGAATGCCCCACAGACCCGGACAAGGTAATCGGGGCAGTTTGGGGGGCAACGATTCCTTCGGAACGGTATCTGTGATTCAATCCATGGATGACGGGATCGCCTCCTGATTTCGCTAAGCCCCTGTCCTCGATGGCCCTGCGCGAGCTGGTCTCGGATCTGGCCGGCAAGATCGATCGACTGGAGCATGAGGTCGAGCGGCTGCGCCTCGACAACAGCAACCTGCGCGCCAACAACCAGGCCCTGAAGGACGAGATCGCAAGGCTCAAGAACCTGCCACCGCGTCCACCGTTCAAACCGTCCGGTATGGAGAAAGCCACTCAGCCGCGGCCCACCAAGCCGGGTCGGCGCCCTGGGCGCGGTGCCAAACGGGATCAGGTCACCCGCGAAGTAACGATCCGGGCCGAGGTTCCGGCTGGCTCGCGCTTCAAAGGCTACAAGACGGTCGTGCGGCGGGATCTGGTTCTGGCCGCCGAGGTGGTGCGCTACAAGCGGGAACGCTGGGTGACACCGCAGGGCCAGACCCTCATCGCGCCCTTGCCGCCCGGCATCGCCGGCGGGTTCGGGCCCAATGTGAAGCGGTTCTGCCTCGCCCTGCACACACAGGGCCAGGTGACCACTGAGCGCCTGACCGATCTGCTCAACGGCATCGGCCTGGCGATCTCCAAGCGCGAGGTGGTGCGCCTGCTCACCTCGGATCTGGAGCCGTTCGCGCAGGAGGACCGCGCGATCCTGCAGGCGGGCCTGGTCTCCTCGCCCTACATCACCGTCGATGATACCGGCGCACGCCATGCCCGCCGTCCCGCGGTGACCACGCAGATCGGCGGCAAGCGCTTTTGCGTCTTCCGCACCAGTCGGTCGAAATCGCGCCTGAACTTCCTGACGCTGCTGCGTGGCGACTGCGAGGACTATGTCGTCAACGAGGCCGCGCTGGACTACCTGCGCCGGCAGCCGGTCGAGGCCGCCGTGATCGCCCGGTTGACGAAGCTCCAGGGCCAGGTGTTCAGCTCGCAGATGGACTGGCTGGAGCATCTGCTGCGGTGCTCGATCAACATCTTCGACCGGCCCCTGCGCCAGCTGCTGGATGAAGCCGCCACCTGGGGGGCGCTCCGGCATCACGGGCTGATGGACAACACCGTCGTGGTCTCCGACGATGCCGGGCAGTTCCGGGTTGCCACGCACGCCCTGTGCTGGGTTCATGCCGAGCGCCACCTCGAGAAGCTGATGCCGGCCTCGCCCAAGCAGGCCCAGGCGGTGGAACTGGTCCGTGAGACCATCTGGTGCTTTTACCGTGGCCTGAAGCTGTGGAAGCAGAGCCCGACACCAGGCGCTGAGGCATCCTTCCGGCGCCAATTCGACCGGATCTTTGGCCAGCGCACGGGCTACAAGGAACTCGATGAGCGGCTGGCCCGGCTGGCGCGGCGCAAGGCCGAACTGCTGCGGGTGCTCGAGCGGCCGGAGATTCCGCTGCACACCAATGCGTCCGAGAACGACCTGCGCGCCTGGGTGATCAAGCGCAAGATCTCCGGTGGCACGATGAGCGCCGATGGGCGCGTGGCACGGGATGTGATGCTGGGGCTTTCGAAGACCTGCCGCAAGCTCCGGCTGTCGTTCTTCGACTATCTCGGGGATCGGCTCGGACTGAACGGGCATCGACCAAGGATCCCGCCGCTGGCTGACCTCGTCATCCGGTCAGCCTGAGGCTTGGCCCCCCAAAGTGCCCCGATTACCCGGACAAGCGAGGGGGCAATCCGATGAACTTCACCGATCTTGAGCGTCTGGACGCGCCTGCCCTTCCGGTGCCGGAGTTGCCATGGGAGAGCATCGCCGGTCGTCTGGAGCAGCTCACGATCGCCATTCTCCGCTTTGACGCCCGGTTGGAGGCATCAGGTCTGGCTGCTGGATGGCAGTCTCGCTGCGATCTAACCGAAGCCGTCCGAGCCCTGATCCTCGATGGTCATCTGGTCGATGTCGGCGATCTCGTCCTCCATGATGCCGGAATGATGTCCGCCATCCCACTCACGAGCTCACACGGGCAGCCGCAGCTGTCAGAGCTCGGCGGACTGCGATAGCCCGAAAAGCGCCTTGGCCGATTTCTTTCGACGGACTCGCGGCTCTGAGGGGTGTCGGCGGGATCGGTTCGGAAGCGCCGACGACAACGAGACGCAAGCGGCCCGATCCGGATGATGAAGAGGCCTATCCGGCCTTCGCCGATGATGCAGACCCGTGGAAGGCACACTTTGCCGAAATCGACGCTGTGTTGGATCGCACCACTCGGGTACTGGCAGGTGAAACTCCGCTGCCTAAGAGCCGGTCGCACCTGGTCTATGACCCGGATCAGGATGAGGCTGAAGCCGAAGACCTGTGGCTCGATCTCGTCAAACGGACTTCCCATTGGCCGGCAGTTGCCGCAGCGGCCGTGGCATGGAATGGCTGGCTGGATCTTAACCTCTATACCCGCTTGCCGTGGCTGGGCTGACAATGGCTGCCTCTATTCTGAGAGCCCGAGGACTGACCAACCACCTTCTCCCGCTGGCGGCAGGCTTTAAGAAGTCGAAGTTCCGACCACAGGGCAGGGAAGGGGCGAAGGAGAAACTCGATGGCTTTTGCAGTGTCGTCGAGGAGGCCTTGGATATTGCGAACAAGGATCTGGAGAGGCTGATCCTGGCACGTGAGTTGATGAGGCAGGTGATGGCCAAGACCCGCTCCAACTCGAAGCTGCCGGAATTGGTCGATCTATTCCTCTCCCGCCCGCCGGTGACGGTGCCGCTCGGCGCCAAACTGTTGAAGGTAACCCCAAAGGCAGTCGACCTCATGCTGCAGCAGTTGGGTGGGGCCCTCCCGCGGGAACTCACCGGGCGGACCGCTATCGTGCCTGGGGCATTGTCTAAGGTTTCCTTAGCTGCGACATGATCCTATCATTGGCTGTTGATGTTCAATGGGTTAAGACTTCACCTCGTTCGTAGGGACGGTTTCCCATGTTGATGTGGAGCGCAGTGGTTACTTTCCTCCTCTCCTTGGTGGCCATCGGGCCGTTGCGGGCGAGTGCTCCCTCCTGGCTGCTGTCTGGTGCAGAACTGGCGGTGGTGATCAGCGTCTTTGCCCTGGTGTGCTTTCTTGAAATCAGCGGTGGCAACACCGATCGCTCCAATCTCACCGGCTGACAAGTTTCGGTAAGGTACTCCGGCGAGGGGAGGGCTGCATATGAGCGAGCGCGGGAGCAGGCGGAGTACTGTCTAGGCCGAGGGAGCGAGGCAGGTTGCCGGATTTGGTCTGATGTCGCCGTTGGGGTCGCCCACCGGACAGGCAAAATGAACACGGGAAGGGCGAAGGAACAGCCGCGGTGAGTGAGCCCTGCCTATGGCCTCGTCTACGCGAGCGTTAGCTTCCCAACTTGAAGCTAATGAACCGCCCGAAGCTGACTTACTCTTTAACTTTCAATGACTTGAGCCTGCGTTTGCGGGCTTTTCTATTGCTTTGCGACCGTTCCAGGTATTTCGCAAATCTCACAACGTTTGCAACAGGTTCGGCAGCTATGTGCAATCCATCACATTTCCGTTCAGCGCAGTCCATGGCACATGGCTGGCACACGCAAAGCGGACCGAAAAACTTTGACCTGGTGCCGAGCAGCGCTCTGTCACCCTCCATTAAGGATTCCAGCGAGATCCTGTGGACCAAAGCCGGTCCCCCTCTACTCAACGGGCGAAGAAGCATACACCTCTGATCAGTCAAGTTCGGAGCTTGGCCACGTTGGAGAACTAGTACGAACTGCTTACTGTTCTCCAGGTGTTCTGGTAGGATGAGCGCCCAGGTCGGCGCTGCGGATGACTGCGGAGGCAGCTTTGGAGACAACAGGCACTTCTCGACGGCAGCTTGACCTGTTCGTGCCGACGGAGACGCAGTCATCCGAGATGTGCCATCCGACAGGACGGGGCCTGGATTGCGCTCCGAGAGTACCGGCTAATCTGATCTGTTGGTCCAAGATGCAGGCCGAAGGCGGGCAGCCGCTAGAGGTAATCGTCCAACGCAAAGAAGCCGAACGGAAGGCCGGCAACGGGCTGTTCTTTTGGGGTATTGGGAATGCATTTGGGTCTGCCGTACAGCACCTCCGCACGGCCGGCAGGCCTATCCCTGTGAAGTTTTCGAGGATGCTGTCAGCGCCGAAGCTCGCTGATAGCGCTCCCTCGGCAGTTTCCATCTGGCTGTCGTACATCGATGAGGATGGCGTGGAGGTCGATTTGCCCAGTCATGCTCTGATCACGAGCCGTGCGCGAACGGCTAAAGGCGACAAGACGCGGCACTACGCCTTGGTCTGCTACTCTGATGCCGCCTTGGAGCTGAGGGAGCGCAGCCGATTGGATCACACTTCGCTTCGGAACTACGCTGGGACTGGCGGCAAGGTCGGGCCCTCTCAAGTCACCAGCTTGGTTGTGCCAACTCATAGCCTCGAGAGCGCCGCCGGCGCGTACTCGGTTGATCTTGAGGCAACTTTGGTCGCCCCATATTTTGTGAAGCTCACGAGGCCGGCCGTATTGACGCAGCGCCTAAGGCATCGCATCGAAAGTTGGGCTGGTGGATCGCAAGAGGAGTGGCGAAGGCTTGTGCTTGATGTACGAACCGCCGCCGCTCTGCAGTTTAGCGCGACTTAGTCCTTTGGAGTGGTACGCAGCAGGACGCCATACGGACGTTGCAGCTTCGCGAAATAGCGGGATTGCACCAGTTTGCGCGGAACCACCTCGTTGTGTTTGTCAGCGCGCACGAGGCAGCCCTTGTCAACACGGCCCATGATGTAGTTGGAGGCGATCTTGCCTTCTGAGGGGCCATAACCGACCCGGTATTCGCTCAAGTCAAAACTGAGATCTCCTTCTTGGATCTCATCCAAGACAACGGCGTATCTGGAGCCCCGTACCTCGATCCCTTCAGGGATGGGTTCCCAGTTGATGCCGTCTTTCGAATACTCCGTGGCGACTGCCGCCTCATAATGGTTTGATACGATCTCCTGCATCACAAGGGTGATATCATCGCCATGTTCGATCCTGTGGCTCACGAACGGCTGCAGCTTTGAGATCGGATGCATCGTGCCGCCACCGTAGCCCCAGAAGATCTTCCCCGCCTTGTCGTACTCACGGCGCTTCCGCTCGATGATATCCTCGAAGGTTTCATCCGCATGGCGGCCGACCTTCATGAAGATCATTGACTGGAGATCAGGCGCTCTGCTCATTCTCAACCTCTTCTTCCATTATCTCAAAATGATATTCAGTCGGGTCAGCTGTACCGCGCCCGATCTGCGGCGTCTCCCGAACATAACGCACGACCACAGCACGATCCTTTCGGCCGTAGAAGTTTTTCCGGCGTTCGGCTGGAGTAGGTTCATTCTTAATGTTGTGGTCCGTCCAAGCTTCGATCGACAGAGCGCACGAGGTCAGATCGGATGCGTCATCCAAGTGGTACAGGTGCATCCTCGGCTGCATCTCGCAAACAACCATTCCCCGGTTTAGCGCCTCCCCCTGAGTTCTTGCGAGCACCTGCCGCGTCCATGGGCGAGCTGGATCATCGCCGATCACGATGACCCCTTTTCCTTTGGGGGCTAGCAGCTGAATTCCCCGTTCCATGAAAACCACGACGCTCTCGCCATCGTTGTACTGGCCCCACGGAGGATTGATGTGGAACGCCCCGAACTGCCCGAGCAGATCGTCGGGGAGAGCATCCAGAACGTTGTAGAGCGTGGCCGAGATGCGATCGGTGAGGTCGTTCGCCTCGGCAAATCGATTCACCGAATTGACCATGCGCTCATCGAAATCGAGCAGCAAGATCCTCGACGGTCCCCAGTTCAATATTTTCTGGGCCTGAAGATGAGCGATGCACAGCCCGATCGCATCGCCGTCTCCGACGAACACCAGGCTTCGGCCGTGAGTTTTGCGACAGATGTACTCGGCATGGACCATCATGTCGCCGACCTTCATGTAGATCTGGTCGAACTCACGGATGGGACGTGGCCTGTTCTCCACGATGTCTGACACGGCGTTCAGAGCCAATCGGAGATCAAGTGCCTGACGCCGCGGCTCCTCAATCTCACTAGCAGAGGCTTGCTCATCCTCTGGGCCAGCATCTGTGGTCGCTGAAGCAGTCATTTCTCACCTGCCTTCGGAATTGCATGTTTCATAGGCTGATTGAAGAGGTACTTAGTGACGAGGTAAGCGAGGCCAAACACCTGAGTGAGTACGGCCGGGAAGAGAATCTTCAAAAGACCTGCATCCAAGGTGATGGTGCCGCTCCCAAGGAGCAGCAGGAGAATGAACGCCGCGACAACTTCAAAGCTGACGAGGCCAAATATGAGCTTCGCATAAAGGGATCGAAGCCGCCGTTCCTCGTCCATTTGCTGTGTCCAGACGGACAGGTAGGCGCGAACGCGTTCGCGTCCCTCCCACTCGTCAAAGCTGTTGGGCTGCCAAGTGGATGGGTCTCCTGGAGTAACCTCGCCAAGCACTTCCGTGCGAATCGAGGGCTTGGCGATATCGAGCGGCTTCATTGATCAATGAGCCCAAGCTGATTGAGACGGAGAGCCATGGCCTGTCGCGATACTTGGAACCATTCTGCCATACCGTCGACATCCCGGATCTCGGGCCAGCGGTCTCTTACAACGCTCGAGGGCATGAGAATGGCGGCGGCAAAGACATTGGCCTCCCACTCCCGCCGCCGTTCTTCGTTCCAGGGCTCGTCTGGGTCCGTGATCGTGCGGAAGTTGTCCTCATCGTCTATGAACTCGCCTTCACCCGCAGCCAGATGCAAGACGAAGTGTCCGAGTTCGTGAGCGACCGTGAACCGCTTTCGAACAGGGCGGTCGTCAACATCGACGTAAATGGTGGAAGCACCTCCACGTCTTGCGATCAGTCCGTGAATGCCAGGCTCCGAGAATTTGGAATTAAAGATGCGGACGCCCATTCGGTTCGCCAGCTGGACGGGGTCGGTTGGTCCGTCTCCAGCCACGTGTTCCCGCAGGATCTCCTCCGCAACCTGTTCGATTTCTGCCCGTCTGCGGCTCATGGGGATCCTCTACGTCGTAAGGCGGCTGGCAAGCTGCCCGACGAGATCCTCCAATGGCTTGGAGGAGTCAAACAGGTGTACCGCGCCGCCTGCTCCAATAGCATAAATGGCAGCCACGCTGGCTTGGAGGGCGGTGTGTAGGTTCGCTTCAAACTCTGTAGGTGTCGGGCGCCCGCCAGATTCCTTTTCAATCCGCTGGATGGTTACATCCGGTGGAGTGTAGAGCACCCAAATCTGAGTCGCCTGTAAGGCCGCAAACTGGGAAATATGGAAAGGAGTTATCCGAAATCCGTAGTCTTCTTTTGTTACGGGGTGGCTATCTATGAGGACGTGCGAAGTGGGCTTTCGGCTTTGCACGAAATCGAGAAGTATTTTGTCCAAGTCTGCGATATCTTGTGGCGTGATAATATTTGATGATTGCTCGCGGATAGTAGCTTGTTCGATCGCAGTGCTATGCTTTTTGTTTACATGCCTTGTGAGTTCTGCCCCGTACTCAAACACCGACAGATTGCGGACTCTTTGCTGTAGCGCTCGACTGATAGAGCTCTTGCCTGCGGCAGGAGCTCCCGTCAAATAAATCACCTCACCCATAGGGCATTCCCATTAGAATTAGATCGCAAGTAGCATCGCCGAAAGCCTGCTGGGTGTCCAATCCTACCTTAGGTCTCTTTGGAAGCGCCAAGGCGCTTCGCTGGCAGTAATCCCCGATCTCTGGCTTACCCGGTATTCGCTCCGCTTGATGGTGGTGACCTGACTTCTAAGGGCAGAGTTCTGAACGGGTTCCGAACGGCTGTGCCCTCAAGGGTACAGCCAATCCGCCGAAGATGGGCATAGTAGCCCGAGATGGGGCCTGTAGCTCAATGGTTAGAGCCGGCCGCTCATAACGGTCTGGCTCCCGGTTCGAGTCCGGGCGGGCCCACCAGATGCGGACGTGGCGAAATTGGTAGACGCAAGGGACTTAAAGTCCCTCGAGCTTGCTCGTACGGGTTCGACCCCCGTCGTCCGCACCAATCAGAGCGAGATAGTAATCAGATTTGAGCAAGGATCCGGGCCATGTCCCGGTCGCCCTTCTTGTACTGAGGGCGTGGGGCCTCGGATGGTTCGTCAAGGATCTGTAGACCGCGCGTTTCATCGAGCCGGAGTAGCTTCCAGCCGGCACGCTCACCGCTGACACTGCCGCCACGAACCTGCCAAACGCGCATGACGGCGTGGCCCTTGGGCGTATATCCGCAGGCGTGCACTTCGACGACCCGAATATAGCCGTCATATCGGATCTCAAGCCTGCGCCCAGATCTCAAGGCATCAACCGCTGTTTGGATGAGCAAGGGGAACTCCGACTAGATTCCGATGTGCTTTAGAGTGGAAGCTGTTTGATGCGGCTGCTCTTGCTCATTGGGACCTCGAAAAGGAACGGAGCACTAGTCAGCTTCACAAACTGCTCGATGTCTGGCCAGCGCCATAGGAGGAATGAGGCCTGCTGGTTCAGGGGCGTCTTCTGGTAGGCTGGGGCAAGCACGAAGCCCCTGAGATGCGCCTGCCGAAAAGCTGCGCGCTCGGCCGGATTCTTCTGTATCCGGGTGTCCCCGGTAACAATGATCCACGTCTCCGACTTGTCCTCACCCAGCATCTTGATCCACTCAACGTCTTTGGCGTTTCGCCCGCAGGGGAGATCCTTGATGTGGGAGGCGCTGTGTCCGTAATGCTGGACAAAGCCATCGACCGTAGTCGCCAGCGTCGGTGATGTGCAGTTGTCGAAAAAGACCTTCAAGCTGCGTTCCGACGTTCCATCTCGTCCACGAAAGCAACTGCACGCTTCACAGCCCGGACCGGAACATCCCAGCCTCGAGCGGCTGCCTCAATGGAGCCCTCAGCCTCCGCGGCTGCGGCAAGAACCTCGGCCGGGACTGATGTCTCAGCCTCGATCGGGCGCCCAAAAGACCGAGCGGGATCGATCACAATGGATTTCGCCTTCCCAAGCACCCACCATCGAGCCGGAGCTCCGTCGTCACCGAATTCGATGTTGCTAAGGCTGCGCTCCATGACTTCTCGGAACGTGTACTGATTCTTGAAAAGGTCGATGAGCTGCGTTTCACCCTCTTCCGTCACGATCTGGAGAAAGACGGAGCGGCCGTCGGTCCGAAATCGGCTGGTCGAGAGAGGACGCTCATCCCCGATGATCTTGCGGGCTCGCTGGATCGCTAGGCGCACCTTCTGAGCGCTCAGGCCGCGCTCAATGAAGGCGGAGGCCACCCTGATCTCCATAAGGTCTCGGAAACCCAAGGCAATCCCCTGGTCCCCAAGATCCACTTGGGGTTCCCACAGAGGATCGTAGTGCTTTCCGCTGATCTCGTGCCCTCGAAGCCAGCGCAGGATCTTGGCCGATGACACTTGGACAAGCCTCGCCGCCTCGGCCGGGGTGTACAGGCCGATCCCGATAAGATTGTCAGGCGCGTGGTGGCTCACGGTCATAGTCTCCGAGCGGATAGATGTTAGGAAGCTGGGCGTGTCGTCAAGGGTGCAAAAGAGCCCCATTTGTCAGCCGAGATCAGAATGGCAACGGCTGCCTTACGGCAGCTCGTGCACCGAAGCCTCCGGCCGATAAGGTCGGCGGGCGCTCTATGAATAGTCGCCCTGTGGCCGCATTGGCACTCGGTCCTCAGATCACGCGGGAAGGTGCTGGCAGGCGCCACCGCGGGGGACTCTGACTTTGGTGTGGATCGGGCAGAGGAGGCGGCAGGAGCCTTGCTGCCGGGCTTTCGATATTCCGCTATGGCCCGCGCCGACTGGGCGCGCAGGTCCGCCCTGGACGGACACTGCGGCTGCCCTGGAACTCCACCGGCACCTCAAGCTCATAGACCCTCAGTGGGCGGAAGCGCTCGTGGTTCATCTTCGACATCAGACGGCTCCCGCATCCGGTCTGCAGGATCGGTTCATCCAACATTGCCCCATTCGCAGCTCCCAGGACGAGACCCACGGATCCGCCGGGAAGGATCGCGTTTCCGGGTATCCCCGGCGCCGCCTGCTCGGTGAGCACCATTTTCACGAGCAGGGAACTTGGTTGGTGTCCTTGGGCCTCGGTGTGAGCCCGCGAACTATGTCTTTCGACTGATTGTCACAACGCATGGCGAGCGAGGACTGATCTCACGGCGTGATAGGCCATTCTCTGCTGGCGTAAAGCTGCCGCACACCAGACCTCCGACGCGATTCCTGGCATTCGAACCCCAGGATTAAGCGGCAACCAAGACATTTCTGGCGCTGGGCCCCGGCTGAAGCTCGCGAGAGCCTTCCTTGTTTGGCATGCTCTCGACGAGGAGACTAACACGCGTGACCTGACGGGCTCGCAAAGGCTGACTTATGGCACCTTTGAAACTGAGCCAAATATCTGATCAGCGGCATGGGTCCATCGTCAGTTGTTAACCACGTTTGATTCGGCGCTCATGAGTCATAATGCAGAGTCACGATCACGCTGCGGGCGAACTACTACGCACTCCCGAATCAAGTGGGTAAGTTCCGATCGTGCGGAACCGGTCTTTTACATGCGAATTGATTCGGCCTTTTCGGCTAAATGATTCTGACTAAAGAAGTTTCCCACCGCTGAATCGATCTATTGTGAATGGATTCTTGACGCGCGACTCCACAGCCAACTCAGAATCGGTCATGTCTCGTAACGGCACGAGTTCAACGGGTGGATGCCATGCCTGACGTGAAGGGGATCGAACGGGTTCAACGTTTCCGCAAGTCTCGCCGGGAGCGGGGAGACAAGGAAGTGAACGTCTGGATTCCCGGGCTTCTGAGCACTGCGATTGACCAAGCGGTCGAGAGTGGTCGTTTCAAGTCCCGTGAGGCAGTCATCACTCATGCCCTCGAAGCCATGTTTGCCGAAAAGGATCGGAATGTCGTGACGTAACCTAGGCAAAGCAAAAGGCCCACGAAGCTGGTAACTTCGAGGGCCTTTGGAGAACCACCGAGGGGTGGCCTAAGCGATTGGTTTGCACAGTCCTTATGCCATCCCGACAAACTGGCTGTCAAGAGCATCGGTTTCGGTGAACGCTCCCGCTTTGCCCTCAACATGGAGGGTGCGATGCAGCTTGCATCGTCAGGAGGCCGGCGGCTGAGACATGCCGCTCTGGCCGCAAGAAAGCTTGCGCTCGAAGCCGAGCGCACGGTGACGCGTAAAGAACTCTCGGCTGCTGCCCGGGACGCGGGCAAAGCTCTCGACCTCAGGCCAGCCCAGCGGGCGGTCCTGTCCGAGCTCGTCGCCTGCTGGGGCGAGCAGGAATGGGAGCGGCTGCTGGTGTGGCCGTCCAACGATTACCTGATCAGCCGCACCGGCCTGACCGAGCGGGCGATCCGGCGCATCCTGCGCCAGCTGATCGACCTGCAACTGCTCGCGCCCAAAGACTCGCCCAATGGCAAGCGCTATGCCGTTAAGGACCAGAGCGGGCAGGTGGTCGACGCCTTCGGGTTCGATCTGACCCCGATCTATGCCCGCCGGGGCGACTGGGCGGCGCTGCTCATCGAACAGAAGCAACTGCGGGAGGTGCAGAAGCGGGCCTTTGACGAGGTCACCATCTGCCGGCGGGCGGCGGAAGAGGCGCTGAGCGCCCTGGCGGAGCATTTCCCTGCGGTCGACCGCACCGGGTTCGAGGATGAGCTGAAGCTCTTGCAGGCGCGCACGCCCGCCCGGTCCCGGACGACGCTGCCGGCTGACCTGCTGGAGGCCTGGCAGCTGTTGAGAACCCGGGTTGAGGACGCCTTCTATGAAACGGGCAAAGCCGGACTCGGAGTCCGTCACATTGATAACAACAACGGATCTCCTAGTGAGCCTTGTAACAAGAGCTTTCCGAAGAAAGCTGAGGCGGTTCGTTCAACCGAACAAACCTCGGAGCACCTATCACCGGAATTGATCCTGGAGGCCTGCCCCACCGTGAGCGACTACGGCCAACCGGTGCGGGACCTGGCCGACATCGTCTCCGCCGGGCGCTACCTGCGGGCAGCCCTCGGGGCACATGAGAGCGCCTGGGCCGAGGCGGTGGAGGACATCGGCACGGTCAGGTCAGCCATTGCGGTGATCTACGTCCTACAGCTCTACGAGGACGACATGGCCCGGAACGGTGGGGAGAGCCGGATCAAGAACCCGGGCGGCTACTTCCGCGCGCTCACCCGAATGGTGAAATCCGGCAAGATCGATCTCGCCGTCGAGATCCTGGCCATGAGGAGGCGAAGAATGGCGTAGGGAGGGGAAGCGTGCGCGTCGAGATGACGACTGGCCAGCGTACCTGGGGTCAGAGAGCGGTAATAGCAGGGTGCATCACGGATGTGAATCGTTGATGCCCAAAGGATTCAGGACTTTGATTGGACCTCGTCCAGGCGCCTGCGCGACACTGGCGCATGGCTCAAGACACAATCCAATACCTGGTCCTGCACAGGTGTGATCCAAGCTGCAACATGGCTCGCTACTATGTCCTGGCGATCGAGCCCAGCTTGTTCGGTGATGTGACACTGATCTGCGAGTGGGGCCGCATCGGTCAGCCGGGGCAGAGGAGGATCGAACTCTACGAAAACCAATCAAGTGCAAGGGAAGCCCTCGAAACCTGGCTTCAGCGAAAGCGTCGCCGCGGCTATCTACTGCGAAGCGGGCAGGGACAAGAACAATCTCGGGGACGTTCAGTTCACCAGGTCATCTTCGAAATTGGAGCGCTTCTCCCATGCTGATTTGATCGACTTATGCGAACGGGTTTTTGACCTGCTGCGGCGTTTCCTCTGGGCCGATTTCATCAGGCAAGGCTTCATCCTGCTCCAGGGCCTTCACGATAGCGTCAACCGCCGCTTTCAACGCCTTTGCCTGCTTAAGGCCGCTCTTGTCGCGCGTTATGTCGAGTGAGCCATAAAGAGCGACTTTGTCCCTGCCGTTTTCAATGGTGAACTCGCCAATGCTGAGCGAGGTGCTGTCATCTGAGAACGGCTGAAACTTCTTATTCATGGGCTGCGTTCAAACTGATCAATGGCCTCAAGGATGGACGTTTGTTTTGGGCCAATGGCCAAATGGCTCCTCTGCGGGATCCAGACGGACAGGTCATCGCGTTCGTGAAGGTTGTGTCAATGCCGTTTGAATCGTCCCCAGAAGCGCCGAAGTAAAATTCCCCACTTGTGCCGCTTACGTCCCCAGGGCCGTCGGGCTATTTTTCGGAGGCCGGCCTCGACGACGCAGGACCGGCGCCGGATCGGGCGGCGTGATGAGCGCCTTGGAGCGCACGTGCTCGGGCATCAGTTCAGCGTGCTGCCGTAGGCGGTAGCTCGAGCCCTCGATCTGGATCACCACCGCATGATGCAGAAGCCGATCCAGCAGGGCCGTGGCCACCACAGGATCGCCAAACACCTCGCCCCATTCGGCGAACCCGCGGTTCGAGGTCAGGATCATCGCCCCGCGCTCATAGCGCGCGTTGACGAGCTGGAAGAACAGGTTGCCGCCGCCGGACACCACCGGCAGATAGCCGATCTCGTCCACAATCAGCAGGGCGGGCCGGCAGAAGAAGCGGATCCGCTCCGGCAGGCGCCCCTCGCGCTCGGCACGAGCCAGCATGCCGATCAGATCCGCCAGCGTGCAGAAGTACACGCTCTTGCCGGCCTTGACCGCCTCCACGCCGAGCGCCGTGGCCAGGTGGCTCTTGCCGGTCCCCGGCGGGCCGAGGAAGTGCACGACCTCGCAGCGGCCAATGAAGCCCAACTGCGCCAGGGTCAGGATGCGGTCGCGGTCGAGCGAGGGCTGGAAGGTAAAGTCAAAGCCCGACAGAGTCTTGATCGTTGCCAGTCGCGCCATGCGCAAACCGGTTTTGATGCGGCTGTTCTCGCGCAGGGTCAGCTCCTCGGACAACAGCGTGTCGATGGCCTCCAGGGCGCTGATCTCGCCCTGCTCGAGGCGCCGCACGATTGCATCGAGGGCCTCCAGGGCCCGCGGCATCTTCAGGCCAACCAGATCCTGGCGGATCCGCTCCAGGGTGGTGGGGGTGAGCTCGAGGGCGGCACTCATGCGCGGGTCTCCCGAGCCAGGTGGCGGGCCACCGCGTCGTAGAACTCGAGCGAACGCTGCGCGACCACGTCGCCGGTGCGGCTGACCGGGAAGGCTTCAGATCCACGCCAGGGCCCCGTGGCCATGCCCTTGCGATGGCCAGGCGCCACCCGGCGCTGGTGCCGACCCTCGAGCACCGGATGGGCGGCAATCAGTTCGCCCTCCTCGAAGATGCGGATCTCGTCGGCCAGGGTGTGCACCTCGACCACGCGCCGGCGGGTGGAATCGGGCACGCTGTAGAAGTTGCCGCCCACGCTGATCATGCCCTCGCGCGAGATCCGCCGCTCCAGGCGCAGCACCGAGCGGAACGGGGCCATCGGCAGAGGCCGTAAGAAGGGCTGCTCCTCGGCGAAGGCTTCCATGACGATGCGGCGCGTGGTGGCATGCACGCGTGGATTGGCCACCGTGGCCAGCCAGTGCTGCAGCTGCCGGTTCAGATCCTCGAGATTGCTGAAGGAGCGGGCCAGGAAGAAGTCCTCGCGGATGTAGCGGAAGGGCCGCTCGACCTTGCCCTTGGTCTTGGCCCGGTACGGCCGGCAGGCTTTGGGATGGAAGCCGAAGTGACGGGCCAGATCGATGAGGGCGCGGTTGTAGACGATGCCGCCGGCCGTGGCTTCGCCGGTGACCACGGCCTTCATGCGGTCATAGAGCACCTCGTGCGGCACGCCGCCCAAAGCCTCGAAAGCGGCCACATGACAGCGCAGAAGAGTGGCCAGATCCTGGTGCAGGACGAAGCGAGCCCAGATCAGGCGGCTGTAGCCGAGCACCAGCGAGAACAGCCACACAATGCGCGGGGCCGACGGCTCGTCGGTGAAGACGACCTGGAACTGAGCGAAGTCGACCTGGGCTTGCTCGCCGGGTGCGGTCTCGAAGCGAACCTCGAAGGAGGACGGCGTTGCAGGACGGATCTCGCGCAGAAAGTCCGTGACAGCGGTATAGCCGCCGCTATAGCCGTGCTCCTTGATCTCGCGGAAGAGGCGAGAGCCGGTCAGGCCAGGGAAGGCACTCACGCGCTCGCGCAAGTAACGGGTGAAGGGATCGATGACGGTCTGACGTGGCTTGCGCGGGCCATAGGCCGGCGCTTCCAGGCCGCGGTGGATGTATTTGCGCACGGTCTTGCGGTCGAGGCCGCTCTGGCGGGCAATGGCCGAGACCGACATGCCCTGCCGGTGCCATTCCAGGATCATGACTACCTCCCCAAGCTGGATCACCACATGCCCTCCTGACCATCAGGAGCAGCATCGGCGACATCGGCCTGCCGGTCTTCCCGGCGGCGGCCAGAAACACCGGCAGCCGCGCTCACCTGGGGAAAATTCAATCGGCAGGTCTGGGGAGTTTCACTCCGGTATCAACAAGGTTGTGCAGGACCACTCCGCGTAACGCCAGCGTGAGAAGGAGGTCAGAGCCAGCGAGGAGGGGCTGCGGGAGGTGATCGACGCTCGATTAAGAAGCCGCGGAAGAGTTGGAACAGCCAGGGTAGGACGCTGTCCTCACGTCGGCCAGGGCGGCATTGATCGACCTTCGTCGAGCGCGTCCTAGACATGTACGTCAGAGCCCCATCGGCCCCGGTGCGGCGCTCAACGACGAGTTGGAGAGGATGATCGAAAGCGCTCGCCACACCGTACTAATCAGCGGCCGCTCGAACTGTCGCCGGACCGCGAGCGCGAGGCCCTGATCTGGCTGCTGCGCGACGCCGCTCCCAACAGGTATATCGAACCGCATCCAGGCCGGCACACCCATTGCGGCTGCCAGCCCGGCGACCCGTCCGATCTGGTGGGCGCCATCTGCCTCCGCAACAAGGCAGAGGAGGCGGGCCCGAACTGCGACTACCGGCCGGGACTACGCGTTCCCGTCGACGGAGGATTGCCTCGCATGCCGCCATTGCGTCGCGTTCCGCGAGGACGTGACGGTCATCAACCGCAGGGTCGAGCGGATTGGCGCTGCGGCCGAGAAAGCGTCCAGAGAGCCCAACCAGGTGGCCGCTAAGGCCAAGCTCGCGTTGCTCAAGACGATGGTCGCTGCCGCGAAGGCAACCGTGCATGGAAAGCACCGGGGGTGATCATGGGCAGGAGTGCGTCACCCGAGGAGAAACAGCGCCGCATCCTTGAGGCGTTCAGGGCCAAGGTCGAGATCCTGGAAGGTTGGGCGACAGAAGGGGTGCCAGAGGGCAGCGAAATTCCCAAGACCCACGCTGCGCTGCGCCGTTGGGGAGGGCCCGACGGGAGGCTCGCACAGTGGTCCGACCCCCTGATCGACCGGCCGAACGTCGGGAAGTACCCGGACCTCACCGAACGGTACCAACAGGCGCTAAGAAACATTGAGCTGCGGTTGCGGAAGTCCAAGCGTGGCCGATTGGGAGACCTGGAGGGCGAGCTGGCGGTCCTCCGGCGCGATAGCGATGCTCTCCGGGCCCAGAACGCCTACTTGATCGGCCTCCTCGACCAGCGCGAACGCCGAATCGTTATGCTAGAGGATTTGGCGCGGGCCCATAAGCTGCCGGTCCCGCCGCCTGTCACGGCGACCTCGCCCAGGTCCCCCCGTCAGGTCAAGGATTGACGGCGTGGCGAGGGCTCCAACGGAAGACAGGGCCTTCGGCAGTTTTCTCTCGAGCCTCGACGTTCGTGACGTAGTCCTGCAGACTGCTCCGCCGCATCCAATCGTGATCTGGACGCCGTGTAAGCCAGGGAGCTGCCGCAGTTGCTGGATAGCACCATGGTCCCGTGGCAGGCCCCCCGCCAGTTGGTCCTGAACGCCCTTGCCTCGCATGAGGAGACAGCTCCTCATCCTCCTCGGGCGCATCCTGGGCCCGAGGCGTCTTGGGGTGCCCAAGCTCCTCCGGTAGGTGCGGCAGGAGCGGGGCCGGTTCGGCCTCGACGCAAGCCGCATCCCGGATTGGCGACAGACCTGCTCCTGCGCCTCAAATATGCGCTGCGGAGCCATCTGCACGGAAGGCGAGCCAATCGCCGGGCGTGTAGGCGACGTCCTTCCAGCAGCCCAAAGGTCCTTGACCAGCCGCTTTCTGAACTATCTCCTCTCTTCTAAGCAGCAGGATTGTCGCTGTTGCATACGGATTATAGTGTTACGAGGGAGGAAAGCGTGCGCAACACCTTCCAAACGACTCTGCCGACTACCTCTTCTTTTGCCCCTCGGCTTGGGGTAGAGCTGCTGTCCGCTTTATCCCGCTCTGCTGTGGAGTGACCCTTGTCCGCTTCCATCTCTCCTCGGAGTCAGCGTTGTGCCCGCGCGCACCCACACCTGGGCCATGCGGCGAGCTGGTCTCAGGTGCCGCCATTTAAAAAGCTGAACCACGATCACCACGCGTTCTGACCAGCATGCTCCCCCAAAGCTTGTTTGACAGCAAACCCGATCCAAGGGGCCGGACAGAAACCGGGCTAAATTGATGACTGACGTTGGTGATCCGGTGGGCTCCGGTTCGGCCTCAGTTCACGTAAGTTCGACCGGCGCTCCCTCCGATCCGGTGCTTGCGAAGATCCTGGTCGTCGATGACGATCCCAGGAACCTGCTTGCCGTCGAAGAGATCCTGCGCACACCAGGGATCGAGATCGTCACGGCTGATTCCGGCGAGGCGGCCTTGCGACAAGTGTTACAGGACGACTTCGCCCTTATCCTGCTCGACGTGCAGATGCCGCGGCTCGACGGCTACGAGGTCGCTGGCCTGATTCGGGCCCGGCCGCGCTCGGCGCGGGTGCCGATCCTGTTCCTCACGGCCGTCAACAAGGACGACGCGCATGTCTTCAAGGGGTACTCGGCAGGCGCGGTGGACTATGGCCTGCCCCATGTAGGTGATCCGTGTGTGATGTTAATTCAGCGTTGGTCTGGACGCCAGCTTGGAAGCCAGGACCAGGACCTCTGGTGCGGGCGGTCGGTAGCCCAAGGATGAGTGCGGGCGCACCGTGTTGTAATGGCGGCGCCAATTTTCGATCACCACCTTTGCCTCCTGCAGGGTGTAGAAGATCTCTCCTTTCAGCAGTTCATCGCGAAGCTTCGAGTTGAAGCTCTCGCAATAGCCGTTCTCCCAGGGACTACCCGGCTCAATGTAAGCCGTCTTCGCCCCAACCGCACCGATCCAGGCCCGAACCGCTTGGGCCACGAATTCGCTGCCGTTGTCGGAACGAATATGGCCCGGAATACCGCGCAGGATGAACAGGTCCGAGAGCACGTCGATGACATCGACGGCTTTCAGCTTCCGGTTCACTCGGATGGCCAGGCATTCACGCGTGAACTCGTCAATGATGTTGAGCATGCGGAACTTGCGCCCGTCATGGGTGCGATCCTCGACAAAGTCGTAGCTCCAGACGTGGTTGGGATACTCCGGCCTCAGCCGGATGCAGGATCCGTCGTTGAGCCAGAGCCGCCCCTTCTTCGGTTGCTTTTGCGGCACTTTGAGCCCCTCCCGTCGCCAGATCCGCTCGACCCGCTTCTTGTTCACCAGCCAGCCGGCGTCCCGCAGCAGGGCCGTGATGCGCCGGTAGCCATAGCGGCCGTACTGGGTGGCCAAGGCAATGATGTCGGCGGTCAGGGCCGCCTCATCTTCCGGCTGCTTGGGGATCTTGCGCTGGGTGGAACGGTGCTGGCCCAGGACCCGGCAGGCCAGCCGTTCTGAGACGCCGTACCTGGCGATCACATGCTCCACACAGGCGCGACGGCGGGCGGGGCTCAGTAGTTTCCCGAGGCGGCCTCCTTGAGGATGAGCTTCTCCAGGGTGAGATCCGAGACCGCTCGACGCAACCGGGCGTTCTCCATCTCGAGTTCCTTGAGCCGCTTGACCTGGTCGGATTTGAGGCCGCCGTACTCGGAGCGCCACCTGTAGTACGTGACCTCCGTCACACCAATCTGCCGGATCGCCTCCGCGACTGTCCGGCCTTGTGCCGTCAGCACGTCAACCTGCCGCAACTTGGAAACGATCTCTTCGGCTGTATGCCGCTTCTTGCCCATCTTCAGTCCTCCTTCGGCTTAAAAGCCATACTTCAGGGAGGATCACTTTGCAGGGGGCAGACCAATCGCCCGCCGATGCCATGAAGGTCAAAGCCGCCCAGGTGGTGTTCGTGAACGGCCTCGGGCTCGAAGGATGGATGGACCGCTTCTTCAAGGCCTCAGGCTCAACCGCTCCGATGATCGTCGCCTCAACGGGCGTGAAGCCGATCGAAGGAGCCGAAGACGGCCACGACACGCACACGGGGCATGGCGGCGAGCATGCCGAGCATCGCCTCGATTCCCATGCCTGGCAGAATGTCGCCAATGTGAAGCTCTATGTGGCCAACATCCGGGACGCCCTGATCCAGGCGGATCCGGGCGGCAAGCAGACATATGACGGCAACGCCGCCCGGTACCTGTCCACACTGGATTCGCTCGATGCCGAGGTCAGGACCGCCATCGCGAAGATCCCAGTCGACCGGCGCCGGATTATCACCACGCATGATGCGCTGGGATACTTCGCTGCCGCTTACGGGATCCAGGTCATTGCCCCCCAGGGTGTCTCCACCGAAGCCGAAGCCTCGGCCCAGGATGTCGCCAGGATCATCCGGCAGATCAGGGCAGAGAAGATTCCGGCGGTGTTCATCGAGAACATCTCGGATGATCGCCTGATGCAGCGGATCGCCAAGGAGACGGGCGCCCGCATCGGCGACAAGATCTACTCGGATGCCCTGTCCGAGCCGGATGGGCCGGCCGGCACCTACGTCGACATGATCCGCAACAACGTCCGGGCGTTCAGCGCGGCCCTGATGGGCTAGCGTACGGAGCGGGAGCGGGCTGGGCCATCCGGTGGCTCAGGACGCCGTCATGCGCAAGGGAGGTCTCAGGGCTGCGCCGTCGTCGGCGGTCGCTCCGCCTTGCCGTGGCACCTGCGATCATGCGCCATTGTTTCGCCTCTCTTAGCCGTGAACCCTCATGGTTCGACTCAACGCCTTCAAGGCTCGCCGGAAGCACGGCGATGCAAGAGCGATCCCATGGCTCCTCCAGGATTGAAACCCCTACTGGCTCTCTGTCTGATCGGGCTGACCTCGCCCGCCTTTGCGCACCCGCATATCTGGATTACCGCGAAGGCGGAGATTGTCTTCGCGCCGGATGGCAAGGTGACGGGGGTGCGCCACCAATGGACCTTCGATGAGGCCTACACGGCCTATGTCACGCAAGGCTTGGACAAGAACAGCGACGGCAAGCTGACACCTGAGGAGTTGCAGGGATTGGCGGAGGAGAATGCGGCTGGCCTGTCAGAGTTCAACTACTTCACGACCCTGAAGGTGAAGGGCAAGCCACAGGCCGTCATGGATCCGCGCGAGGCCCGGATGGTCATGGACAAGGACCGGGTCACCATGTCGTTCTTCCTGCCCCTGAAGTCCGCAACTCCCATCGCAGGGCTCCTGGCGATAGAGATCGACGATCCCACCTTCTTCGTCTATTTCAGCCTCGCCGATCAATCCGCAGTGACCCTGGCCAACGCCCCCGAGGGCTGCCTGTCCAATGTCGCCAAGGCCAAGGCGCTCGATACCGCCATGCAGAAGATCCTGCAGGACGAAGGCGCGATCCAGGCCGCGCCGCCCGGCGCGAATTTCAGCGTCGAATATTCCAACAAGGCGATCATCGCATGTCCGTGACCTCCGTTCCGCTCGCCCCCTCGGCGCCCGGTTCGACACGCCTCTGGCAGAGGCTGGGCCTCACGCTGGCGGCGGTCGCCATCGTGGCCTCCGCGCTTGGGTTCCTCGCGCTCTGGATCGGCCCCATCGCGGCACCCGCCCCGAAAACTCCCTTCGGCATGGGCATTCGGGAAGCTGCGCCGTCCGGCAACATCGGTGCCTGGATTCTCTCCATTCAATCGGACTTCTATGCCAGCCTCCAGGCGAGCGTGCGCGCCCTGAAGGAGAACGGCGCGGCCTTCAGGTCTCTCCTTCTCGTCGGCTTTGCTTATGGGATCTTTCATGCGGCAGGGCCGGGGCACGGCAAGAGCGTGATCTCGGCCTATCTCGTGGCGGACGAGAAGGCGCTGCGCAAGGGCTTGCTCCTGAGCTTCGCCGCTGCCGCCGTGCAGGCCTGTGTGGCCATTCTCATCGTCGGCACGGTCAGCGTCGTGCTGCGCGCTACGGCCGCCACCATGAACAGGCTGGCCATGAACGTGGAGCTTCTGAGCTTCGTCATCGTCGCGCTGATGGGTCTTGTGATCACCTGGCGCAAGAGCGGCAAGGTGCTGGGCGTGGTGGCGCTGGCGCGCAATCCGCTCGCCAGCGTGCCCGAGGAAAGCTGCGATCACGTGCACATGCCGCCGCCCGAGGAACTCAACCGTCTCACCCGCTGGCGGGACATGGCGGGCGTGGCATTAGCGGCCGGCATTCGGCCGTGCGCGGGAGCGTTGATCGTTCTCGTCTTTTCGCTGGCTCAAGGCCTCTTGGTGGCTGGCATCGCCGCGACCTTCGCCATGTCGCTCGGCACCGCGCTCACCACCAGCGCCATCGCGGCAGTTGCGGTGTTCGCCAAGGCGCTCGCCCTCAAGGTGACCGGAGGACGTGGCGCTTCGGGTGCGATCGCGATAGCCGGCATCGAACTCCTCGCGGCGGCCTTCGTGCTCGTGCTCGGGGCCTCGCTGCTGGCGGGGCTTTGGGCGGGTTCGTGAGGTGAGGGCCGTGGCAATGCTTCAGTGGTGGCGGGAACGGCGGAGCCAGGCGGAGGAGCGGGCCGCCCTGGTGGCGCAGATGAAGCCGCGCGTCCGGGCTGCGTTCGGCTTGGGCGAGACGGATACCGTCGCCATTAGCGAGATTGCCTGCCCAGACCTCGGATGTCCCGACCTCGAGACCGTGATCCTGATCATGCGCCCAGGCCGGAGGACCCAGGCCGTGAAGATCGCTGGGCCGTTGGCGCAGGTCAGCGATGCGGACCTCGTGCAAGCCGCAGCCCGTTGGCCATCCCTCTCTGAGGCAGGGGAAAAATAACGGAGCCTCAGGAAATTCCCTAAAGTCTGGAAATGGCAGTTCTGAAACCGAAGCCCGAAGCCCGCAATTCTCGACTGAACAGACGTTTCGATGAACTGCGCCCTTGCACGTCTGGCCGCGAGTAGCGCCCTTCTTCAGCCTTCCCTGCCGAGGGCTGGCCATGGGCATCCGCATTGCGCCGCTCACCGGCACATAGGCCGATAGAGCATGTCCGACGTTTCCGTTTGTCTCATGCTTTTCACTGGCCTGACCATTTTCCTTTCCGATATCGTCGGAGACCTGATGGGCGTGGATCTGCCGACGGTGGCCATCGAGGTGCTGTGAGCGACTACGTCGCCCCTTGAGGCCGCAGCCTCGTTAATCGCCTTGTTCTTCGTCACCGACGTGCCAAGCCGCGGGAATCAACCCACCCGAGGACACCCACTGGAGCATGATTCCCGCGTGGAACCGTGGGCTCCTATCAGGGTTTGATTGCCTGCCAAGTTCATTGTCACGGTTGTTCGACCCGGGGATCTCTCTCGCTATGACTGCCATCACTCCACCACCCGAGAAGCGCCAGGACAGACAAGGCTCATCCATATGGTCGACCATCGGAGCTGTCGTCCTGGGCTGGGCCCTAATCAGGATTGTTGTTGGCAGGCCGCCCGGGAACCGGTCGGCCCCCGGACCGCAAGTCCAGCAGACCGGACGCACGTCGGCAGAGGAGGCGACTGGGTTCGGCGGCAAGCAGCATGCTCCATCCCATGCCATGCACGAGAAGGGGCGTGGGCGCGAGGCCGAGACACCCGCTCAGATCCCGAGCCTCGGTTGGAAGGACATCCTGTGGCGGACTTATGAGGAGTTCGGCCAAGACCGCCTCATGGCAGTGGCGGCGGGCGTGACCTACTATGCCCTGCTGGCCATCTTCCCGGCCCTCGCGGCGCTCGTGTCCATCTACGGCCTCTTCGCCGACCCCGCCACGATCCAGGACCACCTCAACGCGCTCTCGGGCGTGCTGCCGGGCGGGGCGACCGAGATCATCGGCGATCAGGTCAAGCGCATCGCTTCCAAAGGCGGTGGCACGCTGGGTCTCAGCTTCGTCATCGGGCTGGCGATCTCGCTGTGGAGCGCGAATGCGGGCATGAAGGCGATCTTCGATGCGCTCAACATCGTCTACGACGAGGAGGAGAAGCGCAGCTTCGTCCGGCTGAACCTCCAGTCGCTGGCCTTCACGCTCGCGGCCATCGGCTTCATCCTCCTCGCCTTGGCGGCCATCGTCGTGGTGCCGATCGTCCTCGACTTCGTCGGTCTGGGCAGTGGGGTGGAGTGGCTTCTGTCGGTCGCCCGCTGGCCGATCCTGCTGGCCGCGGTGGTGGCGGGGCTGGCGGTGCTCTACCGCTACGGCCCGAGCCGTGACAAGGCCGAGTGGAAGTGGGTGACGCCCGGCGGCGTCGTGGCCGCGGTGCTGTGGCTCGCCGGCTCGATGCTGTTCTCATGGTACGTCTCGAACTTTGGCAGCTACAACGAGACCTACGGCTCGCTAGGCGCGGTGATCGGCTTCATGACCTGGATCTGGTTATCGAGCATCGTCGTGCTGCTGGGCGCCGAGATCAACGCCGAGATGGAGCACCAGACGGCGCAGGATACGACGGTAGGTCCGGCGCAGCCGCTCGGACGCCGCGGCGCCACGATGGCCGATACCGTCGGAGCCGCGAAGGCGTAGAGGCGGGCGCGCGATCTGTCCTCATGCGAGCCGATGCACCGCAAACATCTCCCAGGCGTCGCCTGTGTTTCGGCGTGCAATGTTGACCCTCTGAGACGGGGGATCTGGAGTGCGCCCCACGAGATGGACAGATCGGCTCTGAGGAATTGACCGGGGCTGCCGGGCTTTAGGAGACTGAAGCCCATGGCAAAGCACCGCACCCACAGCATCGACTTCAAACGCCAGGTTGCGCAGGACTACCTTGCCGGCGAGACCCTGCACGGCCTGGCCAAGCGCCACGACCTGTCGCGCAACCTGATCCGGATCTGGGTCCGGAAATACGAGGCTGGCGCCCTCGATGAGGATACGGCTGCGGCTGAACTGCTCCAGGAGTACGAGGCGCGGATTGCTGCCCTCGAGCGGCTGGTCGGCAAGCAGGCTCTCGAATTGGACTTTCTAAAGGGGGCTCTGAAGCACACACCCCGGCCGAGAAGCGCGCCTACATCCGCCATCACCGGCCCCGTGGTCTCTCCGTCTCAGAGGGATGCCGACTGATGGGCCTGCCTCGCTCCACTTACTACGATGAGCCGACGGCTCCTGCCGACGACACCGCCATTGTCGAGGCGATCGCCGCCATCTGCGATGAGTTCGAACGTTATGGCTACCGGCGTGTGGGCGCGGCCCTGCGGCAGGCCGGCATGGTGGTGAACCATAAGAAGATCCGCCGCCTGATGCGCGAGCACGATCTCCAGCCACGGATGCGGCGCCGCTTCGTGGCCACCACGGACAGCAATCATGATGGTCCGATCTTCCCGAACCGGGCTGCTGATCGGGTGGTCGACGGCCCCAATCAGCTCTGGGTGGCAGACATCACCTATGTCGCCATCACGGCCGGCTTCGTCTATGTGGCGATCATTCTCGATGCTTGGTCCCGCCGAGTGGTAGGTTATGCGCTCAGCCGGTCGATTGACGCGCGCCTGACGGTGGCGGCACTCAAAGCTGCCATCGCCGAGCGGCACCCTCCACCGGGCTGCATTCATCACTCCGACCGCGGATCGCAATATGCAGCCGAAATCTATCGCAAGGCTCTGGATGCCGCCGGTCTGATCGGCTCCATGGGCCGACGCGGCAATCCATACGACAACGCCAAGGCGGAGAGCTTCATGAAGACACTCAAGGCAGAGGCGGTCTACCCGATGGCCTACGAGACCTTTGAGGATGTCGCCGAGGACCTTCCGCGCTTTATCGAGGAGATCTATAACAGCCGACGGCTCCATTCAGCCCTCGGCTATCTGAGCCCGAAGCAGTTTGAGGATCAACATGTCCGGCACACGGTCAATCCTGCGGCATGATCACTGCCCACTCTGAGGGGCGCACTCCAAATCGAGGGTCAAACTTGGAAGCCGATTGACAGTCGCGCTCAGTTCACTCCTATGCTTCAGTCCGTACATAGCCAACCTCCATTTCCCGAAGCGAAGGCTCACGCATTGACGCATGCGGGCGCTGTCCGCCCGTCGAAGCCGGAAGCCTCGGTCCTGACGAGGCGAACCAGGTCCCGTCGCGGCGGCAGCGAAGCCGCTCTTTGGACTTAGGCTGTCGTCCCGTGCTCGATGGTCTTCCGGCCGCCGCCATTGGCGATCTCGATGCGGCGGGGTTTCATCTCCTCGGGAACCTCACGCACGAGGTCGACCGACAGCAAACCGTTATCGAGCTTTGCTCCCTTGACCTGAACGTAGTCCGCCAAATCGAAGGTCTGCGTGAAGGCGCGGGTCGGGATGCCCTTGTGCAGGACCTCCACCGTCTTGTCCTCGGGATGCTTCTGGCCGGAGACAAGCAACGTGTTTTCCTTCTGGACGATCTCGATCTCGTTGGGCGCGAAGCCGGCCACCGCCATCACAATGCGATAGTGGTCGCCATCGACCTTCTCGATATTGTAGGGCGGCCAACTGTTAGTCGGCTCCGTCTGCGGAGACTGATCGAGCAGATCAAACAGCCGGTCGAAACCGACGGTAGACCGATACAGGGGGGGAAGGGTCAAAACCAGTTCTCATCGCCATATCCTCCATTGAGCAACATGGGTACGAGCGCGCCGGGCACCCGCCGGCGCCCGAGCCAAGCTATTGATAAGCCTTGGCAATGTCCGATTTAGGTGATGCCGTTGGCTTTTCAAGGGGGCTGCGATTGGCGCCTGAAGACTCGAGTCCGGCATGTTCACGCTACCGGGCAGGGGTGACAACGCTTCCGGAGGGACGGTCGTCCGTGCTGCCGGCCGCATGGTCCGATGGGACAGGAGACGGCGCTTCTAATGCGAGTTCGAAGAGAAGGAGGGACCGGCCGGACGCCTCGAACTCTGCGCCAGCCGATAGGATCGCGGAATTGGAGCCGTCGACCCGGTCGGTATCGATCAGACACTTCCACCGGCTGCCGCCGGCGACTTGCGGCAGCGTAAACTTGACCCGGTCATGATACGCGTTCAGCGCGAGGAAGAGAGTGACCTCAGTTCCTCGCCGCCTGATCCCTGTAGGTTGCGCGCGACCGTCCAGGAGAATGCCGAGCGCCCGGGCCAGCGGATTTTCCCAGTCGGCGGGGATCATCTCTTTGCCCGCCGGAGTGAGCCACGTGACATCCTTGATGCCGAGCTGCTCGTTGTATACGCCCGACAGGAACCGTCCGCGGCGCAGCATGGGCAAGGCGTGTCGCAGCTCGATCAAACGTCGGGTGAACGACAGCAACGCCCGTCCATCCTCGTCCACGGCCGTCCAATCGATCCAGCTGACCTCGTTGTCCTGGCAGTAGGCGTTGTTGTTGCCTTGCTGGGTGCGGCCGAACTCATCGCCGGCCAGGATCATCGGCGTGCCTTGCGAGAACAGCAGCGTGGCGAGCATGTTGCGCATCTGCCGCAGCCGGAGCGCACGGATGGCAGGATCGGAACTCGGTCCCTCCACCCCATAGTTGGCGGATAGGTTGTGCGCGTGTCCGTCGCGGTTGCGCTCGCCATTAGCCTCGTTGTGCTTGTGCTCGTAGGACACGAGATCATTGAGCGTGAAGCCGTCGTGGGCGGTGATGAAGTTGACCGAAGCGAACGGCTTCCGACCGCGCCGGTTGAAGAGATCCCCTGACGCCGTGATTCGGGCGCCGAGTTCCGGGAGGCAACCTTCGTCGCCACGCCAATAGGCCCGGATCGCGTCGCGGTAGCGGTCGTTCCATTCCGACCAGCCGGGCGGGAAACGGCCGACCTGGTAACCACCCGGTCCGAGATCCCATGGCTCCGCGATGAGCTTGACCTGGCTCAGCACGGGGTCCTGGCGGCAGGAATCGAGGAAGCCGCCGCCCTCGTCAAAGCCATAGGCTTCCCGGGCCAGGATCGTCGCTAGATCGAAACGAAAGCCGTCGACGTGCATCTCCTGCGCCCAATAGCGCAGGGAGTCGGTGACCATTTGCAGCACGCGTGGATGGCTGAGGTTGACTGTGTTCCCGGTGCCTGTGTCGTTGATGTAGTAGCGCGGGTCAGGCGCGAGCCGGTAGTAGGAGGCGTTGTCGATGCCCTTGAACGACAGAGTCGGCCCGAGTTCATTGCCTTCCGCCGTGTGATTGTAGACCACGTCCAGGACCACCTCCAGTCCGGCCTCATGGAAGTGGGCGACCATTTCCTTGAACTCGGTGATGAAGGGCGTCCCTAGATATCGCGGATGCGGCGCGAAGAAGCCGATCGTGTTGTAGCCCCAGTAATTCCGCAGCCCTTTGTCGATAAGATGGGCGTCATCGACATAGGCGTGAACGGGGAGAAGTTCAATCGCGGTCACCCCGAGGCGCTTGATATAGTCGATGACTGATCGGTGCATCATGCCGGAGAACGTCCCCCGCAGCCGATGGGGAACAGACGGATGGCGCATCGTGTAGCCGCGCAGATGTGCCTCGTAGATGATCGTGGCGTCCCACGGCACGCGCGGGCGGCGCTCGGTGCCCCAGGTGAAGGCCGGATCGACCACCCGGCACTTGGGCATGAACGGCGCGCTATCACGGGTGTCGAATGATAGGTCCATGTCGGGCGAGCCGACCGTGTACCCGAACAGGGCGGGATCCCAGGTGAGTTCCCCGACGATCTGCTTAGCATAGGGATCGAGCAGAAGCTTGTTCGGGTTGAAGCGGTGACCCGCCGCAGGCTCGTAGGGTCCGTGCACGCGGTACGCGTAAGTGGTGCCGGGACGTGCGTCAGGCAGGTAGCCGTGCCAGACTTCCTCCGTGTATTCCGGAAGCTCGATTCGCTCCACCTCCTGCTGACCGTTCTCATCGAACAGGCACAGCTCCACCTTCGTGGCGTTGGCGGAGAACAGGGCGAAGTTGACGCCCAGACCGTCCCAGGTCGCTCCGAGAGGAAAAGGAAGCCCTTCCCGGACGATGGAAGGCTGGCCCAGCGCCGGTGCCCCCAGCGCGGGGGCGTACGGATTGGTGCCGGGGTTCTGGTCGTGCAGGCTCATGGAGGCACCCGGTAAGGGCTGGAACCCGAAACGTCGCCGGCGCACAAGGCGAGCCCCATGGCCGCTGGAACCGGATCGGATGGAAGGCGGCATTGCGACCAACGCCAGACCGGGCATGCCTCACGACGAACCGTCATGGCTCCCAGCGTGCGGCAACAGGCGCCGCCTCTCTCGTCACTTGGCCCAACAAGGGCCGCGCCGGGGCAACGGGATTGGCCGATGCAGACTTTTCCGGAGCGGGGTTCGCGGGTGTTGCCGGCAGCGGCAGCTCCATGAAGAAGCTGAGGCCATCGCGGTCGAAGTCAAACCGGAGAACCGCTCTGCATTGGTGTTTGAGGACCTGCTGGATCAGCTTCGACCCGAACCCTGTGCGGCTGGGCTGCTCGACCGGAGGTCCATGCCGTTCCGTCCAGCGAAGCGACAGAGTCCGGCCTCCATCGGACTCGCTTATGTCCCACGCTACTTGCAGGCGACCTTCCGGAACGGCGAGGGCCCCATACTTCGCGGCGTTGGTGGTGAGCTCATGAACCGCCATGCCCACCGGCACGGCGAGATCGGCGGACAGCTCGACGTCAGGCCCGGCGAGATGCATGCGTTCGGACGCATCCTCGTCGTATGGGGCGAGTTCGCTGCGCAAGATGTCGGCCACTGCCGCCATCCGCCACGAAGACTCGATCAGGAGGCTGTGCGTTCTCGAAAGGGCGAGGATCCGGTCCGCGAACACTTTCTTGAAGTCATCCACCGTCTTCGCCGAACCTGCGGTCGCCCGAAGGAGCGCCAGGACGGTGGCCAGCGTATTCTTCACGCGGTGGTGCAATTCCCGGATCAGAAGAGCCTGGTGCTCTTCCGAGCGTTTCCGCTCTTCCAGGTACACCTCCGCCTCGCGCTGCCGGCGCCTCGCGCGCATCGCAGAGCGAACCGCGTTCACGAGCACCGACGGATGAAAGGGCCGCTCGAGCACCGTCACGTTCCCAAGAAGGTCGATCAAGTCGGTGCTGGCCGAACCGCCGCGCAGCGTCAGGAGGATGAACGGAAAATCCGACCACGGCGGCTGCCGGCCAACCCAATCGGCGAGGGCCGTGAGGTCGGCGTGCATGAGAGCCTCTTCCGCGACCACGGCGCAGCCTGCCTGCGCGAGCCCGTGCGTGAGAGCACCAAGATCAGGACAGATCGTCGAGGCAATTCCGGCTTGGTCCAGAATGCCTGCGGCCACCGTGACATCCCGCCCTACGGGCGTCAAAATGAGGGCTGGGATCTCACGTTTCATCATCGCCCCGCCGGCTGAAGAGGGAGCTGTCCGGTCCTTCGAATGCAGGTACTCCGGTCAGCACACCGCGGAACTGCTCAAGCGGCTCGCCCACGCGGAGGCCATGTCCGTCAATGGACAGTTCCCGGATGGTGTTCTCATGGGCGCCGGTGCGCTTCTTGATCGTCGCAATCGATCGGCGGATTCGCCCGCCGGCCTCGAAGAAGCGGAGCAGCACCACCGTGTCGCTGAGATAGGTGAGGTCGAGAGGCGATGCGATCTGTCCCACCATGCCGCTCTGGGCCAGGACCAGGATCGTGGTGACGCCTTGCTGGTTGAGATAGGTGAGCAGCTCATGCATCTGCAGGAGCATGAACTGCTCTTCAGGCATCGCGTTCAGGTAGCCGCTGAGGCTGTCGATGACGACGATCCGGACACCTGTTTCGACGGCGTCGCGGATCCGGCCGGCGAACTCCCCGGGAGACAGATCTGCCGGATCCACCTGCTCGATGGACAAGCCTCCTGCCTTGACAAAGGGAGCGAGGTTCATGCCAATGCTGGCGGCGCGGGTCAGGAGGACGCGCTTGGTCTCGTCGAAGCTGACTACCAGCGCGCGCTCGCCTCGGGAGAGAGCCTCGAACGCGAAGGCGAGAGCCAGTGAGGACTTACCAACTCCGGATGGTCCAATCATTAGGGTGCCGGTTCCAGGATCGAGACCGCCGCCCAGGAGGTTGTCGAGTTCAGCGATGCCGCTGCTCGCCGCCTCCCGCTCGAACTCACGATGATGGTCGGCGGCGATCAGGCGGGGAAAGACATGCAGCCCGCCCCGGCGGATCACGAAGTCATGGTAACCGCCCCGGAAGGCCGTCCCGCGCATTTTGATGACTCGGATACGCCGCCGCTCGGAGCCATAGAGGGGGGCCAACTGATCAAGCCGGATGACCGCATGGCTCACGCTATGCAGGTTAAGGTCGTCGTGTTCGGAAGTCAGGTCGTCGAGGACGAGTGCCGTCACGTCGTGGAGGAGGAAGAAGTTCTTCAACGCGAGCACTTGCCGTCGGTAGCGGAGACCGCCTTGGGACAGCAGTCTGATTTCGGAGAGGCTGTCGAATACAAGTCGCTCCGGCTTCACCCTCTCGACCTCGGCCATGACCATTTGCACCGTTTCGCCGAGCTCCAGGTCGGACGAGTAGACGAGGCTTTGCTGCTGTCTGGGATCGAAGCTCAGCTCGGGCGGGACGAGTTCATAGATGTCGATGCCATCGAGCGACCATCCATGGCGTTCCGCAACGGTGAGAAGTTCGCGCCTGCTTTCCGACAAGGTGATGTAGAGACAGCGCTCCTTCCGCCGAGCTCCATCCAGCAGAAACTGTAGCCCCAAGGTCGTCTTTCCCGAACCGGGGCGGCCCTCCACGAGGTGCGCCCGGCTTGACGCGTACCCTCCAGCAAGGATGTCATCGAGCCCAGGGACGCCACTCGGGACAAGAGCTGCATCATCTGCTGGTATGGACGGCATGGCTGCCTCTTAGCGATCGGCGGTTGCGCGTCCGGACGATGGACAGAGTTGAACTCAGTCGCATCCGGCAGACTGCAGCCGATCCGGGTTTTCATACCCGGCGCAGCTAAGGCCCACTGATGTTCGCCCTTGCCCTACTCCTCACGAGGCATGCCTCGCCAAGGCTCCTTTTAGCCTTGGCAGCGGGTGGGTCTGTAAACAACTTTACACAGCAGGTCCTTTATTTCGCCCGTTGCCGTTGCTTCCAATCTGTGCGGCTCTGCGGATCAGCTGGCATTACGGTCGCGGCTCGATAATGAGGTTGCCCAAGGTGATTAGGCCACGACCACTAGCACACCCCGAACGCTTCGCGGCGATCCCTGTATGCCATAACACGCCGCGGCCGGACGCTGCGCACGTCCGGTTTGATGGCGGGAGGAGGTGAAAAGCAGCTTTATGCGTTGATTGAGGGAAGAAGGCGGCGTCCGAGATCAATCACCAGGACGAGCAGTCCCGCAGCATCAAGCACCTCCAGTCGCCAGCCCGCCCATTGGTCCAGGCCGTCAGGTTCTTCGCGTTGAATTTCGGCGACCGCCATCGCCGCTTGGAGACGCGCGTCCGTAACGCTGTCGGCTTCGACGCCGTCGACGTCGATGATGCGCTCCGTATGATTCGCTAGGTCGAAATAATATTTCATCGACAATCCGAATCCCTCGCGTACCGAACGCAACCCTCTAGGAGGGCTACGCCGAAAGCCGCCGGCTCAAACACCTACCAACGGAATTTGCTGCTCGATCCTTCCCGCGATCCCGCTAGGGAGGACGCACCTTGCCGTTTGTCATGTCCTGGTAGGTAGGCCCCCGATACACGAACCTGGTGCGGGGGCGTCCTCCACATCGGCGAGGAAACTCGCCGATGTGTCACAATCCTCACGGCCACGTTTGTTTCACGTCCGGGAAAGGGCCGTCTATCAAGAACTTTACATAAGCCCAGCCTTTTTGTGGCTGAGCCGGCACGCCGTCCTCCTCTCCATCAGGTTACCTCGTCGGCGAGATACTCCTCATAATGCTGGCGCATGAGGCCGTAGCACTCACAGGCGACCTCCTCCAAACCCTGCCGATCAAGGATGGAAATCTCGCCCCGCCGGTACCGGATCAGTCCTGCGCTCTGCAGGGTTCGGGCCACGAGGTTGACGGCCGGCCGGCTCACGCCGAGCATCTGTGCCAGGAACTCCTGCGTCAGCGGAAGGACGTCGCTGTCGCTCCGGTCCCGGGCCATCAGCAGCCAGCGCGCGCAGCGTTCCTCGACGGAGTGGACACCATTGCAGGCAACCGACTGCATGGTCTGTCCAAGAAAGGCCCGCGCGTAGGAACGCAGGCGTTTGCGGAAGACCGGCAGCTCGCGCTGCATCCGGCGGAAGGTCTGGATATCCATTGCGAGCGCGGATCCGGGCATCTGCACGAGTGACCGGTTGAAGGCGCGCCCGCCGCCCAAAATCGCCGCGACGCTGACCATGCCCTCGAGCCCCGTCGCGGCCATCTCGGCCACTTGGCCCGTCTCGAACACGCTCACGGTCGAGATGATGCCGCTTTCAGGGAAATACACGTTGGCGAACGGCTCCCCCTCTTCGATCAATACCTGTCCGTTGACGAGCTCGACGGACTGGCAACCTAACCGAAGCTTCTGCCATTCAGCCTGGGGCAACGCGGCGAGGATCTGATTGCGAGGTTTTTTCGACGCCATGGCGAACTACTCCGCCATAATCCCCGCGGGCGAGACGTCGGAGGTCTCGATCAAACGAGCGAGATCCGCCTCGTCGAGGGTCTCCTTTTCCAGCAGTTGCCTGGCGGTCCGCTCCAGCAGATCACGCCGCTCGCGGAGAAGCCCTAGCGTCCGGTCCATCGCCGCGTGCACGATCGCGCGGACCTCAGCATCGATGGCGGCCGCGGTCTCGTCGGCGTAATCGCGCTCCTGAGGCGACGGCAGGTCCGCGCCGGCAAGGAACGAGCGCCTGTCCTTCTCCAAGGCGACGTGCCCCAGCTTCTCCGACATACCGTAGCGCGTCACCATCGAACGGGCGATATCGGTGACGCGCGCCAGGTCGTCGGCGGCGCCGGTTGACAGGTGGCCGAAGACGATGAGCTCCGCGGCACGCCCGCCGAGCAGCACGGCCATCTTGTTCTCCAACTCCTCGCGGGTCATGAGGAAACGGTCCTCGGTCGGCCGCTGGATCGTGTAGCCCAGCGCTCCGACCCCGCGCGGGATGATCGAGACCTTGTGCACCGGGTCGACGCCGGGAAGCGCCATGGCCACGAGCGCGTGCCCCATCTCGTGGTAAGCGACGATCTCCCGCTCCTTGGGATTGAGCAGGCGGTTGCGCTTCTCCAGCCCCGCGACGATCCGCTCCACCGCGTTGTTGAAGTCGGCCATCGTCACCGCATCGGCCCTCCGGCGGGTGGCAAGCAACGCCGCTTCATTGACCAGATTGGCCAGATCCGCGCCTGTGAAGCCAGGGGTAATCGCCGCGACCTTGTCGGCGTCGACGTCCGGCGCGAGCTTGGTCCCGCGCATATGGACGCGCAGGATGTCGACGCGCCCCTTCTTGTCTGGCCGGTCGACCAGGACCTGCCGGTCGAACCGCCCGGCTCGCAGCAGGGCAGGGTCGAGGATTTCGGGCCGGTTGGTCGCACCGAGCAGCACCAAGCCGGCGCGCGAGTCGAAACCATCGAGCTCGACGAGGAGCTGATTCAGAGTTTGCTCCTTCTCATCGTGTCCCCCCGCATAGGGGCCGATGCCGCGGGCGCGGCCGAGCGCATCGAGCTCATCGATGAAGATGATGGCCGGGGCTTTCTCGCGGGCCTGTCGGAAGAGGTCACGCACCCGGGCGGCGCCCACGCCCACGAACATCTCGACGAACTCGGATCCAGAGATCGAAAAGAAGGGCACCTTGGCCTCGCCCGCGACAGCTTTGGCCAGAAGGGTCTTGCCGGTTCCGGGCGGGCCGACGAGAAGGACGCCCTTCGGCATCCTCCCACCGAGCCGACCGTACTGCTCGGGGTTCTTGAGGAATTCGACGATTTCCCGTAGTTCGTCCTTAGCCTCGTCGACTCCGGCGACGTCGTCGAACTTCACGCCGGTATCGGTCTCGACGTAGACCTTGGCCTTGCTCTTGCCGATCTGCATGAGACCGCCGCCGAGCCCGGCTCCGTCCGCAAAGCGTTTCGCCAAGTACGTCCAGAGCCCGACGAAGAGCAGAACAGGCACCACCCACGATAGGATGTCACGCAGCAGGGTGCTTTCGATTTGGCCAGTATACGTGACGCCGTACTGCTGCAACTCCTTGGCGAAGTCGGGGTCGACGCGAGTGGTCGCAAAACGTGTTTGCCCGCCGGGCAGCGGCTCCTTAAGCGTGCCCTGGATAAAGCGGTCGGAGACGCCAATCGCCCCGACCTTCCCGCTCCGCAGCAACTCCTGGAACTCGCTGTAGGGAATCGGCGCGACCTGCTGTGCGGTCGCGAACATCGATTGGATCGCAAGAATTCCGATGATGGCCACGATCCAATACCAAACGTTGAATTTCGCTTGCTTAGTCATTCAGGATCTCCCTATCCAATCGGTGTGGTCCTGCGCGTGCGAGCTTCACGGCCGCAAATGGCTAGGGGGCTTTTGCAGCCCGGCCGCTGTGCAGCAGCCAGAGCTCGAGCGTCGCTAGGGTCGTGACCGCCAGCCCGGCGAACAAGTGGATCCATGTGGCTGCCACAGAATCTGCGAAGCCGAGAACCCAAGGCGCGGCGGCGGTCCAAACGCCGAGGACGGCGCTGACCCATTCGCCCCACTCGTGTGCTTCCGCGGCGGCGGCCCCGGCGAAGACGAGGATCGCCAGCCCAATGAACCATGCGTTCCAGAATGCGGCTGGCGCCTCGCGGAAGCCCATCAGCAGGGGCGACACGGACAGGAAAGATCCGAATAAAGCATTGACGGCGTTAATCGCGGTCGGTGCACTCCAATATTTCTGTCTCGACATAATCCAACCTCCCTTCTCTGAAGCGAAGGCCCACTCAGCGCGCCCTGGCGCCTGCACGCCAGAAGCGGACCTTGAAGGCTCCGATCCGGCGTCACTCACCACTAACTTTTTCGCGCGGCATTCCCGCGGCGAGTAGGAACTGGATGGCCAGACCATCGGCCTCCAATCCAATACCGTCGACGTGACCATCCCGATGCGGGAGGTCACCTCAACGCGAGGACCGTCACCGGCTCCTCCCGGCACCGGATTCGCATCTCGGCTCCCCAATGCGGCTGGTGAGCACGCTCCGCCGCAACGAGCGCGAGCTCGAACCGGTTCGGAATAGTCCGCTCACCACCTCCCTTACGCGGCAAGCAGTGATTCAGCCTGATCGAACCGAAAGACGAGAGCGGCCGGTGCAGCTGGGTCCGGATGCCACGGTTGTCCCAGCCGGAGCAGGGCTGCGTTCACGTCCTCCAGGCGGGACGGGGGGCCCTCCGGCATGCCTTCGGCTTGTGCGATCTCGATCAGATACGCGTCCCATGCCCAGCGCCGCAGGATCTCGCGCTTGCAGTGCGGCGAGAGCAGGGGGTGCCGGACGACGTCATCGGGCGATGAGAACACGGCAGCCGGATTGACGAACGCGCGCTCAAGGTCGGGGTAGCCCGACATGTCGCTTTTACCGCATGCGGTATGCAAGGACGTCAGCCAAATGACCGCTCCGACCGCTTTATCCAACGCCTCGTCATGCGCGCTATCGGCATGCACAGGAGAAGAAGGAGTGCCCCCAGCATCCGACATCTCCTCGCTCTGGACACGGTAATCCTCGACAATCTCGTCCGGGGTGCGAAACACGCTTCCAGAAGTGACCAGGGCATCCATGAACGACGGCTCCGAGCCGCCCGAGCTGTCAAGGCTTGGCTTCGGCTGAGCACCTTCCGTTCGCGCGACGGCGATCGTCTGTTCCATCATATTCCCTCCTCACGTGAGCGAAGGCGGGCACCCGGGCAGCCGGTGCGGCCTGCCCGGGTGCTGTGCCATGCGACTACTTCTTGCCTTTCCCGTTGACGGTGATGCGCTTGGTCTTCTCCTGCGCCTTGTCGGACTTGGGCAGGGTGACGGTGAGCACGCCGTTGTTGAACGACGCCTCGACCTTGTCCTCCTCAACCGCGAAGGGCAGGGGAACGACACGCTCGAAGCGGCCGTAGTAGCGCTCGCTGAAGCGGCGCTCCTTGTCCTCGGTCTCGGCCTTCTTCTCGCCGCGGATGGTCAGGACATCATCGTCGACCAGGACCTCGATGTCCTTCTCGTCCATGCCCGGCAGCTCGGCCGAGATCCGGACCTCCTTGTCGGTCTCGGTCGCCTCGAGGCTGGGCCAGGCCGGCATGCGCCCGAGAAGCGACGGCATGCCGCCCTCGAACCGGCTGAACACGTCGTCGAACAGCCGGTTCATCTCGCGGTGAAGGGTCATGAAGGGGCTCATCTCCTCACCGCGCATCGTGCCGGGGACCATCGACCGTTCGGTGCGGCCCCACGGGATCAGATCACGCATGTTCATGGTCTTCTCCTTTCATCGGTCCGTTTCAGGCGAGCGCAAGGGTCCGGTGCCGGTGTCCCGGCACCGCTCCGCTCCGTCGTGAAGCGCCTGCCTTAAGCTGCCTTGCTTGGCTTGCTCGGCTCGTGCTCGATCTGCTGCGGCTGGTTGTCCTGAGACAGCGCCTTGGCGCCCGTGCCGGAGACGATCTCGATCCGGTGGGGCTTGAGCTCCTCAGGAACCTCGCGCTTCAGCTCGATCGTCAGCAGGCCGTTCTCGAGGCTCGCGCCCGTGACCTTCACATGGTCGGCCAGGTTGAAGGTCTGCTTGAACGCGCGGGTGGCGATGCCGCGATGGAGAACCTGCACGCCTTCCGGCTCAGGATGCTTCTGGCCGTTCACGAAGAGCGTGTTTTCCTGCTGAACGAGCTCGATCTCGTCGGGTGAGAAGCCCGCGACCGCCATGGTGATGCGGTACTGGTCGTCGCCCGTCTTCTCGATGTTGTAGGGCGGCCAGTTGGTCATGGGCTCGACCCGGTTGACCTGATCGAGCATGTCGAGCAGCCGGTCGTAGCCGACCGACGAGCGATAGAGAGGAGAAAGGTCGAACGTTGTCCTCATAGCTACATCCTCCGTTGAGCAACGTAACCACAAGAGCGCCGGCGGCCCGCCGGCGCCGAAGGTGCCAAGCTCCTGATGAGCCTTGGCGTTCCTCGAGGTAGGAACGCTCTTCCCGCCCGTCAAGATCCCCTAGACCGTCCCGGATGGTCTTGTTGAAACCCGTTCCCCAACCCACATCGGCACCGATCCCCATCAGACAGGAGATCGAATATGACCGACAGGCTGACACGGGACGGGGTGAGGGCGCTTATCGGGCGCTCCAGCGACGGCGTGGTGACCGAGATCCTGAACATGGGAACCAGCCGGACGGAACTGGCAGAGGCCAGGGCTTGGCTCGAGAACGACGAGGCCATGCTGACCGAGGGCAGGCGCATCCCGTCGGGACGGATCGCTCGCTTGGTCGAACTGCTCCAGGCCGACGAGGACGATCTGCCCGCGGTCCCAAAGCTCTAGGGAGATCTTTGCGTAAGGGAAAGGGATAACGCCATGACCACCGGATACTTCTTTGTGAAGCTCCGCGGTGCCGATGATGTCTCCGGGATCGTTCTCCAAGACACGGGCGACCGCGATGCTCTGCTGCGGCAAGGTGCAGAGCTTCTCTCGCACCTCCATGCGGCCCCTGTGCGGCTGGAAGATGTCGAGCTGGTGCCATATTTTCCGCCGCAATCCGAAGCCCTCGCAGTACGGCGGCCCAATCAGCATTTCGGATTGGCTTAAGTTTGACCTTCGATCCGTCGGCCCCTTGGTTCCCGGAACCAACGTCTGACGGCTTGTGTTATTTCTATGTAGATTTCCGGATTGGTACGAGGTCCGCTCGGTGCATTGGTCCACCAGGACGTTTTTGCCTAGTTGATCTGGACCGGAAGCTACACGGCACGAAGCGGGCTCTCCCGATTGAGTGCCCGAAGCCCAGAGTGCAAAGCTCTGGGCTTTGTTGTGAGCACAGGCAGTCCAGGCCTGCGGATCGCTACACCTGTGGGCTTGCGGTTGCGGCGGGAGCGATCATGAGGATGCTGCCGCACGGGGCCTGAGGTGTGATGACGGCACACGCCACCCCCCGCGGCAGAGGGCCGTTCTTGCTCGGCACAACGACAGGCCCGCCCGAGTCTCCAAGACACACGCGAGCTCCGACCGTGCGTGCAATGATCAGCCCTGCCTCGGATATGGCGAGTGGCTTCAAGACGGCAGTCTTGAGGGTGCCGACCGCGCGGCCGGAAAGACCCACGCCTGCCAGCCGCAGGGTCTGTGGCAGCGACCGCACGTTATGGGCGAGGCGGAGCGGGCTCCGCCCTGCTACCGGTGTTTCCAGGCGCAGGACCGCGATGCGAGGGAGATCTCGGTGAGCATATCTGCAACGTCGCGGGAGGTGAAGCGGCCCGGTTCAAAGGAACGGCAGGTGGCAGCGGCGATACGGTGCGTCGAAGGAAGGCGCCTGCTCCCATCATAGAAGGATACGACGACCCTGACCGGGTTGTCTCTGATGCAGTGCGCGGCGGTCAGTACAAGATCGGGAGCGATGAGCACGCTCGAGCAGTGGCTTAGCCGGACAGAACCGTCCGGCACGAGCAGCGTCCCGACGGCGACCGTGGAACGCGCGAGTTGATCATTGGCTCGGGCCAGCACATCTCCTTCAACGGCGTGAGCCCGGCCAATTGGCCAAGCGAGGGCCGTAGCCATCAACCAGGCTACGAGATATCGACCGATCCGGCGCCTCTCCCGGGCTGCAAGCATGGCGAACCATCTCATGGCCATAACCGACCTCAAGTTACGAAACGATGCACCTTGGTCTCAGCTGATCGACCGAATGGCCGATGCTCCGGTCGCAGAAGAGGTAAGGAGGCATTCCATCGCAACAAAGCGTCCACGTGCTTCAGGAACCCGAAGCGCAGCCTGTTGTTTTGGGATGAGAGTAAGACGTTGTAACTGAAGCGGAGATCGACATGCTCAAACGTGCTTTTCCCAGTGCATTGATTGCGGCGGTCCTAGGTGTTGCCGCGTCCGGATCATCGGTGCCGGACTTCGCTCAGAACGTGCCGGCCCGCTGCCTGCCCCAGGAGATGCGGGCGGGGCTTCTTCCTGACGAATGCGGCGGCATCGTCACCTTCGGCGTGAACGGCCCCATGGTATTGTCAGGCCAAGCTCCTGACATCGAGGCGACTGGCAGCATCAACCGGAACGGGAGAGACAGTTCAGTCGAGGGCAGCCGAGAGCACTCCGAATAAGCTCTGCGTAGGTTCCAGGGAGTTGGTGCCGGAGCAACACCCGCCGGCACGGGCGAGCCGGGACGTGAAGAACGCGCCGAACCGTCCCGGCAGGGCCGATGACGCTCGATGAAAGGGAACCTTGGCTGGGAGGCTGCGTTCCGTCGGACCTAGGAGCCCAGACGCGAAAGATCGAATTAAACAAAGTAGCAAGGGCGAGCCTTTTAGTGTTGGTGCTCGGCCAGTCAACTCTGTTGAATGCACTGTCCGCTCAAGCGGCGGATCTGCCTCCCGATGGCATGGATGAAGAGGCCATTCTGGAGCGCCCGCCTCTGCGGGAGCAGTTCGGCCCAGGGCGCAATGTCCGTTGCAGAGAAATCTACCCGATGCTATCGTTGCCGTGTCGGAAAAGGCAGACTTGGTTTGGTAAGCCCAAGTCCTTTCGGTAACGAAAGCTCTGGTCTTTGGCTTCGTGCATGGGACCCCCACGACGAACATCGGATGCTCCTCGAGCGTCCAAATTGTTCGTCCGTGTGGTTCTCAAAGGTGAGGAACGCTCCGGTCGAACATCGACACAGGAGTAGATCATGCACATCCGACACTCGAAGCCGTATGATGTCGTAATTGCTGGCGCTGGCCCTGTAGGCCTCTTTCTCGCCTGTGAGATGCGGCTCGCCAACCTTTCGGTGCTGGTGCTGGAGCAAGGCAAGGATCCGCACTCGCCTTTGAAGCGGCTTCCCTTCGGGATGCGCGGCCTTTCAGCCCCCACCATCGAGGCCTTCTACCGCCGTGGATTGCTGGAGGACATCGCTGCGGCGCAGCGCGCGAAGGATCTCTCGGGGGCCACTAAGGCCACAGCGCATTGGATGCAGCAGCCGCGCCGGTCAGCGGGACACTTCGCCGGCATCGAGTTCTATCATGGCAACATCGACACCTCGCGGTGGCAATATCGCCTACCAAGTCCGGCTGGCACCAGCATGGCGGTCGACATGGAGTCCGTTGAGTCGGTCCTAGCCGCTCGTGCAAGCGCGATGGGAGTTGAGATTAGGCGCGGCCTAGGCGTCACGGAGTTTGACCAGTCGGATGAGGACGTAACCATTCGTACATGCGGCGAGACCTTTCGCGGACGCTGGCTCGTCGGCTGCGACGGAGGCCGCAGCACGGTGCGGAAGCTAGGAGAATTCGATTTCGTCGGCACCGAGCCCGAGTTCACCGGCTATTCCGTTGAAGTCGAAATAGCCAACCCGAATAAGCTCCGCTCCGGACGCACCTATACGCCAACAGGAATGTACACTTACGCCAGGCCAGGAACGATCGCGATGGTCGATTTCGACGGAGGTGCGTTCCACCGGTCCCGGCCGATTACGCTGGAACATGTGCAGACAGTGTTGCGCCGCGTCGCTGGCACGGACGTCATCCTTACAGCCCTCCATCTCGCCACTACTTGGACTGACCGCGCCTACCAGGCGATGGCGTACCGAAGAGGGCGGGTCTTGCTCGCGGGAGACGCAGCCCACATCCATTCTCCCTTGGGCGGTCAGGGTCTCAACCTCGGGCTCGGCGACGCAATGAACCTGGGTTGGAAGCTGGCTTCGACGATCCGCGGTGACGCGCCGGCCGGGTTGCTCGATACCTATCTGAGCGAACGGCATCCAGTAGGAGCGCAAGTTCTCGATTGGTCGCGTGCCCAAGTCGCGCTCATGCGGCCTACCCGGAGTACACGCGCGCTCGAATCCATCATTCGTGATCTTATCGAGACGCGCGACGGCGCGACCTACTTCGCTGAGCGCGTGTGGGGTGTATCTCTCAAATACGATCTGGGCGGCAGCCATCCGCTGGTAGGCCGTAGCGCTCCCGACTTCGAGTTAGTCGACGGCACTAGGCTCGGCGAACATTTGAGATTGGGAAAAGGCCTGCTGCTGGACTTCGACAGTGAAACGCCGCTGCAAGTGCTCGGGAGCCGCTGGAGCAATCGAATCGCTTATGTCTCAAGTACCGTCACACATGGGCTTGGCTTGAGAGCATTGCTCGTGCGCCCCGATGGCTTCGTCGCGTGGGCTGGCGAGACTGCTTCTGACGCCGAAGGAGTAGCTGAGGCCGCATTGCGATGGTTCGGCGAACCCGAACGGGTGCAGGAGACTGCCCAGCTGGGTTTGCGGCAACACGAAAGGTTAGATCATGGAGGGGAGGCTTTCCCCTCCGGCTCTGCCCTTCCGTGTCCTACGGCCGACGGGCTCGACCCCTCAGGCTGCTGATCGTAATCATCATCGCTTCTGAAGGCCACGAGATTTCGGAATCGACGAGACTGTCGACCTTATCGCCGCGTAATAGCTGGACTTCTGGTGCGCACAGCAACCTGTATGGGAATAGCCCGGCTAGCGCATTGTCGTTCATATCGTGAATTCAACTCGGCAGCTCCAAATGTCATCGCTAACCTGGCGCTGGCATCGGACTTTGACCTTTGCGATCTACCTGCGCAAAGTCGATATTGCAGACTTGGCCAATGAGCTTCTTCTTGGCCTCCTAGAGAGGGTCGATACGTTCTTTATTTGGTCTTGCTTGAGATTGCAGAGTCAAGGGGTGGCCTGCCCCAAGTGGATGATCCGTGTGATGTCAATTTGAACATATCGGGGATGGCCAACAATCTCAGAGAGGATATCGCTAATATGTTCAAGCCGGGAACAGGCGAGATCATTCGGCGGCAATCGCTGCAGACGGCGCTCCTGGCCTGTACTTGACGAACCCGGCTTGACGGATCTCACTCCGCAGCCAAACGCTTCCAGGCTCATGGTCGGCGCGCGTCGGCCAAACCATCGCGATTGGATTGGGTCTGAAAGGGAGTGGTACCGGACTGGTTGCCAAGCCGAAGATTGGCGCATAAAACGACGCGATCCGGCTGGGCAGCGTTGTGAGCAGCGGCCCTTCACGCGCGATCATCAAGGTCGCCAAGAAATTCGGCCCCGACGCAACGATGTTTAGACGGGCATCGATCTCTTCCAGCGCCGGCTTCATGCAACCCCAGAGTTCGCCGTTAAGTGAGACAACGGCGTGCGGCGTCTCGATATAGGTCTGCCCATCAATCGGTACACGACAGTGCAGCAGCGCGGGGTTGAAGCAGCAGGTGAGCGTCTCTTCGAAGAGCAGCTCGCGCCTTTGCCAGGACACGGGCGCGTCGTAGCACCCTATCGCGAGGTCGAGATCGCCGGAATCGATCAGTTCCGTCGCGTCAGAAGGCTCGACGGCCCGTGCGAGTACGGAAACCCGAGGGGCGTGCTGCCGGAACCGGGCCGCCAGTTCGGGGAGCAGAAGGACCTCAAGCCCGTTAGTCAGGCCGACACGGAAGACCCGTTCATCCGTTGCGGGACTGAAGGGGCGGCTGCCACGCAGCACGTCCTGCGCCTGCGCGAGCAGGTCGCGGATCGGCTTGTGAAGCTCAAGGGCCCGCTGGGTCGGCTCCATCGTCTGCTTCACCCGCACCAAAAGCTCATCGTTGAAGATGACCCGCAGCGTGGCGAGCGTGTGGCTCATGGCCGGTTGCCGGACTTTCAGCCGCCGGGCGGCGAGCGTGACGCTGCGTTCCTGCATCAACGCATCGAAGGCGATGAGCAGGTTGAGGTCGAAGGAGCGGAGATTGAAGTGATCGATAGAGCTCATAAATCATATCGATTTGATCGCGCAGATTCATTCATAATATGCATGGCACGAAGAGGCAATGGTCTGCGCTCCTGAGGAGCGCCGTGATCCAGTGAGGCTCGCTATGCAGGAAGAAACCTACAGGATCGGATCTTGGCGGGTGACCCGCATTCCGGAAATTACTCTCGAGTTCGCGCCTGCAGCCCTGATCCCCGCATGGGACGATGGCGTGCTCGGTGCCGAGGCGGAGCCCGTAATCAGGCCGACGCGCGCCGCCCGTCGGGACCGTCTCAGCGTCCCAGTCCAGAGCTGGCTGGTGCAAGACAGCACCTGCCGAATCTTGATCGATACAGGCATCGGCAACGGCCGCCAGCGTGCTTTTCCAGCGTTCGCGAACCTAATGACAGATTACTTGGAGCGGCTGGTCGCAGCGGGTGCGGCGCCAGAGGAGGTGGATTACGTCTTCTGCACCCATCTCCATACCGACCACGTGGGCTGGAATACCAGGGAAGAGGGTGGACGTTGGGTGCCGACATTTCCCAGGGCTCGCTATGTTTGGGGCCGAGTCGAAGGCACAACTGCGCGACAGGCGCGGTTCGAAAAAGGACCGGCAGCTGGCGTGTTCGGTGATAGCATCGCGCCGGTCATCACTGCAGGCCTCGTGGATGAGATCGATCCGGGACCCTTTGAGCCGATCGATAGCGTGACCTTCCATGCTACGCCCGGACATAGTCCGGGCCATCTCTCCATTTCCATCAGGAGCGGTGGGGAGGAGGCCTTCTTCGGGGGCGATGTGCTTCACAATCAGGTGCAGGTTTTGCGGCCGGAATGGAACTCGGTGTTTTGCGAGACCGCCGAGCTTGCTCGGACATCCCGGCTTTGGGCTCTTAGTTATGCCGCCGACCGAAATGTACTGTTCTTCGGCTCGCATCTTGGCGGCTCGTCGGTCGGCAGAGTCCGCCGCTCCGGCGAGCAATTCACCTGGATCCACGAACGAGGAGCTTGCGAATGGCACCTGTAAGTCGTTTGCGCCTATGGCCGAAACGGCGGCACCATCCTTACATCCGGTCGGCCAGTGGTCAACGAGGACTGCGTGATCCCGTGGAAGCACGCCCGAGCTATATGAGGGGAGAGTAAATGGTCCGCAAGCTCAAATCGGCCCTCGACCCTGCGGCGCAACGTTTGGTCGACGGGCTGCTCGCGTCTCCGGTCCCGGGGCCCGAGACCGGTACGCCCGAGGACGCTCGACGCGCGTTCCGCGATGGCCGCCGGGCCTTCGCCCCCGCGCCGCCGGAGGTCGCGCGGGTCCAAGATCTGCCGGCGACCCCCGACCGGCCGGCGATGCGGCTCTATCGGCCCTGGGGCACGACCGATCGAGAGGTGCTGCCCGTATTCCTATTCTTCCACTCCGGCGGATGGGTGTCCGGAGATCTGGAGACTCATGACAATGCCTGCCGTAGCATTGCCAATGCCGGGCGCTGCGCGGTGGTTGCCGTGGACTATGCCCTGGCGCCCGAGCGGCCCTTTCCCGCTGCCATTGAGGATGCCCAAGTCGCTTATCACCACGTGACTGCGGCGGCGGATGAGCTTCTGATCGACCCGCGTCGGATCGCCGTGGGAGGCGACAGTGCTGGGGCAAATATTGCGGCGGTCCTGGCGCTGATCCTGCGCGACGAGGGCCGGCCGCAGCCCTGCGGGCAGATCCTGATCTATCCGGCGACGGATTTCGCCGCTCGGACTGCTTCAAGAGCGGAATTTGAGACGGGTCCCACACTGAACGTCGCGGCGCTCGAATGGTTCGCCGGCCAGTATCTGCCCAATCCCGCCCTGGCGACCGACTGGCGCGCTTCGCCGCTGCGCGCCGCCAGCCACGCTGATCTCCCTCCGGCGCTGGTTGTGACCTGCGGCCATGATCCTCTCCGCGACGAGGGCATCGCATATGCGGATCGGTTGGAAGCGGCGGGGGTGCCTGTCCGGCGACGGCACTTTCCCGGCCAGATCCACGGCTTTCTCACGATGGGTGGAATCATGCCTGAGACGACGATCCTGATCGGAGAGATTGCCGCCGAACTGCAGCGCGCTTTCGCCAACTGGCGGGATGACGACTGGGGCGATCGAGCCTCCTAAAAGGCGCCGTCGGTGTGGAAGTTCTGGCAAGTCGGTTGCCCGTCGGCCAGCATCAGTCGTCAGAAACACCCTTGGATCGGCAATGTCTCTAGGTCTTCGGTGGCGTGGAACGCGACAAAGCCGCCGCCCAGTCGAATTCTGAATTAGGTGGACGTTTGTGGGATGCTCGTGCAGCGGGTCAAAACCTTCCGCTTGCGCCCTCTTCCCCAAGCCCCGTAAACGCGCTCTGGAAGGAAGGAGCGAAGTACTTGGATCCGGCAGCCAAGGTCTGCGTTGTAAGGCTGGCACCGACTTCGTGCCGAACCTGATGGGGTTTGTCATGAACATGTCTGAAATGGCCAACAAGCTCAAATACGATATCGCTGACACGCTCAGGCGGGTGTCCGGTAAGCTGACGTTCCGGAAGGACAGTCACGGTGAGCGGACATCCGACGCGAGCAATCAGCCCAACATGAAGAAGTGAGGCGTCGCGATGGAGGCGCCCGATCGGGCGCCTCCATTCCGGAACGGGCAACGCCTCTGACCCGTCCGACCGTCCGAGTGGAGACGACCCTTCGGGTGTGTCGACCGGTGAGGTGTTGGAGGCCGGCCGCCGCGTGTCCGTATAGATCACCCTTGGATTATCGGTCCCGCGCCTGGTGAGCTCCCGGTGGCGGGACGAGCGAAGAGATCGTGCATCGGGGCATGAGGATCCTCTGTGCAGAAGGGAAGTATGCAGGGAGTTGCCAATGTCTGACCTCAAGGGCCTGAGCAACCAATGGCAACGGACACTCGCCGGCGACAAGGATATGTTCCGGAGCCTGGTCGAGCCATACCTTGAGGAGCTTCGAGCAGCTGCTCAGCACGAGATCACATACCGCGTCTGCGTTGGCGATCTCGGCTCCGGATCCCTCAGCGCAGAAGATCTTATGGCGGAAACGATGATCAAGGCGTGGGACGAGCGCCGGCATAAGCCCGTCAATTTAGACCTCGAGGCGTGGCTCCTCGGTCTCTTATACCGGACGGCCGACTTGCTTGTGGGCGAGGAGAGGCAGATCGGGGAGTTGGCCCCTGTATCCTTAGATGCCCCTGCTGCTGACATGGCATCCGCGACAGGATGGCGGCAGCCCGCGGATTTCGAAACTTGGGAGGAGGCCATTCCCGATCCGAAATCCACGCCGGAGGAGATCGCCCCTGCCGTCGAGAGGCAGCCCGGCGCGTTGCCTGAGCGGGGCCGCCGCATCCTGCTCATGCATGACCGCCATGGCATCTCGCTCCAACAGGCGGCCTTCGCGACAAGCTCCTCGGTTTCCGGGGCGCGAGAACTCCTCTTAGAGGCCCGGCAGACGCTCCTTGATGGGCAGGAAGCATCAGGAGCGCGTCGCGAATAGACCTGAGGACTTTCCTCGCGTCAGGGGAGCTACAGGCAGTTCCTCTGAAGATTGGAATGGAGAGTGGTATGCAAGAGGACAAACGTGAACCGGCGGCAGTCGACCTGGTGGATGAAGCAAGCCTCAGTCGTTTCCGGCAAGTGACCCGCCCGGTTGGATCCCGGTCCGTCCCGGCCCGCCGGTCGACATCCGGGAGCTTCTGGACCGACATGACGCCGCACGGGCTGTCTGGAACGAGGCCCTGGTGCAGGCCGCCGCTTTGGCCAAACAGGCGCAGGGTGAGCCGCAAACGCAGGAGCTCGCGCAGAGCATTCGTGCGATGAAACGGTCGCAGGGGCCGAGCGGTTCTCAGCGTCCGATTTCAGACCGCTGACAGAAGGATAGTTTTCGATGCCTATCAAGAGTATCGTCGTTGTGCTTGACGAAAGCTCCAAAACAGCTGGCCCATATGCGGTCTCGCTGGCTTCAATGTTCGAGGCGCACCTCACGGCGACAACGATCGTGCACGATCCCACCGCCAGCGTCGCCTGGCCGGAAGCCTCCCTTCCCCTGGTGGCATCTGCGCTCGATGACGCCCGAGCGGAGGCCCGACGGATCCTTGACCGATTTGCCGCAACAGCCAAAGGTATCAGTGTCGAGACCGAGCCCGTCGAGGTTTCAGCCGGACTGCCAGGCCGGGCGATTGGTCCTCTGGCGCGGCACTTCGATTTGACAGTCCTCGAGCAACCGAACCCTGATGCTCCCGACGACCGGGAGATTATGATCGAAACGGCTCTGTTCGAAACCGGCCGGCCGCTGCTGATCGTGCCGTACGTGCCGATCGCTCCGTTTAGACTTGAGACTGTGCTGATCGCGTGGGACGGAAGCGCGACGGCCGCCAGGGCTCTCAACGATGCGATGCCGTTCTTGGCGCGAGCCAAGCGGGCGGAAGTCGTCACTGTCGCCGAGGCCGGCGTTGAGATCGACCGCTCCGGTGACAGGATCGTCCGACACTTGGCGCGCCACGGCATCTCCTCCGCGTTCCGCAGCCTTCCCAGCGCAGGGGAAATTGCAAGCACGATGTTGTCTCATGCCTTTGACGCCCAAGCCGATCTACTGGTGATGGGCGGCTACGGGCACTCACGGCTCCGCGAATTTGTCCTCGGAGGCGCCACACGCGGCATTCTCGACGCGATGACACTGCCGGTGCTGATGTCGCACTAATTTGGCGGGCCAGGGCCTAGATGGCGGCACATCAAAGAACTCGCTGATCTCCACCGGCACGACTTGTTTCGCCGTGACGATTTCACCTTTATCCAAGTGCCTCTGGAGCACGCGAAATTCGGCACATGCCGCATGACGGACGCCAGTGTCGGCGCATGATCCCAGCCCACCTTGAGGCGTGTTCCAAAAATTCCGCTTGGGATCGAAGCGGCTCCGGATTGCCAGCCGGGAGATAGCCCTCGTAGTGGAGACTGGGAATGAGCACTGGGAGTTGAGACGCTGGATGCGTGGCCTGATCAACTGTCGATCGGTCGCGCAGCGCGTGAAGTACGGCTCGCAACGCACGAGAGCAACGCTGTGTGTCCGGGCCGGCCACCTCACTGTCGTGGGCGCCTCCTCGCTGGTTGCCTCCTTCGCTTGCCAGTTTATCGTGATCTGCCACTTGGGTTTCGCGTCGGAACTCGCAATGGGTTCGCCTTGTGCTGCGGAGCACGAGGCGAACCAGCTTTGCCATTCATGCTGCCCTTGCAGGCGGATCGAAATGCCGGATCCAGAGATTGATCGCCGCCATTGCCACTATGGCCATCCCGGCCAAAACATGCGTCCCGACCGCATTCGGTATGATGCTGAACTCAAGTGCCCAAGGAGCGATGATGGCACATAGTCCAAGCACGAGGGTCGCAAGACTATGCCAAGCCCACGCCACAGAGTCGCGGATGAATGTCGCTATGATAACGAGGGCCCCGACCAAGACGGCACTCAACGTTGCGGCCGCCGTGTCCGAGTAGCGGAACAGCCAAGGAGACAGGATCAGTATTGCGGCCACGGTGGTATCGACGGCCTCGACAATCGTCCAGTCCCCCTTGACGTTTCTTCCTGTGCTCTTCGTGTGTATGGAAGCCATGCTTACCTCCCAAGATCCAGAGTGGGATCGAGTCGTTTCGAAAGTTTGCCGGCATCCGAGGGCAAGCGCCTGCGTCCTACACCAATGTCGGTGAGTGCGTCAGACGCTTGCCTCGGACGAACTACAGGTTAGTGGCACACGGTGCGCCGATGTACCTCCCGTCCCCAACCGGGTACCCATTCACTCCAGCGTTCGGTGACGCATCTCCGCCCCACGACAGGCCGGTGGTAGACCGGATAAGGTCCTGCAACGTAGGTCGGTCCGGGTACTGCGGCGTAGTAGGGGCGTGCGCTAGCCGCGAGGGCGCTTCCAAGAGCAACCCCCGTCAGTGCGCCGAAAGCTGCTGCCGCACCAGGATGCCAGCTCGCATGATAGCCCCAGGGTGTATGACGCCAATGCGCTGAAGCCGCCGTGGGCGTTGCGAGAGCCGCAACGAGCGATAGAGCGAGAGCAGCGGCTCTGAAGAGTCGTTTCATCATCATTCCTCCATTGCGTGGTTGGAATGCCACTTCAGGTTCAGAGGCTCTTTCCTCTGCCCTTAATGGGCGAGCTTTCCCGGGTTGCTATAAATCCAAAACAGCGCAAAGGCAGCCACCACGACGGTCGTCAATCCCACCGCGAGGTGGCACCATGCCGCGTTCGTCTCACCAGCAAAGCCCAGCGCCCAGGGGGCTACTGCTGCCCAGAGACCCACCACAAGGCTGGCCCAGGTCTGCCATTGCTGCGGGCGTACAAGATCTGCAAGGGCGATCAGGCAGGCGAGGGCGCCGACCAGACCCGCGCTCCAAGTCGCCGTCTCGGCAGTCGAGAATCCGAGCAACCATGGCGACACGGCAAGGAAAGCTCCCAACAGAGCGTTGATGACGTTGGGGATCGTCAGTTCATTCCAGTGGTTCAGTTTCATGTTGACCTCCATCGTTTTGTCATAGTCATTGACAGTGCACCGGTGCAGGTGCGCTCCCTTCCAGCGGTTCGTCAGGGGTCCCGCCGGAGGGAGAAGCTGGGGCAAGCTCCGGAATGGACGGCTTGTGAAACTCGATCGGGTCTATGTCCGCCTGCATGAAGCGGTTGACGAGTTGCTGCCGGAGACTGGCAGGATCGATCCGTTCCGCGGCGATCTCGCGCAATGCGAGCACGGTCGGCTTTTCGCCCAGAGCGGCGACCTTCGGCTCGGCCCCATTCCACAGCTCGTGCGCTCGATAAGACGCAAGAAGAACCAGCTCGAAGCGGTTCGGAACCACACGTTCGCAGTCTACCGTCGTAATACGGGCCATGGATTCCTCCTATGCTGCTGACTTGTTGAAGGGTGAGGTGTTCCCGGCGAACACCAGCTGCGTGCTCGCGAGCCGATCAAGCATCAAGAGCGCAGCCTTCACCTCGTCGTAGCGGGACGGCTTGCCAGGTGCGGGAGACTCGTCGGCCGCTACCTCCTGCAGCCATTCGTCCCAGGCCCAGCGGCGCAGGATCTCGCGCTTGTCGTCGGGGGACAGACTAGGATCGTGAACGACCTCGTCCGGCGAGGCAAAGACGCTTGCCGGGTCGACGAGCGCTTGATCCAGGTCCGGTCTGCGCCCGACGGCGGCGACGCCATACTGGGCGTCCATCCACCCCAGTGCCGCGGCGGCCATATAGAGTTCGGCCGCTTCGCGCTGCTCGGCCCGCTTGCGAGCCTCTTTGCGCTCCACCCGGGTGCGGCGACCGGCTCCCCTTGGACACTATAGGCCAAACCCTCTCGTTCCGCGTAGGCGATCGCTTCGTCCTTCGAGGCGAACTTGAGCTCGACCTGGGTCAGGGTGTCATCATCCGCCGTCCAGCCCATGAGCGGTTCAATGGTCTGCGGCCGGCGCCGCTCGAAGCGCAGGATCCACTGATCCGTTCCGGCCCGTCCAGAGGTCGTGACCGAGCGGGTCCGGCGGGAGATCGTTGCCTGCGCATCTTCCGGCCAAGGCTGTCCGCGTGTCAGGCGCAGGACCGGCGGACGATTGTGTCCAAGTCCGACAACATGCTCACGCATGGTACCCTCCTTCACCTCCCTCCTAGTGCGATATCCTCCGCCGGACCGGCTGACGGCTCTTGTCGCTTCGAATGGATTGGGCCGCACTGTGATACTCGCCTGCCGCTGCCGGATCGAAGTTTGCAAGCGCCTCGATTACGGCATCGATGCGGGATTTCACCTGCAAGTCAGGCATGATCCGGCTCGCGACCTGCTCGATCACGAGCTCGTCACGGGCCCAGGACAGCAGGATGGTGCGCTTCTCCTCGTCGCTGAACCAGGGATGCTCCACGACCTCCCGCGGGCTCGCGAAGATGTTCACCGGGTCGACTAGGGCATCCACGAACGAACGCTCAGAGACGCCGGGCGACTTAACCTGGGGAACAGGAACCGGACTGCTATCGAGTTTGGCTTCAATCGTTTCCATCATATTCCCTCCTCACGTGAGCGAAGGCGGGCACCCGGGCAGCCGGTGCGGCCTGCCCGGGTGCTGTGCCATGCGACTACTTCTTGCCTTTCCCGTTGACGGTGATGCGCTTGGTCTTCTCCTGCGCCTTGTCGGACTTGGGCAGGGTGACGGTGAGCACGCCGTTGTTGAACGACGCCTCGACCTTGTCCTCCTCAACCGCGAAGGGCAGGGGAACGACACGCTCGAAGCGGCCGTAGTAGCGCTCGCTGAAGCGGCGCTCCTTGTCCTCGGTCTCGGCCTTCTTCTCGCCGCGGATGGTCAGGACATCATCGTCGACCAGGACCTCGATGTCCTTCTCGTCCATGCCCGGCAGCTCGGCCGAGATCCGGACCTCCTTGTCGGTCTCGGTCGCCTCGAGGCTGGGCCAGGCCGGCATGCGCCCGAGAAGCGACGGCATGCCGCCCTCGAACCGGCTGAACACGTCGTCGAACAGCCGGTTCATCTCGCGGTGAAGGGTCATGAAGGGGCTCATCTCCTCACCGCGCATCGTGCCGGGGACCATCGACCGTTCGGTGCGGCCCCACGGGATCAGATCACGCATGTTCATGGTCTTCTCCTTTCATCGGTCCGTTTCAGGCGAGCGCAAGGGTCCGGTGCCGGTGTCCCGGCACCGCTCCGCTCCGTCGTGAAGCGCCTGCCTTAAGCTGCCTTGCTTGGCTTGCTCGGCTCGTGCTCGATCTGCTGCGGCTGGTTGTCCTGAGACAGCGCCTTGGCGCCCGTGCCGGAGACGATCTCGATCCGGTGGGGCTTGAGCTCCTCAGGAACCTCGCGCTTCAGCTCGATCGTCAGCAGGCCGTTCTCGAGGCTCGCGCCCGTGACCTTCACATGGTCGGCCAGGTTGAAGGTCTGCTTGAACGCGCGGGTGGCGATGCCGCGATGGAGAACCTGCACGCCTTCCGGCTCAGGATGCTTCTGGCCGTTCACGGAGAGCGTGTTTTCCTGCTGAACGAGCTCGATCTCGTCGGGTGAGAAGCCCGCGACCGCCATGGTGATGCGGTACTGGTCGTCGCCCGTCTTCTCGATGTTGTAGGGCGGCCAGTTGGTCATGGGCTCGACCCGGTTGACCTGATCGAGCATGTCGAGCAGCCGGTCGTAGCCGACCGACGAGCGATAGAGAGGAGAAAGGTCGAACGTTGTCCTCATAGCTACATCCTCCGTTGAGCAACGTAACCACAAGAGCGCCGGCGGCCCGCCGGCGCCGAAGGTGCCAAGCTCCTGATGAGCCTTGGCGTTCCTCGAGGTAGGAACGCTCTTCCCGCCCGTCAAGATCCACGAGCGGAAGCGAGGGCAAAGAAATGAGACCTTCCATAGGATTGAAGACGAAGCCCAGCACATAGGCTCCTAGCCCGCTCTCAAAGCCGGAACGGACCGCCGCCGAGAACGCGGCTATGAACTTTGGCTAATCCTTTGCCTCACATGATCAAGCATGCGACCAACTTCAGCTATGACGCCACGCTCTTATTGTTGGCAGCTTGACGATATTTGGGAAGCAAATCCATCGCAGGCGCGGCCCGACGTCGTCAGAGGGCCTATGGCCCCCGATACACCCGACCCTAGCGTCAAAACAACAGAAGCCCCTTGCCATCCAGGCGCCGTCCACACAGGCGCTTATCGGAAATTCAGTGTCAGTTGGGAACCCGCGCGAGATCCCATAACTTTTTATAGCCGACGAGATTTGAGATGTGCCCGAAGCCATGTTCGAGCTGCACCCAGAACTCGCCCAACTGGAGCGGAATATCACCGAGACCCAGCGGCTCGTCACCAGGCAGATCGCACGGATCGAGCAGATGACCGAGCAGGGGGCAGATACCGAAACGGCCCAGGCCGTGCTTCACGGTCTGGAGCAGGTCCTCGACTACTTTCACGCTCAGCGGGAACGCATCCTCGACATCCTCACACGACAGTAAGGACTTTTTAAAATGCGAGTTCTCGGAAATTCGTCCCGGCCTCTTTGGCCGTTTCATCCGTGTGTATAGCCAAGCCTTGGCTCACCACAAGGAGAGCATCAAGATTCAACTCATGGCTCGCAAGCGTGGAGGCCCCCAGCGTGCGGGGGCCTCCGGACATCCAAGTGTTTAGAAGTCCATACCGCCCATGCCACCGCCCGGCATCGCCGGAGCGGATTCCTTCTTCGGCAGTTCGGCGACCATAGCCTCGGTGGTGATCAAGAGACCGGCGACCGAAGCAGCGTCCTGGAGTGCGGTGCGGACGACCTTCGCGGGATCGATGATGCCAGCCTGGACGAGATCGCGATACTCTTCCGTCTGCGCATCAAAGCCGAAGGTGTCCGAGCTCGCGTTGTCGGTGATCTTGCCGACAACGATCGAGCCTTCGACACCGGCGTTCTCGGCGATCTGGCGGATCGGAGCCTCAAGGGCGCGCAGCACGATGTTGATGCCCGCCCTCACGTCAGGATTGTCAGAGGACAGCTTCCGAACGGCAGCCTTGGCACGCAGCAGAGCCGTGCCGCCGCCGGGAACGATGCCCTCTTCCACGGCGGCTTTCGTCGCGTGCCTGGCGTCGTCGACGCGGTCCTTCTTCTCCTTCACCTCGACCTCGGTCGCGCCGCCGACGCGGATCACCGCGACGCCGCCGGCGAGCTTGGCCAGACGCTCCTGGAGCTTCTCGCGGTCGTAGTCCGAGGTGGTCTCCTCGATCTGCGCCTTGATCTGCGAAACGCGGGCCTCGATGTCCTTCTTCGATCCGGCACCGTCGACGATTGTGGTGTTTTCCTTCTCGATGCGGACGCGGCGGGCCCGGCCGAGCATGTTGAGCGTCACGTTCTCGAGCTTGATGCCGAGATCCTCGGACACGGCGGTGCCACCGGTTAGGATGGCGATGTCCTCGAGCATGGCCTTGCGGCGGTCGCCGAAGCCCGGAGCCTTCACGGCGGCGACCTTCAGGCCGCCACGCAGCTTGTTGACCACGAGAGTGGCGAGAGCCTCGCCCTCGATGTCTTCCGCGATGATGAGGAGCGGCTTGCCGGTCTGCACCACGGCCTCGAGGATCGGCAGCATGGCTTGCAGGGAGGAGAGCTTCTTCTCGTGGATGAGGATGTAGGGATCCTCGAGCTCCGCGATCATCTTCTCGGCGTTGGTAACGAAGTACGGCGAGAGGTAGCCGCGGTCGAACTGCATACCTTCCACGACGTCGAGCTCGGTCTCGGCGGTCTTGGCCTCCTCGACCGTGATCACGCCTTCATTGCCAACCTTCTGCATCGCCTCCGCCAGCATGCGGCCGATCTCGTTGTCGCCATTGGCGGAAATCGTGCCGATCTGGGCGATCTCGTCGGAGGACTTGATCTTCTTGGCGCGGGACTGGATGTCCTTCACGGCCTCGGCGACGGCCAAGTCGATGCCGCGCTTGAGGTCCATCGGGTTCATGCCGGCCGCCACCGCCTTGGCGCCCTCGCGGACGATGGCCTGCGCCAGAACGGTCGCCGTGGTGGTGCCGTCACCGGCGATGTCGTTGGTCTTCGAGGCCACTTCGCGCACCATCTGCGCGCCCATGTTCTCGAACTTGTCGGAGAGCTCGATCTCCTTGGCGACGGTGACGCCGTCCTTCGTGATGCGCGGCGCGCCGAAGGACTTCTCGATCACCACGTTGCGGCCCTTGGGACCCAGCGTGACCTTCACGGCATCGGCCAGAATATCGACGCCGCGCAGCATCTTCTCGCGGGCTTCGGAAGAAAACTTAACGTCTTTGGCAGCCATTGAATTCATCTCCTATTGTGGCGGATGTCAGCAACTCCCAGCCGTTAGGCGGCGTTCTTGGCGACGGCATCCTGCTCGAGAATGCCCCTGACGTCGGATTCCTTCATGATCAGGAGATCCTCGCCATCGATGCGCACTTCCGTGCCGGACCATTTGCCGAAGAGAACACGATCGCCCGCCTTCACGTCGAGAGCGACCAACTTGCCGGTCTCGTCGCGGGCCCCGGGGCCAACGGCGATGACCTCACCCTGCTGCGGCTTCTCCTTTGCGGTGTCTGGGATGATGATGCCGCCTTTCGTCCGCTCCTCAGGTTCGATCCGGCGGACGACGATGCGGTCGTGCAAGGGACGGAACTTCATCGAAAGACCCTCCTATCTCATTCACGAATAAAGCCTAGCTTGGCACTCATGGGTCACGGGTGCCAAGCAGCTTCGAGATAGGAATGCTCCAAATCCCGTCAAGGGAGCAGCCGCCGGCCGCGGACCGGCGGGAGCTTCGGTCTTATCGCTTGCCAGGCTGGAGCTCGATCGCGCTTGCGATCCACCGGCGCAGCGAGGCCGGATCCATCATTCCGGCCTGTCGGGATGCGACCTGTCCGTTTCTGAACACGAACAGTGCGGGAATGCCCTGGATACCGAACTCTGCCGAGAGACCCGGCTCGTTGTCGACGTTGACCTTGACGAACCGGGCTGCCGGCTCGAGCTCCTGCGCCGCCCGCTCAAAGATGGGGGCCATGGCGCGGCAGGGGCCGCACCAAGGCGCCCAGAAATCGACCACGACGGGTATGTCGTTGCGGGTGACATGGCGCTTAAACCGTTCGCCGCCGAGTCCAATAGGCTTCCCCGAGAACAGACCGGCGCCGCAGCGGCCGCATTTGGCCGCCTGCGCCGGCTTCGACCGCGGCAGGCGGTTGACGCTGTCACAGGTGGGACAGACGATGTGGAACGTATCGGACATGGTACAAACTCCAACTCGTGTTCACGCGCGAATAGTTAAGTGCAACCCTGCGCCCTCGAAGGAGACGTCGACAGAGCATTGGGGCTCCTATGGAGGCGCAGCGAACAGGTTAGCCTCCCGCAGGCCGTCGAGGACGAACTGCACCGCGACGGCCGCCAACAGAACCCCTGATATGCGCGCGACGACGTTGGTGCCTGTCACCCCGAGCAGACGCCCGAGCGGCTCCACGAGAATAAGCGCGAGATAGGTGGCTCCAAGGCAGGCCGCCAACATGGCCAGGATCGTAGCCCGGGCGAGATCCGTCCCGGCCTGTCCCATCAGCAGCACGACCGCGGTCATGCTGCCGGGACCGGCGATCAGCGGGATGGCGAGCGGGAACACGGCGATGTCTCCGGGGCGTTGAGCTTCATGCTCCTCGCTCGCCGTGATGGACGACAGGCCTGTCGGGTGCGCGAACACGAGATCGACTGCCAGAAGCAGGAGCAGGACCCCGCCGGCAATCCGGAACGCCGCCAGAGAGACATGCAGAAAATCGAGCAGTTGGGTCCCCAGGAGCGCAAAGAGCAGCAGCACCAGCCCGGCGATCACCACCGCCTGCCATGCCAGCCGCCGCCGTTCTGGCCGGTGGATCCCGGCGGTCAGCACCCCGAATACGGCCGCCGTTTCTATGGGACCGATCGTGACGAACAGCAGCACGAACGCGGATACGGCAGTGTCCAGCATCTGAGACCAACTTGGTGACAGGGCATCAGGCCGCTTGCGTTCCACCGTCCACCGCCCGCAGCGGTTCGCCTTCCAGCGCCGCCAGCAGGGCGTCGTCGACCCGTTCGAGCCATACGAACTCAAGACGGGCACGCACCTCTTCGGGAATATCGTCGAAGTCGCGGCGGTTGCGCGCCGGGAGCATCACCCGGGTCAGGCCGGCCCGCGCCGCGGCTGTGACCTTCTCCTTGATACCGCCTACCGGCAGCACGAGCCCCCTCAGGCTGATCTCGCCCGTCATCGCCGTATCGCTTCGAACCGTCCGGTCGGAGAGCAGCGAGACAAGGGCGGTGAACATGGCCACGCCCGCGCTTGGCCCGTCCTTGGGCGTGGCGCCGGCGGGAACGTGAATGTGGATGTCGCTCCTCTCGAAGACCTCCGACCGGATCCCGAACGTTGCGGCCTTGGACTTGACGAGGCTCAGGGCCGTCTGTGCGCTCTCGCGCATGACGTCGCCGAGCTGCCCCGTCAGGATCAGCCCGCCCTTGCCGGGCGTCCGGGTGGCTTCGATGAACAGGATGTCGCCGCCCACCGGCGTCCAAGCCAATCCGGTGGCCACGCCCGGCACGCTGGTGCGCATGGCGATCTCGTCCTCGAACCGTGCCGGGCCCAGGATCGCGGTGAGGTCCTCGGCTCCGATGCTCACATGCTCCGCGCTGCCCTCCGCGATCCGGACAGCGGCGTGACGCAGCGCCCTGCCGATCTCGCGCTCCAGGCTCCGGACGCCGGCCTCGCGGGTGTAATCCCGGATGATCCCGCTCAGGGCCTCGTCGCTGATCTCGGCCTGCTCCGGCCGGAGCCCGTTCGCTTCCAACTGGCGCTTGACCAGGTAGCGCCGGGCGATCTGCAGCTTCTCGTCCTCGGTGTAGCCGGCGAGGGTGATGATCTCCATCCGATCGCGCAACGGCCCTGGGATGGTGTCGAGCATGTTGGCGGTGGCGATGAACACCACGCGCGAGAGGTCGAAGGGAACGGCCAGGTAGTTGTCGCGGAAGGTGGCGTTCTGCTCGGGGTCGAGCACCTCCAGCATCGCAGCCGAAGGGTCGCCCTGGATGCCGCGTCCCATCTTGTCGATCTCGTCCAGCATCATCACGCAGTTGCGCGCGCCGGCCTTCCTGACCGCCTGGATGATGTTGCCGGGCAGGGCGCCCACATAGGTCCGCCTGTGGCCGCGGATCTCCGCCTCGTCGTGGACGCCGCCGAGGCTCACCCGAACGAAGGGCCGCCCCATGGCGCCGGCGATCGACTGCCCGAGCGACGTCTTGCCGAGGCCAGGGGGGCCGGCGAAGCACAGGATCGGGGCCTTGCCGTTGGGAGCGAGCTTGCGCACGGCGAGATATTCGACGATGCGCTGTTTGATCTTCTCGAGCCCGAAGTGGTCCTCGTCGAGGATGCGGCGGGCCTCCGCGATATCGATGGGTTGCTCCTCAGGCAGGCTCCAGGGCAGCTCGACGAGCCAGTCGAGATAGGTCCGGAGCATTCCGGCCTCGGTCGCGCCTTCGGGCATGCGCTCATAGCGCCGCAGCTCCTTGCGGGCCTGCTCCTCAACCTCCGGCGGCATGTTTGCCGTGGCGATCTTCTCGGTGAGTTCCTGAACTTCCTGGGCTCGCCCGTCTCCTTCGCCGAGCTGGCGCTGGATCGCCGCCATCTGCTCGCGCAGCACGGCCTCGCGCTGGCGCTCGTCTAGGGCGGCCTTGGTCTGGCGGCCGATCTCCTGGGTCAGGCGCAGGACCTCGATCCGCTGGGCCAGCAGGCGCGAGACCTTGTCCATCCGGGGCAGGAGGTCGAGCGTCTCCAGGATCTCCTGCTTTTCCTCGGGCTTGATGTCCATGTAAGTCGCCGCAAGGTCGGCGAGCTGGGCGGGCGAAGTCGCCCCCTGCACGGCCGCGATCAGCTCCTGCGGCGCCTGCGGGAGGAGCTGGAGCGCCTCGATCGCCTGGCTCTGCAGATGGAGAAAGCGGGCCTCGATCTCGGGACTCTGGGCTTCAGGCTCCGGCAAGTGGAGCACACGTGCGGCCAGAAACGGCTTCTCATTCACGAAGTCGAGGATCCGGATCCGCTGGACGCCTTGGCAAATGATATGGTGCGTTCCGTCCGGAGCCGTCATGTAGCGGACGATGTTAGCGAGAGTCCCGACAGCGTGCATCTCAGCGGGGCCGGGCTCCGCAACCTGGGCGTCCCGCTGCATCAGGATGCCGATGGGCCTCTCCTCCCGCACGGCCTGCTGGGCGGCCGCGATCGAGGCTGGCCGACCGATGACGATCGGCGCGATCATGCCCGGAAATAGAACAGTGTTGCGCACCGGTACGATGATAGTGGCGTCCGGCGGCAGCGGAACCGGCGTAAACTCCTCCCGAGGCTCCGGTGAATGGTTGTTTGGCTGGTTGGGACCGTCGGCGACTCCGAACAGGATCATGGCGCAACCCCTACACGTCTTTCTCGAGACTGAAGACGATACACCCGTTCCGCGCGAACCGGTGCACGGCCCTGTAGCGCCCGGGCGGCAACGGGACATGTCGCTCGAACTGGCCCTGCGGCAATTCCAGACGATGGATGCGTGCCGTCCGCAGCTCGGGGGGCAACACGCGCCGGCCAGCCACCATCAGGGTGCCGTCGCGGACGATCGCCTCGACCTGATCGGGCTCGACGCCTGGCAGGGCGATCAGGATAAGGACCTCATGATCGGTCTCGATCATGTCGAGGGGAGGCTCCCACGCCGGCGCCCGGGCTTGCGAGCGTTGGAGCTGAAACAGTTGCCTTTGCATCCGCTCGGCTCGCGCCAAAGCGTCAATGGCTTCGGAAAGCATCCAGTTCGCCGGGTCACGCATCGTCGTCCGCCTCCACTGAAACAGCTAGCTGTCCCTATGCCTGAACGATTTCAAGAGATGCCGCAGACGGCCCGCTCCGCTTGGGCGTTGCTATAATGCATATGACCCGGTCTGGTTTCTTAATCCCGAACCAATCTTGGCCGGTGTTGGAAACGACCGAAAAATTCCCAATGGAAATCGCGAAGCCGGTCTTGCAAAAAATTGACCCTGAAACCAGATCGTAGGCGCCGGCGGCTCCTGCAAGCGCCGGCGTCCTTCGTCCGCCAGGTCGGCCGAAGGACATCTTCCTCGGTTCTAGCGCGCCTCAGAGAGGGCGTAAGGTCTGATGGAGACAACGATGAATTTCGAGAAATACACCGAGCGCGCGCGCGGCTTCGTGCAGGCGGCGCAAAATCTAGCCATGCGGGAAGGCCACCCGCAGCTCGCTCCCGGCCACGTTCTGAAGGTTCTGCTCGACGATCCGGAAGGCCTCTGCGCCGGTCTCATCGACCGCGCCGGCGGCCGCTCCCGCGACGCGCATGCGGCGGTCGAGCAATGGCTCGCCAAGCAGCCGAAGGTGTCCGGCTCGGCCTCGCAGCCGCAGGCCAACCGCGAGCTCATGCGCTTCTTCGACACCGCCGAGAAAGCCGCCGAGAAGGCGGGCGATTCCTACGTCACCGTCGAGCGGATGCTGCTGGCGCTCGCCGTCGAAAAGGACACGGAAGCGGGCAGGATTCTGGCCCAGGCCGGCGTGACCGCCCAGGGCCTGAACACCGCCATCAACGCCCTGCGCAAGGGCCGCACCGCCGACAACGCGACGGCGGAAAACGCCTATGATGCGCTGAAGAAATATGCGCGCGATCTCACCGAGGCCGCCCGCGACGGCAAGCTCGATCCGGTGATCGGCCGCGACGAGGAAATCCGCCGCACGATCCAGGTTCTCTCGCGCCGCACCAAGAACAACCCGGTGCTGATCGGCGAGCCCGGCGTCGGCAAGACCGCCATCGTCGAGGGCCTCGCCCTGCGCATCGTCAACGGCGACGTGCCGGAATCCCTGAAGGACAAGCAGCTGCTGGCCCTCGACATGGGCGCGCTGATCGCCGGCGCGAAATATCGTGGCGAGTTCGAGGAGCGGCTGAAGGCCGTGCTGCAGGAGGTGACCTCCGCCGAAGGCGGCATCATCCTGTTCATCGACGAGATGCACACGCTGGTCGGCGCCGGCAAGGCCGACGGGGCCATGGACGCGTCGAACCTCCTGAAGCCCGCGCTCGCGCGCGGCGAGCTGCCCTGCGTCGGCGCGACCACGCTCGACGAGTACCGCAAGCACGTGGAGAAGGACGCGGCGCTCGCCCGCCGGTTCCAGCCGGTCTTCGTGAGCGAGCCCACGGTGGAGGACACCGTATCGATCCTGCGCGGCCTGAAGGAGAAGTACGAGCAGCATCACGGGGTGCGCATCACCGACAGCGCGCTCGTGGCGGCAGCCACGCTCTCGAACCGCTACATCACCGACCGCTTCCTGCCCGACAAGGCCATCGACCTCGTCGACGAAGCCTCCTCGCGCCTGCGCATGCAGGTCGATTCGAAGCCGGAAGAGCTCGACAACATCGACCGCGAGATCGTGCGTCTCAAGATCGAGCAGGAGGCATTGAAGAAGGAGACGGACACCGCCTCCAAGGACCGCCTGGAGCGCCTCACCAAGGAGCTGGCGGAGCTCGAGGAGCAGTCGGCCGCCATCACGGCGCGCTGGAAGGCCGAGAAGGACAAGCTCGGCACCGCGGCCGACCTGAAGAAGAAGCTCGAGGAGGCGCGCAACCAGCTGGCGTCCGCACAGCGCAACGGCGACTGGGCGAAGGCCGGCGAGCTCTCCTACGGGGTCATTCCCGGGCTCGAGAAGCAGCTCGCCGACGTGGAGGCGAAAGCCGATGGCGGCGGCCTGATGGAAGAGGCCGTGACGCCCGATCACGTGGCGCAGGTGGTGTCGCGCTGGACCGGCGTGCCCGTCGACAAGATGCTCGAAGGCGAGCGCGAGAAGCTCCTGCACATGGAGCAGGATCTGGCGAAGCGCGTCGTCGGCCAGCGCGAAGCGGTGGAAGCCGTGTCGACCGCCGTGCGCCGTGCCCGCGCGGGCCTGCAGGATCCGAACCGGCCGATCGGCTCGTTCATGTTCCTCGGCCCCACGGGCGTCGGCAAGACCGAGCTGACGAAAGCGCTCGCGGCGTTCCTGTTCGACGATGAGACCGCGCTCGTGCGCATCGACATGTCGGAATACATGGAGAAGCACTCGGTCGCCCGCCTCATCGGCGCGCCTCCCGGCTATGTGGGCTACGAAGAGGGCGGTGCTCTCACCGAAGCCGTGCGCCGCAGACCCTATCAGGTCGTGCTGTTCGACGAGATCGAGAAGGCGCATCCGGACGTGTTCAACGTCCTGCTGCAGGTGCTCGACGACGGACGCCTCACGGACGGCCAGGGCTGCACCGTGGACTTCCGCAACACGCTCATCATCATGACCTCGAACCTGGGCGCCGAATATCTGGTGAACCAGCCCGAGGGTCAGGATACCGATGCCGTGCGCGACGAGGTCATGGGCGTGGTGCGCTCGCACTTCCGTCCCGAATTCCTCAACCGCGTGGACGAGATCATCCTGTTCCACCGGCTGAAGCGTTCGGAGATGGGCGCCATCGTCGACATCCAGATGCGCCGCCTGCAGAAGCTGCTCGCCGATCGCAAGATCACCATCGAGCTCGACAGCGATGCCCGCGAGTGGCTGGCCGACAAGGGCTACGATCCGGCCTATGGCGCGCGGCCCCTGAAGCGCGTGATCCAGAAGAACGTTCAGGATCCGCTGGCCGAAGCCATTCTCGCAGGCGAGGTCAAGGACGGCGAGACCGTGCCGGTCAGGGTTGGTCCTACCGGCCTTGTAATCGGCAACGTCTCTCACGGACAGACGGAGCGGGCTGCGGCGTAGGGTTTGGACGGGCAAACTACGAGTGTGGCGTAACAACTCGTCCATATCCTGCTCAGCGTGTGGCCGGCTTGGACCGGCCACACAGATGGAGAGGTCCGGGATGCGTAGGATGCTGACACCGTTCGTGCTGGGAAGCGTCATCTCCGGAGGGTTGACGGTGTTGTCGCTCCCACTGGCTTTGAGCTTCCTGACATCTCTCCGATACCCGCAGGCACATCGTGCGGTGAGGTCGGACGAAACAGGTCAACGTGGTTCCGCAAGCGGGCTGCCGCGCCACCGGCCGCCAAAGATTATTCGGCGTCTCTCTCTCAGGCGTTATGGCAGCAGGAGCATTCCTACAACCCGTCATGCCCGTTGGCAGGCATGCCCGTGTCATCGACGGAAAGTGCAGGTTGGCATGCGGCTCATGGGTGAGCGCCCCGGGGCCGCTAAAGCCCATCCTGGATGACGACCCGGCATGGTTCAGTCATCGACGATGAATGTAAACATGACTTCGAGGCTATTTCATATCATAGGAGAACTCCTATGCGATGGCATCTCCTTGCAGCGTTGCTCCTGATCGTTGGAGCTATTCAGCCAGTCCTCGCGCGGCAGGAGCAAACGCTTGTTTCCCAAGCAGAAACCGCCATGGATCGACAGGATTTGAACCAGGTGAACAGGGAGCAAGTCCAAAAACCTAGCCTTCGGCAACGGGCTGACATTTCGAAGAAATATGAGCGGCTCTTGAACCGAGACCCGAAAGAGATCATCCCGGATATATGTACCGGTTGCTGATGGGTTAGACGACGCAGAGGTCAGTCTCGATTGAGTATCATCAGGTCACTGATCGATTGAATGCCCGCTCGCGGGCATTCAATCGAGATCATTCGGTTCTTCGATGCTCTTCGCACAGGCTCGCACATATGCGACGACGTCGATATGGGCAGCCCATGGCCTGCCTTCCAAGCGGCCTTTCAGGATTATATTGGATGAAATGGGCGTTTCGGTTGGGCCTCCGGCTGCCTCGGGCACAATTTCATTGGCGTGAATGATCCTGTCACAGGCTTCTTGGAAGGTGAGGGGAATCTCAACCTGCTCCATAATATCTGGCCAGAGCGTCCCGCACTCGTCTTCATCTCCTGAGTGAAGTCCGGGTTGTGCGGGTTCATCCCGCCGCTTTTTCAGCTGCTCATTTCGGATCCGGCTCATAGCCGCCGTGCTGACCAGGAGACGAGCAACTTCGCCCATCAGGAACTCGCCGCGGAGTCTCATCAAGGGGTCTTGGGGAGTGCCCATGGCAAGAATGACTGGGTCGCCCGCGACAAGTGACAGCAGACGGTAGGCATCTTGCAGAATTGTAGCAGAGTTCTGCTGAGAGCTGTCGACCATGGCTTGCCTCATTCCCATCGATTGCGATCGCCAGAGCAAAGCGCGGGACCCCAGTTTGCGCCTGGCGGAAGCGACTGGATACAGACCATATTGAACATCTGGCGACGGGATTTAGTTGCACAGCGGAACCGAACCAAGCAGCCGTCACGCTTCTGTCTCTTGCGCCCTGTTCCGATTGAAGGGCCTCTCTATCTGTGCGGCGGAAACTCGGTCGTGAACAAGGGGCGAGATCGTGATCGCAGCAGAAAGGAAGGCTTGATGAGTTTGGCAGGCCAGTATGCGCTTGTCACAGAAGGATCGTCCGGGATCGACGCCAGCGTTGTCAAGGCGCTGGCCGCGCGGGGGCCAGGGTAGCCATCAACTACCGCTCAGAACGTGAAGCCGCCGAGCGGCTTGCGGACGAAGTGCTGTCCCACGGCGGCGACGCCGTCGCTTTAGAAGCCGACGTGTCCGACGAAGATGCCGTCCAGCAAACGTTTGACAGGGTGATCCAGCGCTTCGGCCGCCTCGATATCCTCGTGGCCAACGCCGAGCTGCAGAGAGACGCCCCCTTCGCCGAGATGGCCCTCGTCGATTGGCGCAAGGTGATCGATGTGAATCTGACGGGGCAATTCCTGTGCTGCAGGGCTGCGGTGCGGCAGTTCCTCTCCCAGGAGAAACGCCCTGACTTATCCAGGGCGCGTGGCAAGATTATCTGCATGTCGTCTGTCCACTAGGTCATCCCCTGGGCCGGCCACGCCAACGACGCAGCCTCGAAAGGTGGGGTGATGCTCATGATGAAGAGCCTTGCGCAGGAGACGGCGCGAGAGGGGATCCGGGTGAACGGCATCGCACCAGGCGCAATCCGCACCCCGATCAATCGGCCTGCCTGGGAAACGGAGGAGGCGCTGCAAAAGCTGCTGCGGCTCAGCCCCTATGGCCGCATTGGTGAGCCGGAGGAGGTTGCCAAAGCCGTGCTGTGGCTGGCGACGGATGAAAGCGACTATGAGACCAGCACCACCCTCTTTGTCGACGGTGGGATGACTCTCTATCCTGGCTTCGAGGACAACGGATGAGCCCTGGGCCCGGCGAGCGCAAGGCCTTCTGCATCGCATAGCTGATCCGGTTTGCCGGACAGAACTTTGCGGTCTGTCCGGCATTAGCTGGATCGGTCGATTATCCTCATGGCTGTTTCCTGGTGCTTCACGATCAGGAACGCGAGGATCCGCGGCCAAAGGTTTCCAACAGCAACTCACGAACCGCTCGAATGGAGACACCTCACATGACGGCACATACCGCCACGGCAAGTGATCGATTCATTGCGGCTCTGGAGCGACTCGGATGCGTCCGATGGAGACGGGACGGACAGATCGTCAAAGAGCAACTGGCCGAACAGTGGAAAGTACGCCCGCACCGGTTCGTCACGCCGGCCCTTGAAAAGCTTTCCCCGCAACGAGCCGAACAGGTAGGGCTGGCTCTCGATCTCTGCGCATATGGGATAGGAGCGGGACATCCATCCGCTGATGCCCTGCGCGATGCTTTCGCAGAGTTTGTCAGGACCGTTCCGGATCCGAAGGATGCACAGGACATCCGGGATTACTTCGATATCACGGAGAGAACGTATCGCCACTTCTCGATCTGGACGTCGCTTGAATGGTGACGCGCATCAATCCCTGCGTGGCGAGGCGCAAGAGCGTCCGGACGGCGCAGCCTCAAGCAGGCCGGCGGGCTTTAGCTCCAACGGATCGGGCTCGTGCCGTGCGGACTCGGCCGCCCAGGTGACGGTCGCACGCACGGCTGTCTGGAGCCGTCAGCCCGTCTTCTGAAAGCTTTCAGCTCTCCAGCAGGCGACGGCGCCTGCCCCGCACAGGACCGGATCGCCTACGGGCAAGCTCCCGTTCCCGGAGCCGCTCAAACGGCGTGCGAGAGTCGCGTTTCTGCGAGCAAGGGGGCAAACACGGAGCTGCCGATGCGCTTGGAACCTGAGGGGGATTGAAGTCTTGATAGCTTCGGTTGGCGCTCCCAAATCTAGAGCGCCAAGCCTGTTCTATCAGGTTGGCCGATGTACTCTGAGGAGGCAGTCCGTACCGTCTTGTCCTTGCTAGGACCGCAAGGTTTCCGGACGAGACGGTGAGGGGCCCCTCAAGTCATCGCTGAACCTAATCGGCAACAGTTAGAAGAGGTTTGTCATGTCTTGGTGGAGTGACAATTCTCGCCTGGCGCCATACGGATTTGGGTCAGGCACTTTCACGCGGTCGCGGGTTGAGTTCGACGCCGGCCTGCGGGCGCATATGATCGGCGTCTACAACTACCTGATGCTCGGGCTCACCCTGAGTGGCGCCGTCGCTTACGCTGTGGCGAACACGCCCTTGGGCGATCTCTTCTACTCCGGCCCGCGCGAGTTGACCCCGCTCGGTTGGGTCGCCTTGCTCGCTCCCTTGGGTCTGGTCATGATCGCATCGTTCGGCGCACGGAGCCTGTCTCCGGCAGGGCTCCAAGGGATCTACTGGGGCATCACGGCCCTCCAGGGTGTCGGCCTTGCGGCTTTGCTCCAGGCCTATACCGGCGAGAGCATCACACGCGTCTTCTTCATCACGGCGGCGGCGTTCGGCGCCTTGAGCCTGTGGGGCTACACCACCCGCAGCAACCTCTCCGGATGGGGCTCCTTCCTCCTCATGGGCTTGGTCGGGCTGATCCTGGCCTCGTTGGTCAACCTGTTCCTGGCAAGCTCCGCCCTGCAGTTCACGATCACGGTGATCGGCGTGCTCGTGTTCGCGGGACTGACCGCCTGGGACACGCAGCGGATCAAGGAGGAGTATGTCGCTGGCCTCGCCCATGGCGACGCCGCGTTGACGAGCAAGGTGTTCGGAGCGCTGAGCCTTTACCTCGACTTCCTCAACCTCTTCCAGCTTCTGCTGTCCCTCTTGGGCCAGCGGGACGAATAACGGAAAGGAGAGGAAGCGATGTCCCTCACCGGACGTTTCGACCTTCGTCGCACCATGGGTGGCAGAATCGTGCTGCAGGTCGAGGAGGAGGTAAGGCGGCTTTGGCCATTCTGCCGCAGACAGCCGACGAAAAGGCGCTGGCGCGACGCGACCGTGATGGACCTGGCCCAGCCTGAACTGCGCCCGCTCATGGATCTGCGTTACAAGCCCGGTTTCGAGTGGCTCCGCGTCTACGGCCAGATCGATGCAGCGCGGCGAGCCGCGACCGCTGGCACGTCGGAGGACCGCCCGCCGCTCGCCGTCGTTCCAGGACCCTCGTTCAAGGCAACCGCCTGCGCGACGGACCTCCGGGACGAGGCTGCATAAGCCACCGGATGAAAAACCTGCCGGGCCGGCAATGTCTTCACTGCCGTCCCGGCCCTTGCAAGCTTGAGCGCGTTTCCTATCTCGAAACCGCTCTGTGCCGTGTGGGCCGACTTTCCCCGGCCGCGCGTATCTCATTGTCGATTCTTCGCTCTCAGAGGAGGTCTTGCCGATGAAGATTGCCCAAGTGGCTCCATTGTATGAACGGGTTCCGCCGAAGCTCTATGGGGGAACCGAACGGATCGTCTCCTATCTCACCGAAGAGCTGGTCCGTCAGGGGCACGATGTTACCCTGTTTGCTTCAGGCGATTCGATTACCAAAGCCAAGCTTGTCCGCTGCTGCGATCTGGCGCTGCGCCTCAATCCATCGGTCAAGGATCCGTTGCCGTATCACATCATGATGCTGGAGGAGGTGAGGCAGAGGGCGGATGAATTCGATGTCATCCACTTCCACATCGACCTGCTGCACTTCCCGCTCATTCGCGAGTTCGCGGACAGGACCGTCACGACCACCCATGGACGGCTCGACCTCGTCGACCTCGCCCCGTTCTACAGGATGTTCCCGGACATTCCGCTCGTCTCCATCTCGGACGATCAGCGCAAGCCGATCGGGCAGGCCAACTGGGTCGGGACCGTCTACCACGGCCTCCCCCGGGATCTTTTGCCCTTCCGGCCCCGAGGCACCGGTGGCTATCTCGCCTTCCTGGGGCGGATCTCGCCGGAGAAGCGCCCCGACCGGGCGATCACGATTGCCGCCGAGGCCGGAATGCCCCTCCGGATGGCGGCGAAAATCGACAACGCTGATAAGGCCTATTGGGACGAGGTCATCAAGCCCATGGTCGACGCCCATCCGAACGTGGAGTTCATCGGCGAAATCAACGAGAGCGAGAAAGCCGATTTCCTCGGCAATGCCGCCGCCCTGCTTTTCCCGGTCGACTGGCCCGAGCCCTTTGGTCTCGTGATGATCGAGGCGATGGCCTGCGGCACCCCCGTGATTGCGTTCAGGTGTGGATCGGTGCCAGAGGTGATCGAGCAGGGGCGCTCCGGCTTCATCGTCGACACCGTCGAGGAAGCTGTAGGCGCCGTCCACACGCTCAAGGTCTTGGAGAGGGCCGAGGTGCGACGCTGCTTCGAACGGCGCTTCACGGTCGAACGGATGGCGGCCGACTACCTCGACATCTACAGAAGCCTGCCTGGCGTGCGCCGCGATGCGGCCCACCTGCGCCGTGCCAACGGAACCGGGTCCGGCTTGCATGCGGTCGCGTAAGATCAGCGTTGCTTTGGTTCACTTTCTTGGTGGAGGACGACGACATGAACCTGCATGTCGATGTGCCTGATGACCCAACCGACGTCCGCTTGGGCCAATTCGCCGTTGCGTCGCAATCCTCGCTGCAGGAGCGGCGCCCGCGGACCCTGAAGCACGGGGATACCTTCGGGGTGTTCGACCGGAACGGCGACGTGTTGTCCGGGGAGGGGAGCCCGGACGGGCTGTTCCACCGCGACACCCGTCACCTTTCGCATCTGGATCTGCGGATCAACGGGGCCCAGCCGATCCTCCTGTCGTCGACGCTGCGCGACGACAACGCCGTGCTCACCTGCGATCTCACCAACCCGGATTTGCATGACGGGACGGGCCGGCTCCTCTTGGAACACGACGTGATCCATGTCAGGCGGTCCAAGTTCCTTTGGAAGTCGACCTGTTTCGAGCGCTTGCTTGTGCGCAATTTTGGCGACCGGCCACAGCGCCTCACGCTGGAACTGCGTTTCGAGGCTGACTTCGCGGACCTCTTCGAAGTCCGCGGCACGCGCCGTATGCGCCGGGGAACATTCCATCCGGCGGACGTCGGCTCTGGGTGCGTCACGCTCACTTACAGCGGCCTCGATGACCAGACCAGAACAACACGTCTTCGCTTCGATCCGGCTCCTGAACGCCTGGAGTCGGGACGCGCCGTGTTCGACATCGAGGTCGCACCTCGGCAGCGATCAGTAATCTTCGTCGAGGTCCGATGCGACGACGCCGTGCCCCTGCGGCGCCCGCGCGAGCATTATCTGTCGTCGATGGTCGAGGCGCGACGCGCGTTGCGCCAGTCCTCATCGCGTGCCGCCTCCATCGCGACTTCGAACGAGATCTTTAACGAAGCCATACGACGCTCCGTTTCCGACCTGTATATGTTGGTGACGGATACGCCCGAGGGACCTTACCCTTATGCCGGCACGCCATGGTTCAGCGCCGCCTTCGGGCGCGACGCTCTGATCACGGCCTACCAGACGCTGTGGATGGATCCTGCGCTGGCCCGCGGCGTCCTCCGCTTCCTGGCCGCCAACCAGGCGACTTCCGAAGACCCGGCGGCGGATGCCGAGCCCGGCAAGATCTTGCATGAGGTGCGATACGGCGAGATGGCCGAACTCGGCGAGGTGCCGTTCCGGCGCTACTACGGCAGCGTCGACTCGACGCCGCTCTTCATCATGCTGGGCGGCGCCTACCTGGAGCGGACGAGGGACGTTGCCACCCTGGAGCGGCTCTGGCCCAATATCGAGGCCGCCCTGCGCTGGATCGACGTTTACGGTGATCGCGACGGCGACGGCTTCGTCGAATACGGGCGCCGGACGCAAGAAGGGCTCATCAACCAGGGCTGGAAGGACAGCCACGACTCCATGTTCCACGCTGACGGCAGCATGGCCCAGGGTCCGATCGCACTGTGTGAGGTCCAAGCATACGTTTACGCCGCCAAGCGCGCCGCCGCGCTCGTCGCATCCGGCTTGGGCATGCCGGAGCGGGCGGCTTTGCTTGAGGCGGAAGCCGAGCAGATGAAGCGGCGGTTCGACCAGGCGTTCTGGTGTGAGGATCTCGGCACCTACGCACTGGCGCTGGATGGTGGCAAGCGGCCCTGCCGTGTCCGGTCGTCCAATGCAGGACACGCACTCTTCGCCGGCATTGCGCCGCCCGAGCGGGCAGCACGGATTGCAGAAACGCTCATGGAGGCGTCCTCGTTTTCGGGGTGGGGCGTAAGGACGGTCGCGTCGACGGAGCCGCGGTACAACCCGATGTCGTACCATAACGGCTCGGTCTGGCCGCATGACAACGCGCTGATCGGGCTGGGGCTCGCCCGCTACGGCTTCAAGCGGGAGGCGGCCCGGATCTTCGACGGCCTGTTCCACGCCTCCGTCTACATCGAGCTCCGGCGACTGCCCGAACTCTTCTGCGGGTTCCCGCGCCGGCGCGGCCAGGGACCGACGTTCTACCCCGTCGCCTGCGCGCCCCAGGCGTGGGCGGCCGCAACGCCCTTAAGCTTGGTCCAGGCGTGCCTCGGCCTCGGCTTCGACCCGCAGGCGAGGACGGTCCGGCTCGACCGGCCGGTCCTACCGGACTTCCTCGATGAGCTCGTCTTGCGCAACGTTGCAGTCGACGGATGCCGCCTCGACCTCGCGGTGCGGCGCGCCGGAGGCGAGGTGGCGACGCATGTTCTCAGTAGGACCGGTGACGTGCGGGTCGAGATTGCCGCCTGAGACCGACGCGGTGACTAAAGCGAGGTCCCGTAGGCAACAGCTCCAAAAAGACAGTGATCCCGCCCGTTCAGAGCCTTCGGAACCTCATCGGTAAGGTCGTTCATTAAGGGAGAAAACGAATGAATCTTGATCATTTGACACAAACTGCCGCGGCCATGGTGCGGCCCGGAAAGGGCATCCTGGCAGCGGACGAAAGCTCGGGGACGATCAAGAAGCGTTTCGATGCCATCGGTGTCGAGTCGACCCCCGACAACCGGCGCGACTACCGCGAACTGCTCTTCCGCTCGTCGGATGCGATGAAGAGCTACATCTCAGGCGTCATCCTCTACGACGAGACGATCCGGTAGGCCGCGAACGACGGGACGCCGCTGGTGAAGCTGATCGAGCAGGCGGGCGCGATTCCCGGCATCAAGGTCGATCTCGGCGCCAAGCCGCTGCCCTTCTGTCCCGGCGAGACGATCACGGAGGGCCTCGACGGCTTGCGCGAGCGCCTCAAGGAATATGCCGGGCTCGGCGCCCGGTTTGCAAAATGGCGAGCTGTGATCGACGTCGGCGAGGGGGCCCCGAGTTGGACGGCCGTGAGGGCCAACGCCCATGCCCTGGCGCGCTACGCGGCGCGCTGCCAGGAGCAGGACGTGGTGCCGATCGTCGAGCCTGAGGTCCTGATGGACGGGGCGCACGACATCGACCGCTGCGCCACCGTGACGGAGTTCGTGCTGAAAACCGTGTTTCAGGAGCTGTACGAGCAGCGGGTCGTGCTCGAAGGCATGGTGCTGAAGCCCAACATGGTGATCGCCGGCAAGGAGTCGCCGCGGAAGGCTTCCGTGGATGAGGTAGCCGAAAAAACCCTCATGGTGCTCAGGCGCTGCGTGCCCGCCGCCGTGCCGGGCATCGCCTTCCTCTCAGGCGGCCAGTCGGACGAGGAGGCGACCGCCCACCTCGACGCCATGAACCGGATCGGCGGGGCGCCGTGGCGGCTGACCTTCTCCTACGGCCGCGCACTCCAAGCCGCGCCCCAGAAGGCTTGGTCTGGCAGGGCCGAGAACGTCGAGGCGGCCCAGCGCGCCTTCTCCCACCGCGCCCGGATGAACAGTCTGGCTGCGGCAGGCCAGTGGAGGCGCGAGCTGGAGGAAACGGCAGCGTGATCTCGGGCCGTTGGGCGAGCATTGAGTTCACAGGCAAGGAGGCCGCATGATCATGGAGCAGCGCCCAGTCCAGTGCAAATACTGCGGCAAGTTCTACCTCCAGCCCTGCAACGAGCAGCGGGAGAAGACTTGTCAGAACATCAAACTCAAGGACCGGAAGGAGGCGGCATGAAGCTCACCGCGATTTCAGAACGCCGTCCCTCATGAGCATGGCGGCGGTGCAATGCCGACGTTGCTCCGGAAGGACGAGACTTCCCGCCAGCCGCTCGGTGATGCCGGCGACACACTGCTCAAGGTCCACATGATTGACCTTCTCCTCTGGCCGCGGCCTAGAGGCCGCTCCCCGGAAGGTTTGGTCCGGCAAGACGGAGAACATTGCCGCGGACCAGCGTGCGGTCGCCCATCATGCTCGGGCGAACGGTCTAGCTTCGCCGGGCCGCCGGAGAAGCGTGAAGTCGGAGGCGATCCCCCTCGGGCAGACCGGTCCCTTCGCTTACCAAGTGCCGGGCCTATGCCCCAGGTGGTCGGGCGGTTCCAGCAAGGAGGAGCTCCCGCAGAATGCTGCGCAGGCCATGAACCTGGTCGATGAGGTTCAGAACGATCCCTATGCCTTCGTGGTTGACCCCGATCCCGTCTTTGAGGTCTCGGATGAGCCGGGCCCGCGCCACGTCCAGCTCGGAAAAAGCCAAGCCTCCTTGCCCCCGCTGAGGCAGGAGCCACCCTTCGTCGACCCACACCTGAACGGTTCTGGCGTCGACGTCCAGGCGCAGCTGGAACTCATCTAGGGTCAGCATCTACGCCTCCATGTGATCCCGCGGATTGTAGGACGATCCGGCAGCCCACCGCTCCGCAAACGCTTCAAGCTCCGGATCCGGACGGTCGGGCAGGACGACCTTCAGGATGGCGTGTAGGTCGCCTCGCGTCCCGTCGGGCCGTGGCACGCCCTTGCCCTTCAGCCGCAGGATGCGGCCCGTGTTGCTGCCTTTCGGAACGGTGACCATGACGGGCCCGGTCGGCGTCGGGATTTGAATGCGGCCTCCGAGGACGGCTTCGCGGAGGGAAACCGGCACTTCGAGGCGGATGTCGTCGTCCTGGCGCGTGAAGAGCCGGTGCGGACCGACATGCATCTCGATCAAGGCGTCGCCGGGCGGACCGCCACCAATGCCCGGCTCTCCCTTGCCGGCGAGGCGCACCACCTGGCCGTCGCGAACGCCGGCCGGAATGACGATGTCGAGTGACTGGCCATCGGGTAGGACTACGGTCTTGCGCGCGCCGTTCACCGCTTCGAGGAAGTCGATGGCCAAGCGAAAGCGAATGTCCTGCCCTGGCCTCGCGAAGCGGGTTCGTGCGCCGCGGCGAAGCAGTTCCGACAGGATGTCCTGATCCATGAAATCCGCGAAGCCGGCGTCGGAGGTGTAGGACGGCCCCGCGTCCTCCGCCGCGAAGTCGCGGTAGTACCGCCGCCGTGGCCGCTCGGCGCCCGACGCGTCGATCTCACCCCGGTCGAAACGAGCGCGCTTTTCAGGGTCGCTGAGCAGGTCGTAGGCGGCTGAAACTGCCTTGAAGCGGTCCTCGGCCGTCCGGTCTCCGGGGTTCAGATCCGGGTGGTACTTTTTGGCCAGTTTCCGGTAGGCCTTTTGGATCTCTTCTGCAGACGCATTGGGCTTCACGCCAAGCAATTCGTAAGGGGACTCGGCCACGACCTCCCTCCATTCAACCGAGCGTTACATGTCCTAGCAAACGCGCCACGCGTACCTGACGCAGGTGCAAAACGCGGATGCGCCGGTCCGGATCCGTCCACGCGAAGAAGCCTGACCATCCATCTTCCAAGCGGATTCCTGCTCGTGCTCTGTCGCTTCCTTCGTCCGCGAAGCGTCAGTTTGCAGTCGGGGTGACTCGGTGTCGGGTCAGGCAGGCTGTCCAATGAGCGCCTCAGAGGCGATAGGAGCCTCATGCTGTCGATCAGCAGCCAGCTCGCGCTTGTTGATGATTTTGACGGGCTGTAGCGTGTGGGCACTCGCAATCCGTCTCCTGCCAAAGCGTTTTTACACGACCAAGACCCGTTGCAGACGTCCGATGTTTGGTCGTGGGGACGCCACCAATCCAGTAGCTCCAGGGAGACGCAAGATCGTCCTCCACCCAGTCATGGAGCCAGACCACACCGCCTGACAGGGTGTCCGTCGCCAAGTGCCGAAGTGACCGAGCTGCTGCGGGCTTCTCATCGGCGCCTCCGACATACTCGAAGATGACCGGGGCCCACCATCGTTCACGGGGATGACGCACCACATCGTCGGGTGACGCGAACACTGACGCGGGGGGCACCAGGTCGCGATCTAGGTCGGGCAGGTCACGGACTTCGCGGCGACGAGCGTTGGCATAGAGCTAAGGCAACCAGATGATGGCACCTTGGACGGAGGGACGGAGGCCTCGGCTCTCATCTCATACCCCGTCAACTGTGGCTGTAGTCCAGCGCCCGGAGGGCATCGAGGATGTCGTCGATCACGACAACGGCGCCTGACCCGGGGATCTGCCGCCATCCGGGTCGGCCTTCGACCGAACAGGCATCCGACGCCCATTCGGCAAGCAAGGCCCGCTTCTCGCCTCGCGACAGGAGGGCATGCCCGAGCACCTGGTGCGGATGCGTGAAAGAGTGACTGGGCCTGTGATGGGGACACGTCAGCTCGCTCGCGATGTCGTCTCTGAACGTTTGTTGCATTGATCCCTCCTGAGTTCTGCAAACGGTCCGGCCTCGGGCAGGGGGCGCCCGAGGCTATGTGCGGCTGGCTCGCTTACGCGGCCTTGGTCTTCTGCGGTTCGTGCTCGATTTGCTTTGCGTTGTCTTGCGCCATCACAGGCTGAGTGTTTGTGGCGATCTCGATCCGGCGGGGCTTCAGGGCCTCGGGCACCTCGCGCACGAGATCGACCGTGAGCAGCCCGTTCACTAGGCTCGCCCCCGTCACCTTCACGTGGTCGGCGAGGTTGAACGTCTGCTTGAAGGCGCGGGTGGCGATGCCGCGATGCAGGTACTGCTTGTCGTCCTCGGCACCCTTGTGTCCGGTCACCAACAGAGTGCTCTCGTGCTGGGTGAGCTCGATCTCGTCAGGGGAGAAGCCTGCTACCGCCATGATGATCCGGTAATGGTCATCACCAGCCTTCTCGATGTTGTAAGGCGGCCAGTTGGTCATGGGCTCGACCCGGGCGGTCTGGTCGAGCATGTCGAACAGGCGGTCGAAGCCGACCGTGGAACGGTACAGGGGGGAAATGTCGAAGGTTCTCATAGCCACATCCTCTTGAGAGCAACATGGATCCGAGAGCGCCAGACACCGCCGGCGCCCGTGTGCCAAGCTCATCTGAGCCTTGGCGACCAACGATTTGGGAATGGGATTTTACGTCGTCAAGCCCGTCGAGCCCGCCAACACAGCGCGGTCAGCCGTCCTAAATCCTGCGAGCCCTCAGACATGTTTCGCGGCTCGACCGCGATGCGGCTGGGGCTGGATCGTCCCAGGTTGGCCGGGCCTTCTGGGGGAGTTTGGTCGGTGCGCGCATATATCTGGGAATCGCGCTCGAGGAGCATCAGGTAGCGGTCAGGATGGTCTGTCCCCCAAGCACGCCTTGGAGGAATTCGCCCGCAAAGACGAGATCCTTGCGTCCGAACTAGCATCGGTTGCCGCCGAGCTGGAGCGGCAGGGCCAGCCCGGGGTCGCTACCATGCTTCAAAGGGCAAGCCACCGCTACAGGATCTCCAGCGCAAAGAACCGCATCCTTGCGATGGCGCTGGATCAGGGGCATGGCCATCCAGAAACCAACATTCCAATCTCACGTCCTCGACAGTAGTAGCGGAGGACGCGAGGTGAGGCCGGGGTGCCGTCTACTTGCGCCTGTCGTTGTCGTACACGTTGGTGCGGCCCGTGGCCGTCCCAGAGGTGGCTGAGGTACCGGTCGCGGCTGTCGTAGTGGTCCGTGACCGCCCGCGCATGAAATACCAGACGAGACCGGCAATGATCGCCAAGCCGATGATAATCCACAACCAGGAGACGCCGCCGCCACCGGTTGTTGCGGGCGCGCCGGGCGAGCCGGACGTGGCAGGCGGTGTGGCCTGGGCGAGGGCAGCGCTTACTCCAGCCAGCGTCACGATCATCGAAGCGTAGAGCCTGTTGAGCATCATGTTCCTCTCTCGGCCACAGGGGCTACGGATCAACGTTGGCCGCAAGCCCGCGTTCCTCTGACCGCAAGGGCTTGGATACTTCAGCCCTTGCGGCTGATCTGGCCGCTCAGACCCAGTGGCCGGAGACCTCCTGCTCCGTCGGTAGGCGACCGTGGGGCGTAAACTGGTCGACCGCGTCGGGCAGTTCCTCCGACAGTTCGGATAGGAGTTGCTGGCGCGGCAGCCCGGAACGGGGAGGGAAGCCCGGCTGAGCCGGGCTTCCTCATGTTGTCAGCGATCTCGATCGCTCGGGTTGCCCGTGGTTCCAGTGCGCGAGACAGTGTTGCCACGCTCATCCTCCACATCGACCTCGGTCTTACGGACAGTGTCGGAGATGGTCTCGGTCCGCTGCTCGGCTTCTTTGCGGACCACCACTTCTTCGACCACGCGCGCTTCCTTCGAGACAACCGCCTCTTCAGCCCGCTCCTCGACCTCGATGGTGCGTTCCTGGAACGGATCACCGGCAAGAGTGCCAGCCTGCGTGGTGCCGGACACCGGACGGCGCTCCACAGCAACGCGCTCCTCGCGCAGGGTAACTTGCTCCTGCACCGGACGCTCGACCACACGCGAATGCAGGCGCACGCGGCCGCGGTTCACCTCGCGCTTGCCGACATGCAGTTCCTCCTCGGCAACGGGGATAACCTCGTCCGCACGATCGGAGGTGGTGGAGGCGCGACCCGTCAGGCCGGCTCCGGTGCTGCTGCCGGTCGTGGTGCTGGCGCCCGTCCAGCCTTCGGACCGCCAGGTGTTCTCGCGCTCGTCGAAGTCCACGGTACCCTCATCATCGAGGATGTCGACGATCCGGTCCACGTCGGCCTCAGAGGCACGGACAGTCACCAGGGCGCCACCCCGGCGGATGCCCTCGGCGTAGGCATGCGCATCGTTCTCATCCACACCCGCATCGACCAAAGCTCCCGCGATGCCGCCCACGGCTGCACCGGCGCCGGCGCCCACAAGCGTGGACACCAGCCACCCTGCCGCGACAACGGGGCCGAGACCCGGGATCGCCAGCATGCCGAGGCCGGCCAGAAGGCCTGCGCCGCCGCCCGCCAGTGTGCCGACCGTAGCACCTGTGCCGGCGCCGTCGCTGACGTCGTCATGATGGTTCGTGCCGTCGAAGGTGCGAGTGGCGTGCGACGAGTAGCGGTCGCCCTCGTTGCTGGCGACAAGGCTGATGTCGCGATGCGGGATCCCGGCGGATTCCAGTCGGCGAACAGCCTCGGACGCATCCTCGTAATTGTCGAAGAACGCCGTGATGGTCTTGCTGGTCATGATCGGTTCACTTCCTCGGTTGGGGGCCACCGTTCGGCAGCGTCCCGGTTGTTAGATGAGTTGTAGAAGTCACGTCCGGCTTACTGGGCCTGTACGGTGCCCTTGTAGTCGACGGCTACGCTGACGGACTTGCCGTCCCGCTCCGCCTTGCCGCGCCAGATGCCCTGATCGTCCTTGCGCAGCTCCGCGACGTTCCTGAAGCCCTGCGCCTCGATACGGGAGCGCGCCTGTTCTTCCGTGAAGCTGTTGGAGCCAGGCTCGACCGTGCCGGTGGACTGCGGGCTGTCCGCAGGCTTGTGGGTGACGGCCGGATTGGACGCACCGCTGTTTGTCGGTTGTGCGGTTGAGGATCCGGTGCCTTGGGTATTCGTCGATTGGGCAACGGCAGCCGTGGCGAGGGTGGACAGAACGGCGAGTGTTGCGAAGCCGAGGCGTCTCAAGGTGCTTCTCCTATGTGTCAAACACGTAGGAGCTCAATGTGCGACCACAGCAACGGTTCCTAACGCTAGGCTTGCGGACGGAAGCTGTTCCTGCGGGGAGCCGCTTCATGAGCCTCTTTGGCGCCGGGAACTCCCATTCCGGGCATCCGTTGGTTGTCGCTTACCCTGAGAGGATCGATGGCTGACCCAGTCCCGAACCCGAACACGACGGATGACCACGAGCCGATGCCTGTCCTTGATGATGTTCTGAAGGGCAGCGCACGCACCGTAGCCGAGGACGTCATCCCGCTGGTTGAGGAGACCGCCACCATCAGCAAGCGGCAGGTCGTCCCCGGACGTGTGCGCGTGCGGACGATCACCGACACCGTTGAGGAACTCGCTCACGCGGACGTGCAGCGCGAGGACGTGGAGGTCACTCGGGTGCCCATCGGCAGGACGGTCGAGATGGCCCCAGAGGTCCGAACAGAGGGCGACGTGACCATCGTCCCGGTGCTGGAGGAGGTGCTCGTGGTCGAGAAGCGCCTCGTGCTTAAGGAGGAGTTGCACATCCGGCGCCGTGTTGCCGCTGAGACCGTCGAGGTGCCGGTCACCCTGCGCAAGCAGCGCGCAGTCGTGGAGCGGCTCGCCCCCGATGCGTCAGACCCCGACAAGGAAGCGAGGTCATGAGCTCCGGTCCCGTGACAGGACCCTCCACTCGAAGACCCGTCACGGCCTTTTTCCGCCGCCGCGCCGATGCCGAGGAGGCCGCCGGCCGCCTTGCGGCCGACGGCATCGCGCAAGACCGCGTCCGCCTCACAGAAGGGAATGGCGAGCGCAGCCTGCAACCCTCCGAGAGTGTGCGCCCGCTGCCTTTTCCTGAGGCAAGCGCCAAGCTATGGGCGTCCTTGCGCCACCTGTTCCTGCCTTGGGCGAACCATGACACGAGCCTGGATGACCCGCAGTGGGACGGATGCCTCGTATCCGTGAGCCCGAGCGATGCCGACCACGAGCTGATCGTCGCCATCCTGGGCAATAAGGGCGTGATCGAGGCTGCAGAGCATGGAAACGTGGCGGTTTTCCCGAATAAGAAACCCTAGAAGAACGAGTGGGGGCTGGGGTCCGAGAGATGATGGGGAGCGGTCCGGATCGCCCGGACTATGCCTCACCTTACTTCCGGCCGGTCCGAGCCGCCCCCCTCCGCCATTCTATGGAGCATGTCATCGGGCAGCGGGCGCTGCAGCTTGAGCGCCTCCTCGACCGGCGCGGTGAGCCAAGTCGCGTACTCCTCCGGGGTAGTGAGGATCACCGGCATGGCCTTCGAGTGGGCCGGCGCGACGACGGCGTTCGGTTCCGAGGTGAGGAAAGAACAGAGCAGGTGCTCGCCCTCGACCGGCTCGGCCTTGGTGCCGCGCACGCCCATCCACAGCCGCCAGATGCCGGTGGGCCGTATTGGCCGGGAATGGCATGGCGGGGCCTTCGCTCGGACGCCCAACAGGCCGCTACGCTAAGCCCCCGTTACGAACTCGCTCACCTTTGCAACAAGGCATTGGAAGACCCTAGAACAATGACGCCGGTGGCTGATTTGCACGACGCCCCTCCGCCACAAGCCAAGTCCCAAACCGCTCCGCCGCGGGATGGGTGGCAAGGGAGGGACGTAGGTAGGTGAAGCGACTCGTAAGAGGCTTGAAGCCCCATGGCGCGATCAGCCGGCCATTTTCGATGTCGGCCTGCGCAAAGGCCCAAGCCGTAATCGCAATGCCAAGGCCGCTTGCGACCGCTTCCAGCATGTAGGAGTTGTGCTCGAAGGAACGCTCAGCTGATGGCGGCGGGAGTTTGAGGCCAGCATCTCCGGCCCATTGGTCCCACCCCTGGGGGAAGGTCTCGCTATGCAGCCGCGGCAGGCGAAGGATCTGCATCGGCGCTTCCCTTGCTGCCTCAAAAAGGGCCGGCGACAACACGGGGCCAAATGCATGGTCGAGAAAGGGCGTCGCTTGTACCCCAGGCGGGGCGGCACTCCTGTGCAGCCGGATCGCGGCCTGAACGCCGCTCCGGCCGAACTCCGGCGGCCCACTGTCTTCGAGGATCCTGACCTGAACCTCCGGGTTCGCCTCGACGAAATGCGCCAAGCGCGGGATGAGCCACTTCATCGCGAACGTGCCAGGTGACGAGATGACGAGTTCCTCGCTCGCTGCGGCTCCGGGCAGCCCTGCAGAGATCTGGTCGAACGCCGCTGAGAGGCTGGCGGCGAGTTCACGCCCTGCCGGTGTCAAAGAGAGGTTGTGCCGCGGCCCTGTCAGCAGTTCGGCGCCTAACTGTTGTTCGAGTGCCTTGATCTGACGACTCACAGCGCCATGCGTCACGGACAATTCCTCGGCCGCGCGCACCATCGAGCCGGCCCGGGCGAACGCCTCGAAAGCCTGCAGACCTTTCAACGAAGGAAGGCGACGTCTGCCCATGTGACTCCAGCTCACAGCCTAAGGCGGCTTAATCGATTGCCGGGCCACCGGCAAGGACAATAGAACTCGTGATCATGCGTGCCGTCTCATCAGGGGAACTCGGTTCATGGCCAGCTTTGTCGAACGCTTTACTGATCTCGCCATTCATCGATCGCCGCTCTGCTTGGGCCTCGACCCGTCGGAGGAATTGCTGAGGCTCTGGGGTTTAGAGAATGATGCCGAGGGTTTGCGCAGGTTTTGCGGGAGCGTCTTGGAGGCGGCGGATGATCTCGTCGCGGTCATCAAACCGCAGACGGGGTTTTTCGAACGCTTTGGGCCCGAAGGCTTGAACGAACTCGCTGTCGCGACGGCGCAGATCCGAAGCCAGGGATCGCTTTGCCTGATCGACGCCAAGCGAGGCGACGTCGCCGGAACGATGAAGGGTTACGCATCCGCCATGCTCGGCGCTGGAAGCGGTTTTGGTGGTGACGCGGTGACGGTGAGCGCCTATCTCGGGTTCGGAGCGCTGTTGCCGGTGTTCGATCGCGCGATCGCCTTGGGAGCGGGCGTGTTCGTGGTGGTGCATTCCTCGAACCCGGAAGGGCGTCTGCTCCAGGATGCTCGTCACCCGGATGGCCGCACAGTGGCGGAAGCCCTGGCCGACGACATCACCACCTTCAACGCGAACCAGGGGGCCGGTATCGGTGTGCTGGGCGCCGTGGTTGGTGCAACGATTGATCCGGCGGCGACGGCCATCATCGATCGTCTGCCGCAATCTCTGATCCTCGCACCGGGCGTCGGAGCGCAGGGGGCCGAAATGGCCGAGGTGGGTCCTAAGTTTCGCAGCGCTCAGGGACGGGTCCTACCTTCGGTATCTCGCGCGATCCTTCGCCATGGGCCAAGTCCTGTCGCCCTGCGCGATGCGATCGAGCGTTACCGCGAGGCGGCTTGGTCAGCGTGGGATGCCGGATCTTCCCTGGCGGCGTCGCGAGGGCATGCGCGCACAGCAGTAGTTCGTCGATGAACAAGTGCCCGGCTGTTCGCGCCAGCAAGGACGGCTTTCAAATCATCACGCATGACGGGGATTCACTTCCGTGTCAGGAGAATAGAGGCTATGTCAATGGACGAAATCCCGGCTCTCCTTCCCCGTGCGCGCGGCCACCAGTTCGTCCTCTATGGCGACGCCTGCTCCGGCGTGCCGGGTGCCCTGCATGAGACGACCTTCGCCTCTGTCAACGCGGTAATTCAACGGCTCCAGCCGCAGCCGGAGTTCATCCTCTTCCCGGGCGACGAGATCATCGGCCTCACGGCAGACGCTGACGTGCTGCGGGCGCAATGGCGGCATTGGCTCGACCATGAGATGGGCTGGCTCGACCGCCGCGCCATCCCGCTCTGGCACACCACCGGAAATCATACAGCCTACGACGTGATGAGCGAGGACGTGTTCCGCGAGGTGCTTGACCTGCCCCGGAACGGACCGCCCGGGCAGGAGGGGCTGTCCTACTGGATCCGTCGCGGCGGCCTGCTCCTGGTCTTCGTCCATACCCTCTGGACCGGGTTGGGCGGGGAGGGCCACGTCGAGACCGAGTGGCTCGAGAGCGTGCTGCGCCAGCACGCGGACGCCCGGCACAAGCTGGTTCTGGGCCACCATCCCGTCTTTCCCGTCAACGGCTTCTCCGGACCCTATCAGCGCGAGATCGGCCCGGAGCATGCCGGCCGCTTCTGGGACCTCCTGGTGGAGGCGGACGTGCTCGCCTACCTGTGCAGCCACATCCTGGCCTTCGACGTGCAGGTGCACCGGGGCGTGCTCCAGATCTGTACCGCAGGAGCGGGGACGTCCCATCGCATGCCCGAAGGCGTCGAGTACCTCCACTGCGTCCAGGCGGCTCTCGACGATCACGGTTTGCGCTATCAGGTCCTCGACACGGACGGGGTCGCGCGTGAGCGCCTGGAATGGCCGATGGCACCGCTCTCCGCCGAACGGTGGCGGGACCTTGCCAGGGGAGAGGGCCCTGCACCTGTCACTGGACAACTGAGCCCGGGCCGCAGGATCGAGCTCCGCTTCCGAGGACGCACGGCAGCCGACACGGTCAGCTCGGCGCAGACGCTACTTTCCGCCTTCTCGCGCGGAAGCATCGCGCCCGTATGGATCGGCTTGCAGGGACCACGGCAGACCCTGACCCTGATTATGGGGCGCGAGCCGGGCCGGAGCCCGCACTACTGGATCGGTCCCAGCGTTCCGGCCGGCCAGGACTTCGACATTCATCTCGCGATCAACCCCGACATGGGCCCGGGCGGTGTCCTGTATCGGCCTTGGGATGAGGAGCGATGGACCTCGCTATCGGCGGCATCCCCGACAGGGCTGGAGACGCTGCTTTGGCCGGACCGGTGGAGCGCCGGGCATGGGCAGCATGGCGGCGAGGACCGGCCTTTCGCCGGACCAGAGCTGATGGTTTCAGTCTTGATCGGGTAAGGGTTCGCTGGGATGACGACGGCACCAAGGGGAAGATTTCGATGCGCTCAGGCATGATGGACGAGGTGGCGACGATCCTGCGGCACGCCGCTGCCGAGGCCATCGTGCCGCGCTATCGGAAGCTGCTGGAAGGCGACGTTGAGGAGAAGACACCTGGCGAGGTCGTCACGGTCGCCGATCGCGAGGCCGAGCAGATCATCAGCCCCAGGTTGGCAGCGCTCCTGTCTGGATCCCGCGTCGTCGGCGAGGAGGCCGTCGCCGCGAATCCGTCGCTGATGGACGGGCTCGACGAAGGTCGTGTCTGGCTGGTCGACCCGCTCGACGGGACCGCCAACTTCGTGGCAGGCTCGACTGCCTTCTCTGTGATGGTCGCGCTCCTGCAAGATGGCCGGACGATGGCCTCGTGGCTCCTGGACCCGGTCAGCGGCCAGCTGTCGGTCGCTTCCCGCGGCGATGGAGCCTTCATCGGCGGCGTGCGGGTTCGTGCGTCGACGGCATCCCTGTCCGCCCAAGAATGCCGCGGCTCCGTGCTCACGCGGTTCTTGCCGGAGGAGCTCAAGGAGCAGGTGAAGCTGGGTTCGGCTGGTCTTGCGGAGGTGCTGCCCGGAGCCAAATGCGCCGGCGTCGACTATCCCTCGATCGTCAAGGGTACCCAGAACTTCCTGATGTTCTGGCGTCTCCTGCCCTGGGACCATGCCCCCGGCGCTTTCCTCGTCGAAGAGGCCGGAGGGCACGTCGCCCGCCTCGACGGGTCGGAGTACCGGCCGTCAGATCAGCGGCCCGGCCTGCTCATCGGCCAGAACCGCGAGGTCTGGGATGTCGTCAGGCGCACCCTCTTGAATGGGCGAGGCGAGTGAGTTGTCCTTTCAGGAGGGACAGGGCTTTTCAGAGGGACAGCGCATAAACTGTCACTTGCGCGCCCCAGCCCGAATCGAGCGGCCCGCGCGACCTGTCCGGCTCACCACGCCAATGTCTCGCGCCGAACCTTCAGGGCCTGCGCCGGGACGTAGGCGAGCCGGCGGTGCCAGTCGCACCAACTTGACCCTTCAGGCGTCGGGGCTCTTACATGACGGCATCCATGGCACGGCGGGGCGGATCAGCGAAAGGCCCGGGTCGCGTCGCGAGTGAAGGCACCTCATCCGGCTGTTCCCGGATCTCGGCGGGGAGTTCAGCCGAATGGACTGCAGGTGATGCCCGTCTGAAATTGGACGCCTGGAATAGCACAGGTCCGCGATGGGAACCCGTACGCGCTGGTGCGTGTTCGCCTCCTGTGAACCTGAGCGGGATTGGGGGGGTAAGACGTCGATGTCTGATAGAGATAGCCGTGGCCGTCCCATCCCTGCAGCGCTGACGTACTCGCAGCGCGAGAGCATCCGTATGTTGGGGATCGCGTTGCGCAAGCTCTACAAGAGCTATCTGAAGGAACCCCCGCCGGAGCGGTTCCTCCCCCTAATAGCGAAGCTCAGTGAGGCCGACCGGCGGTCATTTTTGGCTAACGACGCATAGGGGTGGTTCACGATCCGGGCTCATCCAAACGCTTCGCCGACAATCGCAGTGAGCTGGGCCGAACGATAAGGCTTGGCCAGGAAGCGGCCATGGTCGGGGATCTCGGCGTCCCGGAATGTCGTGTGACCGGACGTGACGAAGGGCCGGATGTCAGGCCAACGTTCAGCAACCAACGTGACTAAGGCCATGCCGTCCATCGATCCTGGCATGTGAATGTCGGTGAATAGGGCCGCGATCTCGTGCGCTCGAGCTTCCAGAAGCCTGAGCGCCGCATCGGCGTTGCCAGCCTCCAAAACCTCGAAGCCAGCCTCTTCCAGCATGTCGACCGCGTTCATGCGGATAATCGGTTCGTCCTCGACGACAAGGACATAGCGCGGAGCGGAATCAGTCTCGGACATGATAGACACAAAGCTCTTCTCTGGGAGAAGGTTCCTGGCTCATGCGGCGACGCCTCAGACGGAGGTGGCGGCCAGGCTGTCGAGCGGAGCCGTGATGGTGCACACCACGCCGGTCGGCTCGTAGCTGAGCTTGACGTCGCCCCCGATGTCGCCCGGCAAACCGCGCGTGATCAGCCGCGATCCGAAGCCTTTGCGGTTGGGCTCGACAACCTTCGGGCCTCCATGTTCCGACCAACGCAGGGCCAGGCAGGCTGGCGTTTCGTCGGTCACGGTCCAGACCAGATCGACGTAGCCGTGCTCGTTGGACAGCGCACCGTACTTGACTGCGTTCGTGGCGAGCTCGTGCAGGATCAGCGCCAGGGACAAGGCCGCCTGCGGGCTGAGGCGCACGTGCGGGCCTCGGATGCGCAACCTCTCCGGCTCCGAGGCGCGGTGAGCCTCCAGCACGCTGTGAATCAGGGCCCCGATCTCGGCTTCCTCCGAGCTTTTGCTGATAAGAAGGTCCTGCGCCTTGCCCAGCGCGACCAGCCGCGCCGCCAGTGTCTCGCGGGCCACATCCATGGACGGAGAGTTGCGCAGGGTATGGGAGGCGATCGCCTGGACCATGGTCAGCACGTTCTTCAGACGATGGCCAAGCTCATGATGGACCACCTCGAGTTCCTGCTCCGCCCGCTTGCGGCTGGTGATGTCGAGCATCGCGCTGATCATACGAATGGGCTGGCCGGCCGCATCCCGCACCATATAGCCGCGGTCGAGGACCGTCGCGTAGTGGCCGGAGGCACACCGGAAGCGATACTCGTGGCTCCATTCATCCCCGTTGCCGGCGATCACGGCACGGATGTGGTTCTCGACCTCTTGAAGGTCATCGGGATGAATCTGGGCGATCCACCACTCGCCGGTCGGCTCGATCTCATGCGGGTTGTAGCCGTAGGCGGTGTAGAGAGCTTCGTTCCATTGGACGTGGTTGCGGACCAGGTCCCAGTCCCAGATCGCATCGTTGGTGGCGCGGGTCACGAGGCTGTAGCGCTCGACCGTCTCGCGCAAGGCGGCTTCCGCGTGCCTGCGATCCGTCGCGTCCCGCGAGATCGCCAGCAGCCTTTCCGGCCGGCCGTCGGAGCCGGCGATCGGCGTCACCTGCACGTCCCACCAGCGCGGCGTGCCCTTCAGGGTTTTCGCCGAGCCGGTAAAGCGTCCGGTGCCTCCAGCCTTGGCCGCCGCCAAAGCCTCCTTGGCTGCGGCAGCGCCGTCATCCTCCCAGAGGCTTGCCCATGAACGGCCCCGGATAGCGGAGAAGTCTTCCACCTCCATGCCCCGCAAGCCGCCCGCGTTCATGAACTCGATCCGCCCGTCGAGGTCGAGGACCTTGATGCAGTCGCCCGAACTGTCCAGAACCCCGCGCAGGAAGGCTTCGCTCTGGCGGGTCTTCTCCTCGGCCAGCTTCTGCTCGGTGCGGTCGCGCAGGATCTTGAGGTAACCCTCGATCGTGCCGCTGGCGTCGTCGATCAGCGGCATCAGGGAGCCGTTGGCCCAGAAGCGTTCGCCGCCCTTCCGGACGTGCCAGCGCTCGTCGGACGCCCGACCGTAGTCGCGCGCGATGGCCATCTCCTTGGCCGGAGCGTCCGCGTCCTGATCCTCAGGGGTGAAGAACAGGCTGGCGTTCTGCCCGAGCGCCTCGGCCTCGGACCAGCCCAGGACCTGCTCGGCCCCGCTGTTCCACTCGGTGATCCGCCCCTCGAGGTCGAGGGTGATGATGGCGTAATCGGTCGCGCTCTCGAGCAGGCTCTCAAGGAAACGCTCGCGATCCGACTGGAGCAGCTTACGAAGCAAACGGGTCGGCATTGGGAATCATGGATGACGGAGCTTCTGATGGTTGGGGTTGGGGGTCAGCTCCGTCGATCCCGTGGACGTCCTTGCATTCCTGGACCTGCAGCAGCCTCAGGGCAGCGCGAATGACCTCGCTGTTGTTCTGGTAGCGGCCGGACGCGACGCGACCGGCGACGAAGCGTTCGAGTTCGGGGGTGAGCGAGACGTTCATGGATTTGCGAATCGGCATGGAACAAACCATGGCCATATCGGCATCCCTGTGTCAAAGGCTGTTACAGCCCGGCGGGTGCAGAATTGTCGCAGGAGATAGCTCGGCACTACGGATAGCCGATAGAGGCGTCGAGGTTGGGCGCGCCTCGTCTGCCTTCGACGAACCGTCAGGCCGTAACCTGACGAGCCAAGGGGCGGAGGACCTGCGGATCTTTGATTGCCTCGATGCGGTTCCGGCCATTGGCCTTGGCCAAGTAGAGCGCGTGATCCGCTGACCGCAGCGCCTCCTCTACGGACAAGGCGCTCGTCCAAGCAGCGAGGCCTGCGCTGATGGTGACCGGTCCGGCGATCAGATGCTCCTTGGCGCAGATGACTTGGCGTATCCGCTCCGCCAGCTGGACGCCGTCGCTCAGGGATGTGTTCGGAGCAGCGATCACGAACTCCTCTCCTCCCCAGCGACCGACTAAGTCGCCTGGGCGCAGCTGGCTTGTGATGGATGAGGCGACCCATCGGAGCACCTCATCGCCAGCATAGTGTCCGAACCGATCGTTCACGCTCTTGAAGTAGTCGACGTCCAACAGGACCAGCACCGTGGAGTGCGCCGGATCCGCCTGGATCCGGCGAAATGCCGCTTCCATGCCTCTCCGGTTGGCGACTCCCGTGAGCGGATCGGTGTGGGCGGAGCTTTCCATTACTGCCGCCTTCACGCGGGCCTGCTCGAACTGGGCGTGAAGCACCGTAAAGAAGGACAGCGATAGGATGACCAGAAGGTGCACAGCACCCGCATTGATCAGGAGCGCACCGAGCTCGAGCGACCAGAAGCCCGGCCCTTTGAGGAGCAAGGTCAGGCACGACGGAACGACGGACGCGAGGAAGACGCCGCCGCTCAGGACAATGGCATGGCGCTGCTGAAAGAGCACGAATGCCGCGACATAGATCAAGGGCATCCATTGTAGTGTGTTGGCGACGATGTACAGGTTGTTCTGCGCTTGTAGCAGCGTGAACGTGGTGATTGCGGCGACAAAGTACAGCGAGGCCCCGAAGTAGCATCCCAGGAGCGCCAGGGAGAACCTCTTCGGAAACAGGCGCAGGATCACCAAGCTGCAGATGAAGACCAGCATGAGCGCTGGATACGCATAGCGGTCGAACTCGGCGATGATGCCGGTCGCGGTCTCGAACCACCACAAGGAACCGACGCACAGCAACCCTCCTGCAGCCAACAGGCTGAGAACCGAGCGTCGTCTTTTGTGAAGAGGACCGTCCATACGGTGTTCGGCAACGACTTACTTGCGAGCGGCCATGAGATCGTGGGTGAGGACAGTAAGCTTGCCGATCAGAGATGCCATGTCGCTGGGATCGCATGACCACTGGGTACCGATGGCCGATCCATCGGAGGACACGGACACGACGGCGAGCGAGCGCAGCTTGCCCTCACGGGCGAGCCGCAGATGCTCCTGCAGCAGGTCGATCATCGATGCGGTGTTCTCATCGACGGGAAGCGTGTTGACGGATCGGAGCTTAGCCACCGATCCACGTTGATTGACTTGCTTATCGCTCATGGTGCACCCCTCAACAGTTCGTAGGCTCTTGCGGCCTTCTAGATGACGATGCGCACTAGACATGAACCAAGTGTCAACACTAGGCCGATACAGCGAAAACATTGGCCGTGTCGTATTTCGACAACAGGACGTAGCTAACCTTGGCCGATACCTTGGCAGTTGCGTCCGTGGGGATCCTTTAGGGGCGTGTCGCAGCAACCGACACCTGCACGGCGCTGAGTATAAATGGATGATGACTGGTACGAAGGCCCATGCAGCAGGACAGGGTTCAACGTTATGAGGAATCAGGCTCCGCCGGATCTCGGACTGCCCGAGGACCGCATGCCGGAGGCCGAGGTCTCCCTGCGGCTGGCCCAGTTCATCCTGTCGCTTCCCGGCTCCGGAGCGATGGCCAGCGTCGCGATCGATAGGGCCAGCATCAAGGTCCGCGAGGCCGTCGCCTTTGACATCGGCCGCTTGATGGTGGTCCCTGGATGGGAGCCGATCAAGGAGCCGCAGGTCGGCCGGAACCCCTGGACCGGCGCTTACCGGCGCGGGGACAAGACCATACGGGTGCACTCGCGGCCGGGCGAGGGTGACGTGGTCGCCACGGTCGACGGCCGCCGGATCATCGCGGAATGCACGAAGGGCCCGCTGGTCCGCACGGCTGGACGCACAGAGCACTCGCTTCTCACGACGGCGCTTGGCCAGGCGCTCCTGTTCGACGTTTCCGCCGACGACATTGTGGTCGTCGCGGTGCCGGACACGCCGGTGTTCCGCACGCTTGCGGAGACATGGCGGGAGCGCCCGCTCGTCAGACGGGCCGGTGTCAAGGTCGCACTGGTGGCGCGCGACGGCGCGGTCTCCGGCCTGGGCCTTTGATGGCCGTGCCTCGCAGAATTGCATTGCGTGTGGACTTCGCTCTTGGCAGCACTACAGCGCGATCGAGCCAGCGATGTCGCGCCAGCTGACCTCTTAGGCACAAGGTTTTGGAGTCGCCTGCGTATGGCCTAACGGAAAGAAGCCAGCTCGACCAGCGCCCGGTACTCCGGTGAACTCAATCGCCTGGTCCGAGACCTTAACCTCGGCAGGCGGGTCCGTGTTCTCGACGATGATGACTTGCCGGTCTGCGGGGAGCGCGTCCAGGAACGCGTAGAAGCGCGTGTTCAGGTCCGTCTTGCTCAAGTCGTCCGCAGGCCCTTCAGGCTCCCGGTAGGAAAGCAGCGGCGAATCCAAAACAACGAATCCGGGATGAGGCGTGCCGTTCCGGCGGCAAAACTCCAAGAGTCCGATGGTGAAGGCCGCTTGCGTGATCGCCCGCAGCCCTTTGCCATAGGACGTGCGGTTCTTGCCGTTGATGACAAGATCGCGCGTCCGAAGGTCAAAATGGACCCGGTCGGCGTGGGGGAACTTCCAATCCGTGAGGATCTCAAGGATGAGCGTGGCGAACTTGTCTACAGTCGAGGTGGAGAGATCTACGTCCGAGACGTTCCCGCTGCCGCTCATACCGCCGTTCTCGGCCTCAAGCCTGGTTCTACGCTCCTCGAGATCCTTTAGGGATTGGTAAATGCTCAGCGCTTCGCGGACTTCACCACGCTTGTCGGCGAGCTGACGGTATGACGTCCGGAGCTGGCGGAGGTTCGGCGCTAGCATGCTCTCGACCTGCTCCGACAATTTGGCAATCGCCTCCTCAATTTTGGGCAGCCGCCGTTGAAAGCTAACGGCCTCCTTCTGAAGGTCGGCAACCGTATCCTTCAGCTCGGTCTGCCGAACCTCGATCTTCGCGATCTCTGCGCTTGCTGCGGAGACGGCCGCGTCGACGTCACCGTCGCACGCCTCGGCGCGGCGATGATGCTCGGGGGCCGCGCCGCAGAGGGGGCAGCTTGCTTCGCCGAGCGCCGAGAAGAGGCTTCCCGCCTCCTGGATGCCTCGCAGCCGCTCGATGTCGGAGCTGTAATGGGTGTCGAGCAGTACGAAGCGGCTGACAGTGCTGTTCATCTCGGCGAGCCGGTTATTGCCTTCCTCCAACCTCTTGAGGAGCTCGCGCCGCCGGTTGGCCGCTTCCCGGAACTGGGCCTCCGAGACAGCGAGCTGCTCCGAGTGGGCGTACATCGTCTTGTCGAGGCGGCCGAGTTGGCTCTCCAATTCAGCCGGAGGCCCGGCCAGCTCCTTCACTCGACCACGATACTCGGTAATGAGTTGGTCGAGGAGGTCGATCTGGGCGTCGCGCGATTGCTCCTCAGGAGTGCGTCGGGAGGCCGATGCCAGGGCGGAATCGTCGACGCCCGTGAGCAGCAGCTTGAACAATGCGGTGTTGGGCGTATCGGCGACGTAGTTGCCATCCGATAGGGGCGACCGCTTCTGGATGATTTCCTCCTCGTTGATGATGAGGAGGCGCGCAAGGTTTCGGATGCTCAGGCTTTGCGTGTCGTTCCGCTTGTTCTTTCGCAGGCGCTTGTGGTCGAGGCCGACCTTCGCGAGCAGAAAGGTTGAGAGATTGTCGTCGCGCCTTTCGTTATGCTGTTCGGCGAGTTCGACGGCTTCTTCTGTGTCCGGTACGGCGTCGACGTGCAGCCCATCGAAAACCTTGAAAGGACCCCCTTCCGTGCTCCTGACGAGCGTGAACGTTTCCCCGTCCATTGTCTCGATGCCGAGCAGCACGCGATTGTAGCCGACGCGCTCCGGGATGTCCCGTAGAGGTCCTTTCCCGCCCAACATGAAGTCGACCGTGTCAACGATGAAGGATTTGCCGGTGTCTGACGCACCGTAGATCACGTTGAGCCCCGGACCGAATGTGACGGTCGCCGGGTCTCGGGAGGGACCGATGAAGGTCAGATGCCGGAGACGCAAGCCCTGTGCCGTCATTGCTCGGCCCCTAAGCTGCGCTCGACGGCTTGGAATTCAACCACCCAGCTTTCGAAGAGTTCGTCCATAAGCGCTCGGAACTGGACGTCATTGAACCCTTCAAGGTATCTGACGAGCCAACTGGCGCGCATCTTCAGTTCCCGCAGGTAAGAGGATTGCAAGGAATCGAGGAAGAGCGATGCCGTCTCCCCAGCCCTATACCGAATCCCGGTCGTCTGCACGTCACGGGTGACGAGGTCACGGGTCATCATGAGCATGAGGGCGCTTTGTATGACCTTGCGGCGGACCTCGGTCATCGGAGCTTGTATGGGAGCTGGCGGATGAAGATCGGCAGGGCCGCCGAGCTGTTGCGTATGCACGAGCAGATAATCATACGCCGTAAGCCGTTCGATGTCGAAGGCCTGCGGAAAGGCTGCGCCCAAGATCGCGACCAGACGGACGCCTGCCTCTAGGGGGCCATTGAAGGTGAGGGCGCTTCGCGGGCCCGCTACTTCGTCCATTTCAGGCGATCCTCGTTGGCGAGCTGATGGCAGATGCCGCGCCGGTCGCGAGGGAACGTGCAGGAGGCGAGGGGGTGCGCCTCGATCTGCAGAGCCTGCGCCACCTCGGTGACAGCCATGACGCGGTGGTATCCGTCCAGATGGTCCTTGTCGTGGGTGTCTACCACACCTTCGTAAATCTCTTCTTGCAGGCTCTCGAAGGTCCCGGGCTCGACCTTGTCTCGGAAAAAGACCCGTAATGCTTCGGCCCCATAGAAGGATTCGCGCTGCCGCTGAAAATGCTTGTCCAGCTTGTCCCACTTCTTAAGTCCAGCGACGTCGGCCAGGGCCTCCTTTGTGTGATCCGCATAGGCTTCAAGCAGCCGTCCGACATACACGCTCTCGTGAGACCCGATCTCGTCGGGGGCTCCCTCGGCTTTCGGTCGTGCGGGCAAGCCGCCTCCGAAGCGGCCGATGAAATATGGCGACTGTCGATGCTGTTCGATGATTTCGCGGACGGAAACGGGCTTGAAGATCGAGAAGTCGAACCGATCGACGTAGGCGGCAAAGTCGCCCTCGAGCAGGATCGGCTGGGTTGTAGTAATCGCGTCCTTGACGTTCTTGTCCCAGGCTTTGAGCAAAGCCGGCTTCAGCGTCGACGGATTGGCCAAATACTGCGTTAGCGAAGTCCCGGTGCCTCTGGGAGCGACGAAGTAGTACGCGCGCGGAGGCTTATAGTGTCCGTTGAACGAGTGCCATAGGATCTTGCCGATTTCAGGCCATGCGACGGCGGGCGGAATGGGCTTGTCATAGTGCTTGCACTGGTAGTTGTCCCATACCCCATCGAGGAACTGCTCGTCGGCAAAGCCGGCGATGTCGATCCCGCGGTCGTTTGCACCCGTGAACCGGAGGACTTTCAGGTATTCTGACTTCAAGCAATGCGAAACCCACTCGTCGATGAATGTCTCCCATTCGGAAGCCGAATAGGTCACGACACGAACGAGAGGCTCGATCGGTGGCCCGCTCTGGACATGAGCTGCGGTCAGAACTGTCTTTGCCCCCTTCGGAACAGCTATCTCTTTTAGTTCGTCCATTACGCTTCGGCCGACTGCGCGACGCCCCTCATGCCGTACGGACGGCCGACATAGATCTCTCGTATCGCTAGCGGGACATGCCCGCAAGCGTGGTCGTAAGCCGCTCCCGCTTCTCAGCCTCGAGCTGCGCGACGGCATCCCTCCGGTTCTGCTCGATCCGGTCCCTCAACTCAGCGCCTCGGCTGAGCTTAGCGTCGTCCAAGGGGAGGCTCATTGATTGCACGTATCGCACCCGCACGATCAGCTCGGACATGGGCCTTGAGATCAAATTGACCAATTCGCGAGCTTTGAGGCGCTGGGTGGCGGCCTTGAGCTCCGGTCGGCTATCGGCTCGCTGGACCAGCCAGAGGAGGACATCGGTGGCCTGCAAGGCAAACGAATCCTTCGAGGACGGCATGTCGAACTTGGCCAAGTCGTAAGTGACCCGGGCGACGTCCGAAATCCCGCCCAAGGGATGGTCGAGCTTCCTGACCCCTCCGAATAACTGGTAGGCCTCTCTCATCGACCGCTTAAACTCCTGCTGCTGGTCATGAACGAAGGCGATCGGCGGGCTTGAGTGTTCCTCTGCGAACCGGTGGATTGCGTCAAAGAGGGACGTGAAGGCGACCATGTTGGGCGTATGCCCCTGATAGCTGTCGCGGCGATGGGCGGCCAGCAAGGTGAACTGTTCAGGATGCTTGAGGGCGAACTGAAGCGCGTCCTTCATGATCTCCCGCAGCCGCGGGTCCCCGACCTTACGGATGACGTAGACCATGAGGTTGCGCACGCAGGCCTGGATCCCGGGCACATCGTCCTTGAGGAACGCGTCCCAGAAGCGGGCCCGATTGAGCGGAGTCATGCAATCGTCGACTGCCAGGCAAATCATGTGGCGGAAGAGCTCGATGTTGTACCAGGTGTGCGGCACGGCCAAGTTTTCGCCCGCGTCGAAGATCGTATCCACGAACTTCGTCGTAACGATGTACGGCTTATGGATGCTGAACGTGAAAAACGACCACGGACCCGCCTGGTCCAGCTCGTCCATGATCCCATTTGCCAGCTCGGCGACCTCGGATCTAGTCATCTCGTGGGCGTGTGCCCTTGCGATGCCTTTTGACCTGATGACGGGCTCGATGGCCGAACGGGTCCCTGGCTCGACATCCGAAACGGACAGGATCGCGCCGAGACGATACCACTCGTTCTTGTCGAAGACGTTCTTACCCGAATTGCCAGTCTCGTCGGCGAAAGCGAACATAGTTGCCTCTTTAAAGGAGGCGGAACATACCTCGCCGTCCGGGTCGCGGCCTAGAGGTGAAATGGGCGCAGGAACACCTGCCCGCGCGACTTGTGGAAGCGCGATCTCTAGGGTGAGCAGGCCTGGGAGAACGGTCGATCGGACCTTCCAAGGCCAGGCCTGCGATGGACAGCGCATAAACCGTCACTTGTGCAGTCCGATCCGGAATTGGTCAGGCCATTAGGAGCGCCCCGGCCTATGACGCGAGCGCCTCGCGCCTGACCCTCAGGGGCTGTGCCGGGACGTAGACGAGCCTCCGGTGCCAGTCGCACCAGCTCGACCCTTCGGGCGTCGGCGCTCCGCAGCAGACGGCGCTGCGCAGGTCCTCCGAGACGATGAAACGGCATTGCCGCGTTCCGAGCTTGAGGAGTTTCGTCCGTTGTCTGGGGTCTGGCTCTTGCATGACGGGCACCTATGGCACGGCGGGGCGGATCAACGGAAGTCCCGCGTCGCGATCCGGATCGCGGGCGCTGCGACGCGCTGCTCCGGCACCTCGGCGGGCGTCGCGTCGACGGTCTCCTTCGGGCCCTCGCGCAGGCGGTCGCGCGTGCTCCTCATTAAGTAGTCCTCGTGCGGCGGCGCCGGTGGTAATAGGCCATGAACCCGTTGCGGCGTCGCGCGTTGTTCGCGGAAGCCGCAACCAGCGTGAATGTCAAGCCTGTGACCCTTCCAAGCCGAGATCCATCGTCCGACAGGCTACACCGGCAGAACCGCCTCCTCGCCATCCTCCCCCAAGATGTACTGACGGCGCTGACCGAACAAGCCAGCATTGTTCCTCTCGCCCGCGGGCGCGTCCTCCAAGAGATCGGGGAGCCGGTCCGGGAGGTGTTGTTCCCCCACAGCGGCGTCATCGCCCTTGTTTCGGACATGGGCGACTGTCGAGGAGCCGGCACGCTGACCATCGGAGCCGAAGGATACCTCGGCTTCTGGGCCGTTCTCGGCGGGGATCACCGGGCTCTCAGCCGCGCCGATGTCCAGGTTCCGGGCACCGCGACCCGGGTTCCGATCGATGGTCTCCTGGCTTTGTCCTGGACGTATGCTCCACTCAGGGATCTCCTTTTGAGATACTGCAAGGTGCTTCTCAAGCAGGCCATCCAGACGGCGGCCTGCAACGGGCTGCACCCGCTGTCGGCCCGCTGCGCCCGCTGGGTGCTCGTCGCCCATGACCGGGCGCATGGCGCCGACACGATCGATCTGTCCCAAGCCTTCCTCGCCATCACGCTTGGCGTCCGGCGTCAGAGCATCGGCGCGGTCGCCGCGAAGTTCCAGGAAAATGGCTTGTTGCGGCTCGACCACGGACGCATGACAGTGCTCGACCGACCTGGGCTCGAGGCGGCGTCGTGTTCTTGCTACGACACCGTGCGGCGGATCTACGACGCGATCGTACCTTCGGTCACCGACTGAGGGTGTCGATCTGCATCGTCAATCGCACGGTAAGACCATTCCGGGACCAATCCTGCTCGATGACGGCTCCCAGCTGGGAGGTCGCACTTTTCTGCGCCAGCCTTGTCCCAAAACCCTGCCGCGTAGGAGGCCCTTCAACCGCTGGCCCGTTCCGCTCCTGCCACGTCAGTCGGTATTTACTCTGGGCAAAGCGTTCCCCCGTGATCGTCACGCGACCGTCGGGTTGTGAGAGGCTGCCATACTTGATGGCGTTGGTGGCAAGTTCATGCACGATGAGAGCGAGAGCCGTACCTGCGCTGACCCCGACAGGAGCGTCATCACCCGCGACGGCCACGCGACGATCGTGGAGGCTGTTTGACGGGTCAGAGGCGGCAGCCAGCTCCTGGACGTACGGACGAATGAGAATTGCCAGAAGGTGCAGAACCGTCCGCCGCGTGGGGTCGACCTCGAGCCACGGAGTATGCGGTTGAACGTACTCGTGGGCTTGCGCAAGGCCGGTCAGCCGCTGAAGGAACTCACTTGCGAACGGCTTGGCAGCATCGTCGCCGCGCGACGTAAGGGTCACGAGGCTCGAGACGACCGCGAAGATGTTCTTGATCCGGTGGGACAGCTCGCGGCCGATCAGCTCCCGTTGTTCTTCCGACGATTTCAGGTCGTGGACGTCCGTACAGGTCCCGAACCACCGCTCGACCGTTCCATCAGCCCGACGGATCGGCAGCGCTCGGCCTAGGGTCCAGCGATACTCTCCGTCGTGACGGCGCAGCCTGTAGTCGACCTCGTAGGGATCCCCGGTGGCGAGTGAATGCCGCCAGCGCTTCCAAGCCCTGTTCTGGTCGTCGGGATGAAACATCCCGCTCCAGGCGTCCCCGTCGGTTGATCCGTAGGGCGTGCCGGTGAACTCGTACCAGCGGTCGTTGTAATAGTCGTGGTAGCCGTCCGGCCGCGCCGACCAGACCATTTGGGGCATGGTGTTGAGGATGGCTTTGAGGCGCGCTTCGCCCTCCAGAACTCCCGCGATGCCCGGATCCTCCCTCGTCATGTCCTGGATCGTGCCAACGAGGCGGAGGGGGCTTGAGCGGCCATGAGGCTTGCCATCCGGCGGTCGGTCGACCATGCCGGAGGCGGCGATCCAGACCGGGGCTCCGTCGCCGGGACGGAGGACTCGGAACTCGTCGACGTACCGGGAGCCATATCCAGCCTCGAAGGTTCGTTGCAGGCGGGTGCGCGTCAGCGCACGGTCGTTCGGATGCAGGAGCGCCAGAAAAGCCGCCATGCTCATCGGCCAGTCAGGCCCCGGACTGTCATTCGAACCAAGCAGAAGACGGCGGCAGATCGCATCGCCGTGGAACTGGTCGTTCTCAAGGTCAATCCACCACAGGCCGAGGTCTCTTGCCTTGAGCGCGAGCGCGAGCAGATGCTCGTGTCCGGCTGCAGGACTCTCCTGTTGCCCTGGAGCAACTCCTGTGCCGCCATCCTTCGGCTGGGGCGACGCACCAAGGCATTCATCGTTCATGACGAGTGTGCCGCCTATGAAACGAGCGCTCGGCCACCATCTTCGTGTTTGATCGGCGGTTTGATTGCGTGCTCACAGATCGGTCGCCGTGATAATGCCCTGCGGCCGGACCTCGGGCAGGACGCGGTTGAAGTGCTGGTTGACGGCCGCATAGCACTCACAGGACGCTTCCTGCAGGCGGGTCCGATCCATGACAATGATCTGGCCGCGGGCATAGCGGATCAGCCCACGGGCGCGTAATGCTCTTGCAACCCCCGTGATCGTGGTGCGCTGCACGCCAAGCATCTCAGCGAGGGCTTCTTGGGTCAGCGGGATCTCGGTGCTGTTTACGCGATCCTGGGTCGTCAGCAGCCAGCGGCAGCACCGCGCCTCCAAGGAGTGCAGGGCATTGCAGGCCACGGATTGAATGATCTGCGCCAGCAGCGCGTCCGCATACCGGCTGAACAGGTCGCGCAACGTCGAGGACCGCACTTTGGCTTCCTCGAGGCGCGTCGTCTCGATGCGCAGCGCCGGACCGGGGATCTGGACTTCGGCGCGCGTGAAGGCTGGCTTGTGGCCTGACGAGACGATGCCCCCGACCGCCCCCTCGCGCCCAATTGTGGCTGCTTCTGCGCCTCGTCCCGAGTGCATGAGAACGATGAGCGAGACCATCGTGCTGCCGCCCGGGAAGTAGGTCCGAGTGACATCATCGCCCGGGTCGAAGAGGATCTCTCCCTGGTACAGAGTCACGGCTTCCAGGTGCGGTTCAAGCAGAGCGCGATCACTCGGACTGAGCGACACCAAGAGGCGATTGGTCACCATATGCCTGGCCACAGCTGTATCGGTATCGGCGTTGAGCGTCCGATTTGGTTTCATTGAATTTTCCCCAGCCTGCAGTCCCGACACACTGAGGGTTGTCCTTTTGCGGACCAGCAGGGTGCAAAAGTTAGATTGTCAGAAATCAGACTTTTTGTCTGTCGAGTCCTCGACTTAGCTTTGCATTATTTCGAGCCCCTCTTGAGAAGGCCTGGAAATGGCTTCCAAACTGGAGCCAGAGCGGGTGGCCGGAACGGACGAGATCGGACTGAGTCGGCTGCGAAGATGAATTTCGAACCGAGGAGCCTCCGAGGCCCATTGTCTCGTTCCGCCCGTCCACGTCCGCTCTGGCTAGACATGTTCTCATCGTCCTCGTGCCAACCGGGCCGCTCCGCGGGGCAAACATATCTAAACGGGCCGTCAATGCCGCCGACGCGGCAGATCCTTTGCTTCCTGGCTCGTAAGCGTTGATCTAGGGCATTTATTGGTGAAGCCGACGACCGCCGTCTTGATCGGCTCCCTGACCGGCAGGCTCCGATCTCAAATCCGCCATGGCCCTGTCGGACTTCATATTGCAGAGCGCAGGGCGTGCGCCGAAGGTAAACCGCTCGCGCAGGTGCCGGTTGCCCATTTTGGAGATGAAGCCAAGCCGCGGGTTGCATCTGGTTGTTGCTGCCGGGGTAGGAGGCCTAGATTGCTTGGCGTCTGGGGCACCGGAGAATAGACAGGACGTCGAGGTCGGACCGGCAGCAGTAATGGCTGCACCACTTCGCGAAAGGGAGGCCGTTCGATTTCCACACGAGCGATCTCGTCGGCCTGCATTCGACCGTGCAGGCTGAGCTCGGAGGCGCGGATCTGCCGTTCTTCATCGCCGGCGATGATCCCGACCCCGTTTGCCTGCGGCGGGACGGCGTGCCTCCTCGCGATCCTTGGCTGGTGGTCCATGAGAATGTCCGGCGGTCACCATAGGTCCGTGCCATGATGGACGTGCTGACGAGATCCTCGGGCGCGAACGGGCCCTGTTGGAGGGAAGCACAGCATAAGCGTACCCGATCCGTGCGTTCATGCGCAGACGCTTCGCTCAGACTAAATCTCCGGAATCCCGGACATAGTAGATGCAGATGGCGCCTGTGCCATCCCCTCTGCAACTCGTTAAGTGGCTCACGCCCAGGGGCCGGATCTCGCTCGAGCCTTATCCTGCCCTGAGGAAACGGCTAGATCCTGTCTGACGGCCTGAGTGTGCGCAGGTACTGCCGCATGAAAGCGAGCTTCACTATTGCGGCGAAGTTCAAGGCGAGCTTCTCGTGCCGGGTGGCGATCGAACGACAGCCTTTCAGCCATCCCACACAGCGCTCGATGGCGTTGCGTCTGCGGTAAAGATCAGGATCGAAGGATCGCGCGCAGCCCTTACCCATGTTGCCGCCGGTCCGGGGTGGAATGACAGGCCGGATATGGCGCCGCCGCAGATAAGCAAAGACCAGTTGGTAGCTGTAGGCCTTATCGCCTGCCAGGTACTTGGGTCTTGTGCGTGGACGGCCCCTGCGGCTGGGGAGGCGGACTGCCATCAAGGTTGGCCCGAAGGCCGGCACCTCGTGCCGCTGCCCAGGTGTGAGCGTAAACCCGAGCGGCAGACCAGCACCATCGCTCACCAGGGGGATCTTACTGCCGAACCCGCCCCGGGAGGGGCCGAGCGCATGGTCGTCTGGCTCCTGCGGATCCCCTTTTTACGGGCTCCGGCCGCGGAGCGGCTGGCCCGCACAGAGGTGCTGTCGATGCACCAGAGATCCAGGTCGATCAGCCCCTCGGCATTCAGCTTGAGCCGGAGCCGATCCAGGATCGTGTCGAACAACCCCTCACGGCGCCATCGGGTCAGGCGCTCATAGACGGTTTGCCAAGGGCCGTAGCATTCGGGCAGGTCGCGCCACTGCTCTCCAGTACATAGCTTCCACATCAGCCCGTTCACCACCTGCCGGTGGTCGCGCCAGCGCCCGCCGTGGCGACCGGCCCTGGGCATGAGATCCGCAATCAGCTCCCATTGAGCATCGCTGAGTTCATGCCGTCGCATCGCACGTCTCCGCCTTGGTGAGCCCCACCAAGGCAACAGCCATACTCTCATGCAGGTTCACGGGCCGTCAGACAGGATCTAGCGCAGATCAAGGCGCTGCCAGGTCTCAAACCAATGCAGCGCTCCGTTGTGCTGGAACCTGCCTCATGAACGCTGACGGGATAAGTTCTCCCTTTCACGTAGGCGAACGGGAAGTTGAGAAGCGTGCGGGCGTCCAGTCGGCTGGAGGGGCGATCCGCGATTTCATGCCGGATCAGCACTGCACCTTTTTAGGTCTTCTGCCGTTCTTGCCGATCGCCACAAGCTGATCTGATTGGAAAATCCCAGGAATGAGCCAGTCCGGCGGACCTGTCCCAAAGACAAGGCCGATGGTTCATCAGGTGTCAGTCAGTTTGAGAATGAAAGGAGGGCAAACCCCAAGGAGGATAGGATGATGATCGAGAAGCACTTCCAAATGTCCTGCAAACCGATCCATCCACGATAGCTATTTAAACCCATCGGAGGCTGCTGCAGACGACACCATGCACGATCGCTATCTGCATTGTCTGCTCGTCGACAGAGCTTAATGCCGATCAGACCAGTTTGTGGCTGTGCCTCTGAGCCAAGCAGAATTGACGACACGAACCGTGGGCTCGAACGCTTCATCGGCTGGTGCCGGGATGCTGAAGCGATAGCCGCGAACACAAGTCTACCCAATGTGAACATGTGTCAGGGCCTCGATCCTAGCAACTTCCATTTCCCATCCTGCGACTTTCATCGGCGTGCTCACCAAACAGCTTTTCTCGCCGCATTCGGCTCACCGGGCGAGCCTGTCGAACAGCCTAAACTGCGGAAGACCTGCATCCCAACGATGACATCATCTGTCCTGCGCGCAGGATCCCTGATCCCCCAGTCTGCTCAATCAGCCAGCTGTGCTCCGGATCAATCGAGAGCCGCGGACCGGCATTCGTCCACAACTAGCTCCACCACGACCCCAGTCTCCGATCGGGGAGGGGGTCTGTGCCCGATCAACAAGAAAGGCCAACACATGAACTCGCCCGATCAACCAAGCCGTGTAATCGCGACGCATAGCGACCAGCGCAGTGGAATCCCCCAGAACACCCCCCTGCTGGGAGCCGTCTTCAGCGAGCTTTCGCGTCACCTTGGTGATACCTATTCGTCCTCACTGCTCCTTCAGTCCGCTCAGCGACTGATCGATATCACAGAAGGCAAGCACCGGCAAACGGCCATTCGCGATCCTCCTGCACGACCGGACTATTTTTCCCGCAATGTCGCTTCGGCCTTGCGCAGCAATCCCTGGACGATCGCCTGCTTCGAGCAACGGAGCCTGGCTCATTGCGACGATGACGAACTGACCCACGAGGCCACGGAGCGCATCAAGCGGATCTGCCAGGACCAGCACCCCTGACAAAGGACATTCCCATGACAACACCAACCTACATGCCCGCGATGGCTTTGCGCGAGCACATGCTCGAGGGCCACCGCGTCTCGCTGCTCGAAGCGATGCTGCTCTTCGGTGTGCAGAACCCCAATGCCGAGATGGCCCGCATGAAGCGCGACGGTTTCCTGATCAAGTCGGAGCGCGCGCCAATGGCCAGGATCCTGCGACGCCTCAACGAGCACACCCTCTGCAAGGTGCCGGCGGCGCTGCCGTACAAGGAGATCCATATGCGCGAGTACTGGATCAGCCGATGAGACGCTTCTTCTCCCAGCGGCAGCGCCTGATCCTGCGCCTCCTCGCCGGCAATCGCTGCCGCCGCTGCGGCAAGCCGCTGACCGACCGCTTCCACGCCGACCACAAGCAGGCCTTCACCAAAGGCGGCCCGACCACCCTCCACAACGGCCAGGCCCTGTGCCCGCCGTGCAACAACCAGAAAGGGGCGAAAGAATGAGCCTCATCAACCTCCGTCCGTGGCAGTCAGAGGCCGTGCGCCAAGCGCTCACCTGGCTGCTCGAGACCCGCCCCGACCGCCACTTCCTCATCAATGCCGCGCCCGGCGCCGGCAAGACAATCTGCGCCTCGGTGATCGCGCGCCATCTGCTCGAAGCCAACGAGATCGAGCGGGTGATCGTCATCGCCCCACGCACCCAGGTCGTCAGCCAATGGGCCGACGAATTCAAGACAGTGACCGGGAGACCCATGACCAAGGTCACCGGCGCCCATGGCAGCATTGAGGCCTACGGCACGGATCTCTGCGCCACCTGGTCAGCCGTCCAGGGGCTGCAGGATGCCTTCCAGCAGGTCTGCCGCGCCTCGCGAACGCTGGTGATCTGCGACGAGCATCATCATGCCGCGGTCAAAGCTGCCTGGGGCGACAAGGCCGACAGCGCCTTTGCCGACGCCCGCTTCGTGCTCGTGCTCACCGGCACGCCGATCCGCTCCGACGGCAAGAAGCCGGTCTGGCTTGCCTACGACAGCAAGGGTGCGATCCGGCACCCGGAGGCAGGCACCTACACGCTGAGCTATGGCAAGGCGGTCGATCTGGGCTACTGCCGGCCGATCACCTTCCACCGCCATGAGGGGCGCTTCTCGGTGGCTCTGCCGGACGGCGATGCCGTCGCCGTATCAGGGACGAACGCGCCTCGGCTCAGCCCTGCGCTGAAGCGCATCAAGGGCTTGGAGCGGGCCGTGGACTTCTACCGGCTCGCCTGCACGCCCAAGTACCTGCCCGATGGCACCCCCGATCTGACCTCCTACCAAGCCTCGATGTTGACGTGGGGCATTGAAAAGCTCAACGCGCTTCGCGAGAGCATTCCCAACGCCGGCGGCCTGGTCATCGCGCCGAGCATCGAGGTGGCGGAGTACATGGCAGCGCTGCTGGAAAAGCTTGAGCAGACGCCTGGGTCGGGCAGACCATCGCAGGCGAAGCCCGTGCTGGTCCACAGCAACATGCGACATGCCGAAACACTCATCGACACGTTCCGGGACGACGATCGACGCTGGCTTGTCTCGGTGGCCATGGTGTCGGAAGGGGTCGACATCAAGCGTCTGCGGGTGCTGGTGTACCTGCCCCATGCCAAGACCGAGGTGGCGTTCCGCCAGGCCATGGGACGGGTCGTGCGCAACCTACGCGAGGATGACGGCTCGCGGGCCTATGTCGTCATGCCGGTGCACAAGATCTTCGAGCGCTTTGCCCGCCGGGTGGAGCAGGAGATGAGCCCGGCGGCGCGCAAGGAGGCGCCGCGTCCGGCGCTGAAGATCTGCCGGGTTTGCGCCGCCCCGAACCCGCGCAGTGCGCCAGCATGCATCGTGTGCGACGCGGAGTTCCCGCCGCCGCCGCAGCTCTTCAAGACCTGCGGTGGCTGCGGTGCTTTGAATACTTCCACCGCGCAGGGGTGCCAAGCCTGCGGTCAGTCGTTTCAGAGCCCGTTCGGCGTGACCTTGGAGGAGGCGTTGCGCGTCGGCGCCATCATCCGAGGAATGGATCTCGATGAAGATGAGGTCAGGGAAGGAGAAAAGCGTGGCCCACAGATCCGCGCCGGTGTTCTGGCGAGTGGCGATCAACTGCTCATCAAACAAATTCAGGGACTGCCTGATGAAGCGTGGGGACGATTGCTCAAGATCCTGATGTTGAAATAGAGTATCTTCTGCTGCCGCGGTCTGCCACCATGTCGGTGAGCAAGTGCTGTGGCAGCTTCCAGAATAAGCAGACAATCGGCGTGCGAATGACGGAGACGATCCCTCCTGAATTCGCACGCCCGCTTTGTCGCCGGCGTTTTGGACGGCCTTCTGAGGTTGCGGATGAGAGAACACGAGGTGAGGATCAGGCGGAAGGAGACAGAAGGGAAGGGCCTGGATGAGAAACCCGACAGAGTAAAGTAAGAGCGGAGACGGTTCCAAGAACAACGAACGGCGCATCTAAGCAATTGCCGGAGCTGGTAACAGGATTCCCCTCGATAAGCGCACCTCACACAAGGAGACCATGATCATGACGAACCTGATTCTGACGCTGGCGTCGGCAGCCATCGCCGCACAAGCAATTGCCTCATTGCTCTTCGGCTGACGGCTTATTCCAGCTGGCCGGAAGGATCCGTAAAGGATGTCCTCCCGGCCGCGATCACTATCTTAAGGGCATGACCGCCACGACGAAGGAGGGTCTTATGATCTTGCGCACCGCATGGCGACGGCCCCGTCATGCGGCTTTCCCAGTCGCGTCTTGAGCTGAGATCCGCTCTCGCCGCACCTCGCTGACACACGAGCGATGACTCTCGCATTAATCGCAACGGCAAACCCGACGCTCATGGGGCAGCGGTACCGTGTGCAAACACGCTAACCAAGTCTGACCCAAGGCCATCGGCTCCCTATGGCTGCATTGTCCTTAGGCGTGCCCAAGGCTGCAAACAATTCCGCAGCGGACGACGCCTATCGCGGACAGCCGCTCTTGTATTCCTGCGGGACAGGTCACGCTGCCTCATGTCATAGTCTTGGTCCACAAGCCGCAGCGGATGCCTGCGCGCCATTCCATGAACCCTGACGGATCGTGCGATTGTGTTGGATTGACGTGGTCCCAGGAGCGCAGGTCGAGTCGCGCCACGTCTCTCGAGAAGGCAGATTTCGTCGAAGGAAAGGGTGTTCCAGCCTGATGCTGAAATCCCAAGAAAGACGATCATGACAACACGGAAAACAAAGACCGCCCCGCACCCGAACCGCGCACTGGCGAAGTCCAAGCTGACCATCACGGCGGCGGCCGCGAGCCGTTACAGCTTGAACAGCCATGCAACATTCAGTGTAGGCGCAGATGTCTTCTGTCGCGCCGCCGAGCATGCCCTTGCCTCGCCCCCGCTGACCATCGGGTCGGAACTTAAAATCACAGTCGAGCTGCCGGTCTCGCTCGCGGTGGAGATCGGCATCTGCGCGCACATGCTCGTGAGGGTGCAGCGTGCGGCCTACCAGGTGGTGTTCGCTCCTGCGGCCCGAAACCGACTTCGCGGCACGATCTGCCAGGACATCGAGGTAGCATGGGATGCCAGGGATGCCCGCATGCAGGCGATCGGGCCAGCCTATGCGCTCGAACATCCGCATCTGGCGGCGCTGGAGCTGGTCTGGCACAAGCTTCACGAGATGGCAGCGGCTGATCCCGCCCAGAGCGCCGAGCGGTAAGCGCGAAGAGCATGTGGTCCGGGACAGCCCGGTGGGGTGCACGCGGGATGTGCTGTCCGGATGCAAAGCTCCGAGATCCGAGAGAGGGTGGCCCGTCTTCTCTCCTTCCTACTGACGGCCCAATGATCGCCGCCCGCAACGTCACCACTGATGGTGACGACATTGCTGCCGGTCCCGCGAAGCAGACGCCCAGAGCGCGGGTTGAACACTCGACAATCGAGCCCGAATGAAGTGTGAGGCTTGATCCGCCGATCATCAACAGGTCATGCACGACGCATCCATTGGCGCAAGTCGCGCCCGGATGCAAAGATGGGAAGGGCGGCCATTCTGCCTGACCTTTCACGCCGATCAGGGCAGCTTGGTCTGGAGAGTACGGTCTGGAAGTGATGCGCTCGCGTCTTGACACAGAAGGGCAGGAGTCGCCTGTCCATCGGACACCCTATGGGAAAGGAATTATAGATGCTGGAGTACGCGTACGATGTCTCAGTGGTGAGTGACAGCCGCCTTGAGGTGATGGCGGTCGCAAAACAGGAGAGGGAAACCCTCGCGAGGGTCTTCCTGAGTCTGCGATGGTTCGATGACGAGCTCGTCGGCGATCGGGACGGTGGTTCGATCTACCGGATTGCGTTCGAGGTCGCAGGTGCCTGGGATAGTTTCACCGAGGACCAAGCCCGCTTGGCGCGTGCGATCGGCGGCCGGCTGACCATCTCCGTCAAGGACCGTGATGACATCGACGGGATTCGGGACGCAGTCGAGACATACCTGCTGCAATTTCCAATGCCCCAGACGCTGGCACAATGGCAAGGGCGCGGCTGATCACAACCGCCGTGGCAGCCTGAAGCGTCAGGGGCTTGGTGCCTGCCATTGTGCTGAACCTCGCTGCGACAGGGCAGGGACCGGCTGATGGTGAGCCGATTTCAGAAGGCTCCAACAAAGCCGGGCGATCCGTCCGACTTGCATGGAAGGTCCCCCAATCTGATTGAAGGTTGGGACCCCTTAGGTGAAGGGTCTGGGGACATCATTTCAGCTGAGCCAGAGCGGTATCCAGCCGGTAATCGGCAATCCTGATGCGCTCACGGCTGCCGTCGTAGGCCGCCTCGACAGCTTCGCCGAGTGGAGTCTTGTCGAGAAGGTCGCAGACACGATCGATGGGCGACTGACCGCCCAGCGTGGTATGGGGCCGGTGCCAATTCCAGTGATGCTGCCACTCAGACAACTTCGCCTCGATCTCCGGATCCTTGGGATCAACCGTGTCCCAGAACTCCTCCCGATCCGCGCGGTGCGTTCGCTCGACCTTGCCGTTCAGATGGGGCGACCGGGGCGGGATCGGCCGAAACTTGATCGCCCAGTCCATCAACCGCTGCTGAACCGCTTCGCGAAGAACTCGCGCCCGCGATCGGTTTGGATGCGCTGGATCGGGAACGGCATCTCCTCAATCAGCCGCTCCAGAAAGTCGAGGGTGTTGGCGCCCGTGGCGCGGCTGTAGACACCGAGCACCTTGTAGCGGCTGCAATCGTCGATCGCGGTGTACTGGTAGACGCCTGGCCTGATCTTGCAGACGTCCATCTGGACGCGGTCCCCGGGGATCAGCCGGCTGTAGCGTCGCTCGCCCTTTCGCCACCGGCGCGGCCGCTTGAGAACCTGCACGCCATGGCGAACGAGTGTCCGATGGATGGTGTCGAGCGACAACGTCAGGTCGTGCTGCCGGATCAACTCATTGCGCAGTTGCTTGACCCCGAGCCGCCGCTCCCGGCGCAGGGCTAGTGGATGGAATCTAACGCTTGGTGCCCACGCCTGACGGCGGCGATGATTTCATCTGGATCAGCCGTCCACGTGAAGGGCTTGGGACTGGCGTTCGTCTCGGCAACGTACCGGTTGATGGCCGCCTGAAGGTCAGCCACCGAATGGAACACGCCGCGCTTGAGCCGCTGGCGGGTCAGCTTGGCGAAGAAGCCCTCAACTGCATTGAGCCACGAGCATGAGGTCGGGGTGAAGTGGAAGGTGAAGCGCTCGTGGCGATCCAGCCAGGCCCGAACCTTCGGGTGCTTGTGGGCGGCGTAGTTGTCGAGGATCACGTGCACGGCCTTGCCAGGTGGCACTTGGGCCTCGATGGCGTTGAGAAAGCGGATGAATTCCTGATGCCGGTGGCGCTGCATGTTGCGCCCGATGACGGAGCCATCCAGCACGTTCAGAGCGGCAAAGAGCGTAGTGGTGCCGTTGCGTTTGTAGTCGTGCGTCATGGTTCCTAGCCGGCCCTTCTTCAGCGGCAGGCCGGGCTGGGTGCGGTCGAGCGCCTGGATCTGGCTCTTCTCATCAACCGAGAGCACGATGGCATGGGCGGGTGGATCGACGTAGAGCCCGACCACGTCCCGGAGCTTCTCGGCAAACTTGGGATCATTGGAGAGCTTGAACTGACGATAGCGATGCGGCTGGAGACCATGCGCTCGCCAGATGCGCCGCACCGCACTGGCGCTGATGCCAGCCTCCTTGGCCATCATAGCAGCGGTCCAGTGCGTTGCCTCGACCGGTGGGTCGGCCAACGTCAGGGTGACCACCCGCTCGGCGATGTCAGGACCGAGCGGCTTGATCCGGGAGGGGCGGGTCTTGTCGCGCAGCAGGCCGTCAACGCCCTCCTGCGTGAAGCGCTCCTGCCAGCGCCAGACGCAGGTCTTGGAGGTGCCGGTCCGACGCCATCGGCGCTCAGCAGCACGATGGCAGCCCGCCAGACGTGTTTCTGGGCCGTGTTCCGGTTGCTGGTCAGCGCCTCAAGACGCTGCCGGTCGGAAAGTGTAAGGGTGATCGAGATGCCAGTGCGCATGCCACAGCCTCGCATGCACACCGGCTAAGGGGAATCCTTCAAACGGACTCTTCTGTTAGGCGGAAACCACTAGGATGAGCGTCTCCTGATCGGCGAAGACTTTCTGAGCCGCCAGACGGTGCGGACGGCGGCTGTGCTCCACCAAGCCTGCCTCGCCATCCACCTGAAAGCGGCGCCACCACTTGCGCAGGGTGGGCCGGGAGATGCCGCAGCGGCGGCACACCAGCCCCGCATCGTCGGTCTTGGCGTAGAGTTCGACCCACGCGAGACGCGCCTTTAGCAGATCCATGGCGTTCCCCGCCCTTCGGCTGTGGATCTGATGGACAGCGCTCCTGCGCTGCCCACAGGCCCACAGCAGCAACAGGATCAGCATCGCATCTCAGAGGCTCATCTGACGATCAGGAAGTTGAAACGATGTCGTCGGACCTCACACCTTAGGAGTCGGGGGAGGACGGCGGCGCGAAGTGCTTCTCGAGTTCCTCGAGTTCCGCCTTCTGCTGTGAGCTCGCCAGAAAGCTGAGGCGGCGCAACTCCTCCATGCGCTCCCGCGCCTTCTGCTCAGCGCGCTTCTCGGCCGAGACCTGCTCGCGTAGGACCGAGCCCTCGCGCTTCTTGGTCTTGGTCGTGTCCCAGAAAGCGAACGCGTCCGGATCCATCATGTCGCCGCGCCCGTCGAAGACCATGATATCCCGGCGGGACAGGCCCTCCGGCCATGGCAGCGCGTCAACGAACTCCCACCAGGTCCGCTGCTCCGCAACGCCCATGTAAGAGAGATCGGACTGGTCATACTCCGACAAAGCCTTCTGGACACTCTCCAAAGGAACCTTACCCGACAAAACGTCGGGATAGGTCTTTACGACGTGCTGGACGCGCTTGCGCACCGTCGCCCAGAGCTTGCGGCGCGCGCTCTCCTTTGCCATGGCCTGCGGGATGTCATCCTTGTAGAGCTTCTGCATCCGGAAGTTGTCACTCAGATTGACCTTGAACGCTTTGTCGTAAGCCGCTTGGTCACCCTTGAAGTGCACTGATGTGATCCACCTGATCTTGTCCTCAGAGGCCAGGTTCTCATAGGAAACCCTGTCCGGATCCTCCACGCCATACTCATACGCCAACGGAAAATTCGCCTGCGGGAACACCTTCGTCAACGCCCCTGGCACGGCAGCCACATCGGAAAGGTCGATCGCCCGCAGCGCCGCGACTGCCGGGTCCTTTGCCTTCGGCTCACGGGTGGACTTCGCCTTCATCGCAGCGGCAGACGATGCCGGCAGAACGGACGGGCTCAGATCCAGTCCCTGGTCCGTGCCTGGCGGAGACAATTCATTGCGCGGCTGGGACAGCGCATGCCGTGCTTGCACGGCCGGAGCCTTCGTCTTGGACGCCTTGGTGCTCTCCTTCGCGGGTGTGGTGCCGGAGGCTTCGGGGACAACCTTGCGCGGCCGGCCGCGGCCCCGCTTCCGCGGCTCGACCTCATCGAGCGCGCGCAGGTCTTCGGCCTTGGCTTCTTCTAATGTACGGTCGATGCGCCCCGCTGCGGTGACGAGGTCGATAGCTTCCATATGGGAGTCGATTTCCTCCAAACGGGCCTTCAACGCGTCCATCCGCTCTTTGTGGCGACGCTTTTCGTCCTCCATCTGGGCGAGGGCACTTTTGCGCGCGCTGTCCATGCGCTTGCGGCGTTGGGACGGGCGCTCGCTTCCCCACGTGTACGAAACCTTGCTCATGATGCCCCTGGTCGCGCCAGGCCCATAGGCTGGCCGCTGATCTTGTCTGAAATCCGAGTACAAACATTATACCGGAGCCCGGATCAGCCGGTCAATATTGCCTCCGTCCCGTCGAGGAGGCGCCCGCAACGGCCCAGGAGGGCATGTCTCCGGTCGAGTTCGGCAAAAAATACTGCTGGAATTTTCCTGCTCCACAGGATTGGTGTACCGAAAAACCTAGGCCTGAAGTTTTGCGCCCCTGCAGCACCTCAGGCCCAAGGGGAGCATTGGCTGCAAGCCCTAAACGGGCCGGCCCAGGGATCGGGAGGAAGAACCCGATAAATTCGGGAACCGAATTTGCGCTCCGCCGCGACAATCAGGGGCTTGGACCGAGTGTCCCGAGGCTCTGGGCCCGGACATGCCACGCACCCGGAAATAAGTGGCAGCGGAATTTTGCGCCACGGCGCCAGACCGGAATCAGGCTGGGAAGGGCGCCGAGCCCCCAGGCCCGGCCTCACAGCCAAAGACCCGGAAAATTCGGACGATGATAATTTGCGCGCGGCCGTGGCCTTGCTGGAGCCGGGTCCTGGCCAAACCGGGCATCCCGGAAGAAACGGCGTCGGCCTGATCCGAAAAATTCGGTCCCCATATTTTGCGTCCGTCCGCAGGGCGGCGAAGCAGGAGAGAGGGAGTTCCAGGAGAGGGGTAGCAACCAGGTCGAGAGGGCAGATTCAGACCGGACCGGGAAAAATGATCCACAACAATTTTGCGCCTGCCGCGTCTATCCCCGCCCCCTGGCCAGGCGAGACGAGAGGGCGCAGCGCCAGCCGGAGGGCGGCGTCCTCGAGCCAGACCGAGAGCGGCCGGAAGGCCAGACTGAGAGGAGACCGGGAGAGGTCCGGCCAGGCCCCGGGCGAGCCCGCCCCGCCGGTTCGGAGAGCCGCCCCCAGGAGCCCAACCGCAGCCTTCCCCGGAGATAGAGCGGGAAAATTCAGCGGCGTCTATTTGCGCTACCGACGCAATCGGCTCGGCTCCGGATATTTGGGATCCAGGGGCTTGGCACAGGGGAGGGCGCAAAATTTCAAGTCATGCCATTTGCGCCCCGATCCAGGACAAACCCTTGCGCCGCCTTGGGCTCTGCCTGGGGAAAATCCCACTGGAGGGCCGGAAAGACCCGCGGTGCCACCCGCCCGGGCGATCCCAGCAGGACCAGGTCCCATCGACAATAAAGGGCGGAATATTCCAGGTGGCCCGCCGCGGATCCTCGCGGCCGGATAGGTCCGGACGGTAGCGACCGACGCCGAGACATGCAGAAAATTGCAAGGCGCTTATTTGCGCCTGCAGTCGACGGCCTAAGCGTCCTATCGACAAAAAATAGGGGACCGCTTTTTGCGCCTGACCGCGCAGGTCGGAAGGGGAGAGGGAGCGCCGGTCGCGCCCGCGCCAGAGGCAGAGACACACCCCGAGGCAGGAGCACGGACGAGACGGGGACACCCGCGCAAGCCCCCAAGCCCACGAGGCCAGACGGAGCCGTGCGACCCGGAGCCGGAAGGCCGTGAACGGGATAAAAAGAGAGGGAGCCGCGCGGAGACCGCGCTCGAGAGCTGTTGCAGGCCCTTAGAGGCGAGCGCAAGAACCAGACCCGGCGTTATCAGCGCAGCGGCCAGCGAACAGGAAGCGGAGAAGAACGGAGGAGCGAAGCTGACGCCAGAGGGCCCTCCTGGCAGGACCGTGCATGGCCCTAGAAATGCGCAAACAAAGGGCTCCAACGCGTTCGCGCCTCCGCTGTACGTCGGCGCCGCCTCCAGGCCAAGCCAGGGCCAGCAATCCCACGGAGAACGGCGATCCCAGAGAGAACCACGGGCAGTCCAGCCTCTGACGTGTCCGGCCAGACCCCCTGGGGGAACTGCGCCAGTCCAAGCGGCCAGGCTGGCTCGAGCCCAGGTAGGACGCGTCGCTGGTCCGGAGGCCGCTCGCTCATCCCAAGGAGAGCCAAGCCCCCTAAGGCCCCCTCAAGGTCGGTTGTCGCCAGAAAGGTCGTTTGCTCAGTTCCTCAGTTTTTGTGGGTCCTGTCAGACGTCACAAGAACCCGGCCGGCGCACGGCGCCTATTGAGGTTCCCTTGCTCCCTGTCCGCCACTCGTATCGGAGGCGGTGCTCCTCTCCCAGCATCCCCTGCTCCCGCCTCAGTCCCTTGGCTTCGGCTAGGATGGACTTGAGTGCCGGAAGCTATGCTGGTTCGGTGAACCCTCTGCTGGCAAACGTGCCGTAGTCACTGATCCAAGCGCGGTCGGTCGGACCGGGAACGAACTCTCCAAGGCTTGCGAGCCCTAGCGACCGGCGGTCCTATCCAAGCTCCAGGTTAGTAGCGCTCCCGCTGTCGCATCTGGGCTGTGGCGCGCCCGTCGAGGGTCTTGGGGAGCATAAGCGACCCTCCCATCCTGGAGGAAAACCTTAGGTTCCCGGCACAGTCTTGTGGGACGGAACGGAGCCTCAACACTGATAGAGGGGATCCGGAGCGGGTCTGCCAACAGGAATTTTTGCACTTCGAAGACTGGTCACATGTCAGACGTGCCGTTACAATATGCGCCTATTCCGATGCGTGACTATGGCCTCGATCAATCCCAATCCCCTCGTCCTGAACTGCCTGCGAGATTTGTCCGATCCCCTCAGGAGGACGCAAGCCAAGGGCGGGCGCGACTTCTCCGGTGTCGTCGCGTCGACGTCGTCCGATGCCCGCGGCGGCATCGACAAAGCGACTGCGGTGCAGGGACAGGCGGCCCCCGCCCCCGTGCGTTACGGCGCGATCACCGTCACGGCCCGCTCTCCCGTCGACGCGACCCCGCCCGTATCCGGCGTCCATGTGGCGGTGCAGCACTCGTTCAACCGCCCCGGCATCCGGTTCGGCAACCGGAGCAACAGCATGGAGCGTCCAACCTCCGACCAAGGCACGCAATCGTGCCACTTCAGCCAGACCTCGGTTTCGAATACATCCCCCATCCTCGAGATGATCAAGGCCGTGCGCGGCGGCCGGCGCATCACGCGGTCGCGGGCGACGGCACACACCCTCTACATGGAGCGTGTCGGCGCGGCCGAGCGCCTCAAAGCCAAACGTGGCCTCGGCAGCGAGTGGGCCATCATCGAGCAGATGCAAGAGGAGGCCCAGGATCGCTCGTCGATCGAGCAGCAGGCCTTCATCGAACGCGAAGGGACCGCGGAGCGCGCTGGCCTGCGGAACCTGACGGACGACGCCCTCGACGCCCTCGACTACGCCTCCTTCGGCACGATCGGCGAGACCATTGAGGAGCGCAAGCGCTTCTGGCAGGCCGTCGAGGCCTCAGAGAGCAAGCCGCAGGGCGACACCGTCCGGATCAAGGCCGGAGAGAGCCAAGCTTGGTGGGACAAGGCCCTTGGTCAGATCGACACCGCTCCCAAGCCCTTCCAGGCCGAGCTGCGCGAGGCCTTCGCCGCCGGCGAGGACGCGGTCATGAAGTTGGAGACTGAGACCGCTTTTGCGGTCCACCAGTGGGCCGTGGCGATCGACCTGGATGCCCCAATCGAGATCGAGCCGGGGCGCGGCGGGCGCACCCAGACCCGCATCATCGCCGAGCTGCCGCACGAGCTCGATCCCCGCGAGCGCCTGGAGATCGTACGCGACTTTGCCAACAAGCTGACCGAGAAGGGCTTGCCCTACTGGGCGGTGATCCACGCCCCGGATGCCAACAACGACGAGCGCAACTACCACGTCCACCTGGTCTACTACGACCGCCCGGCGGTGCGGATGAAGCACCCGAAGACCGGTGAGCAATGCTGGGATTTCGAGGTGCTCGAGGAGAGAGTCTACAAGAACTACACCCGGCGCGTGGTCCGCCCCTTCGAGCAGAACAAGCCGCGCGAGGCTAATGCTCTCGACTGGATCCCGGAGCTGCGCACGCATTGGGAGACGGTCTCGAATGCCGCCTTGGAAAAGGCCGGTGTCGCAAAGCGCTATCATCTCGGCAGCAACGCGTCCGTCGGGATCGCGATCGACCCGATGCAGCACATCAAGCCGAAGACCTTCAACAAGGAGCGCACGGGTGAGTTGACCGCGGACGGAGTGGTGTTGGCCCGCCGCCAGTGGAAGGTGATGCTCGACCGCATCCTGATGGGGCATGCCAAGCGCATCGCAAAGCGGCGGGATAAGATCGCACGAATGGAGACGAAACTTGCGGCCAAGGCGCGCAGCACCGAGGACCAGTCGCGCATCAACGACAGGGCGGAGAAGGCGCGTAAGAGCGCGCGGGACTTCGGCATCGCCGAGGTCTACCTCGACATCACCAAGTGGTGCGTCGATCGGGTGGTGTCGCGGCCCAAGCTGGTGCTCTACGCGGACGAGAACAAGACGAGGGGGCAGAAGCCCCTGCGCAACCGCAAGGAGTTGCTGGACTACGTTGACCTGATCTACCAGCGCGGGCTGCTGCTCAACCGGGAGAACGAGCTGAGGGTCTTGCTCGCCGCCCGGCGTTACCGCCGGGATATCGATCGGCTCGCCGCCTTGGGCGACCCCGGCAAGAGATATGACCGATCCGTGCAGGTTGAGGCATCAGTTTTCGACCAAGACCCGGCCTGGAAGGAGACGGAGATGCGCCGCATCTCCGAGCGCATGGAAGCCATGGCCCAGGACATCCTCCCTAAGATTGTCGCCGATATCAAGCGCGACGAGGCACGCGCGCCGGCGCCGCGGCCAGACGGATTGACGGCCGCCCCACTGACGACAGAGCCCTCAGAGCAGGCCGGAAGGGATGGCGTTGCTTCTCCGACAGCGCGGGTGCCCGAGCGGGCGGATGCCAGCGGCACTCCCGACAACCACAGCCCACCCGTCACGGTGGCTTCGTCGACAAAGTCCGAGCATGCTATCGCGGTCAAGGCTGAGGCCAGGCCTGCCCGGCAGGAAACGCCGGTTCCGTCGACGCAGCGCGGGCCGGCGCCGCAGCGCACCCTGTTCAAGTCGGACCAGCAGATCGCGGCAGAGCGCGCCGAACGCGAGCGGGCCAGGGCCCAAGCCGCCGCTGCTCAGCCAGCCGCCTCCAAGCCCGGCACGGCCAAGCTGGAGCAGGCTGTGGTCAAGGCCACACGCGAACCAGGCCGCACTCCGCCGCCAGTGAGTCTGAGCGTTGGGCCAGCCGCTGTGCAGACGCCGGCCGCAATGCCGACTCATGATCCGCATGCCCCCGCGCCGCGAGTGCCTGACGGGATCTCGTCGATGCGGCAGGAGCGCCAGCCGGAGGAGGGGAGGCAAGCTCCGACAAGCCAGATGGCAGGAGCGGATCCACACCAGCTAGCCGTGCCGCGCCAGGCCGAGGCCGAACGCCAGAGGCACCGCGATGCGCCGGCCGGTGAGCGCAAGCGCGGGATACCGTCGGGCCCCAACCGCAGCCCTGTCGCCAAGCCTCAACCGCCGGCTTCAACCCCGATGCCCGAGACCCGCAGACTGGAAGTGCAGCGGCCGCAGTCCACGGTGGTTGCCGCTCCGATACCCGAGCGCCCCGCCCCACATCCTGACAGCCTGGGGAGGGAAGCGGTCGGGGCACCGGTTCATCCGACGCCGGATCCCGCCGTCCCGGTGGTTCAAAAGACAGGCTTCGAGCGTGTGATTAGGCAATTTGGCCTCTCGGGGCAGGAGCCGCGGGAGGATAAGCTCAAGCCTGCGCCACAGCCGGACGTGGCTACGGTAGCGCCCGCGCCAGATGCTAGGCGGCGTTCCAAGAAGCGCAACAAGAAGCACTCCGACGGACAGGAAATCGAGCGGTAGGGCAATGGAAGATGATTGGGGCGGAAACCTCCACAGCGAGCGCTTCACGTCTCCTAAGTGGCGAGCCAGGAGGTCAGCCATCCTGCGGGCGCAAACAGGCGAGTCTGCAACCCACAGCTTCCATACTGAGCCTTCCCACCGAGACCAACCTCGAGATTGAGCAGCTTTTCGATGGAAGAGCCAATCACTTGGCGGCCTCACATAACTTGAGACAAGTTGACATGACCAAGCGACCTAGAGGAATCGCATAAGCAAAACTTTGGTAAGCAGTTCGCGTAGCGTGCTCGCCACAGCCCTACGCCGGGCTACGTTCTCCCGTCAGGTGCAAGCCCCCATCCGTTTCTGTCACCTTCGGGTAATCGAAGTTCAGGTTGCCCAGCTTCCACGACTGCAGCACCACAGAGGTTCCCCCAATCGCTTTTGGCTTCACCCCGCCGTCCGTAGCACGTTCAATGGTCAGGGCCTTTCCACTCCAATCGAGAAGGAGACGATCTTCCGGACCAAAGCCGGCTTGATCCCACAATTCTCGTGGCAGTCGGATGATGGTGTAGAACCGATCCGAACGCTTGGCATCAGGGATCGACTTGACCACGACATGCGCAGAGCCCACGTGAAGCGCTAGTGCCACGTTTCTCGTGGGTCGCTGGCTCTGCTTGGATGGTGTCTTTGCCTCTGCCGCGATTGGTGCAGATTCAGTTCCCGGATCAGCCGCCTGGTCTACACCTTGCAGAAGATTGGGTTGCAGTGCCGGCGGCTCTTCAACCCCTGCCGCTTCGGCTGGCAGCTTCAGAGCAGCACTGGCAGGGGTGGAAACGGTCGGAATGCACTGGATCGCGCTGGCAACCTCCCGCAGGCTTCCGGAGATCCCCTCCGCCGACTGCATCACCAGAGGCGTCAGACGCGCAATGGCGTCAATCTGCTGAGTGCCAAGAGAGACGAGTTTGCCCATCTGCTCAGCCATAAGGCCCATAGTGAAGCGAAGGTCTTTCAACTCGGCAGCTATTCCCATTAGGGCATGTTCGACCTCGGGTGACAGGGCAGGAGCTGGTGCGACCTGCTGGGGCACGTCCGCCGCCGGTGGGCGAGGGGCCTGCACCAGCTTGGGACGGAAGACCTCTTCCGCGAGCGCGTCGGGCTTGCCCAGGTGGCGCGCCAGGATATCGGAGATGTCTCGAGACCGCTTGTCCGCAGCCGGTGTCGAGCGATCTGGAGAGTTCGTAGGGTCTGGTGATCTGTGGCGCCGAACTTCGTTACGCTGGCGAGGCTGCTGAGCCTTATGGGGTCTCGCCAGACAAGTCGGACACAGATCATGGGCACGATCACGGGCGAGAAGCCAGCCGCGGTCCTTGAAGTAGCCCTTGACGACATCGTCACCCACAGCCGTGCTCGACTCGTAGGTGTCCGTCTTATGGCATCCCGAGCATCGGGCGGTGAAGCGGTACTTGGAGGGGGCGCCACCGATACGGGTGATCTGCGGCTCGAACTGACGTGCGATGCCGGGCATCGGGCAATCCTGATCGTTGAAAATGAATTTCAGGCGGGGCGACGCAGCGTCATCGCTCCACACAGAAACAAACATTAAGGTATGGGCACGAATTAACATCCCTCCCGCCAAATGCCAACCAAAGGCAGTCCAGCGGTGCGTTGGTGCTTTCTCGGGCATGAAAGGACCACGCCGCTTGCTAGCGCTAGCGAAGGGAAAAGGTGCTCGCTCGCGAAGACATTTGGCTCGATGATTTCTCCTTCTAAGCGGCGGTGAGTTTCCGCACGTCAATTCGACGTCCGACAGCCGGAACGCGTATCTCGAAATGATCAGCCTGCGTGACATCGAGAACATTCGTGGGTCGATGCGCAACGATGTTGGTTCCTCCCCGTCGCCGCAGACTATCGTAGAGGATGCCGGCCTCACCGGCACGGCGGACCGCTTCTCCAAATTGCTGGGAGGCCTCATAGCGATCAGACGCATAAACATCAGAGCGCTCGGCCTGTTGGCCGCGAATATCCAAATAGACGCCATTCAGCCGTGCTGAATAGCTGCGATAGACCCGTGTGAGTTCCGGCACATTTCGTGACACAGCCTCCCGTCGGAGGTGATGCCCGACCTCGGCTGCCGCCGTTTCGATCTCCCCAGCGGCATACCAGGCTCCGAGATCGGGTGAGTTGAACCGCATTCCCGTGGGACTGACGTGGAGGAACGCCGCCATCACAATGCTGGTGTTCGGTCGGCCGTAAACCCATTCCTGTTGCGGAAGGCGCGCAATGCGACTGGCTACCAAGCGGTCATTGGTCCACCCGACAAGCTCCATGACCGCCGAGAGATCGGCGGCCGTGGCCACGGTGTCGAACAGGCCAATAGGCGGAAACTGGGACGGGATCAGGCGATAGGTCGGGAAGGGCGCTTCGGAATAGACGTCGGTCACGAAAAGTGGATCTCTGTGTCATCGTAGGGGGCAAAGTCCTGATCTGCTGCATTGGGCTCCATGTAGAGGCCGCCCCGGGCCGCATCGAGGAAGCGCCGCACTGTCAGGAGGCTGTCCTGGGTGCCATCAGTTATGAGATCGATCGGCGGATGACCTCCAAACACCGTGGCCTGATGAGGCCCGCGAAGCCATGACAAGCCCTCCTGTTCCGTCGCGAAAAGAACCCGCAGAGCCTGGTAGATACCAAGGACTGCTGAGATCCGGGTCAGGACATCGGCGTCGAGGGTGAACTCTGCGTGCTCACGGGCCTGTTTGGCCCACTTGTGATAGGTTGAGCGAGGCGGGTACCCGAGGATCCGGAGGCGTTCCTGCTCGGTGAGACCCCACAGGTCGGCAATGGCCAGGAAGGTGCGCATGCCGGGCGCACTCAGCCGCCTCCGATTTGTGGGCTCAAAGCGCGCCTGCTCCAGGTGAGGAAGGCCCTGTGGTGCAGCGGCCATTTGTTGTTTGAGAGGCTGTGCCATGACGATGTCCTCTGTGTCTCGATGTGGATTATATCCTGACTGAGACAAAACGCAATTGCTTCGGATGAGCTCATTATCGCGTAGCATTATTCCTATATAACATTTCGCATAACAAACATTTTGACAAGAAGTCGGTAACCTGTGCCGTCGCAGGATCCATCAAAGTTGGAGAATCCGACGCGTGCTAATCAATGCCTGGCCCCCACACCATAGGTCTCGTATCATAGGACGCAGAGCAGGACCTCCGAAGAATCGAAATGACGACCTTTCGGCATCATATACCTCCGGAGCCTTCCGGAAGTATGTGCCAGATAAAACTTCAGACGGTGCAACAGTTCCGCTGTTGATCGTCAGGCTCAGCTCCAGTTCTGGCGTACTTTCTTCTCGAATCCTGAAGCGGCAAGGAAGGACACGACCGAAATCACTGTTGCAATAGCACTTGCCCCCAGTGCGCGGCTCATATCGAGATCTGCTCGTGCAGCGTGGAAGAGGTGCCCCAACCCACTGGTCCCCATCAGAAACTCTGCAACCATTGCTGCCAGGATGCTGTTAGCTGCAGCGAGACGTAGCGCCACCGCCCATTCTGGAACAGCTGCCGGAATAGCCAGAAACCAGAGGCGACGAAAGGTAGAAGCACCGAGGACCCGAAAGAGATCATCACTGCCTAGCGGCAGTGCCCGCAGGCCTGCCGACGTGAATACGAAGGCTGGGAAAAACGAGATGATCACGACAATCGCGAGCACCGTGCGAATATCATAGCCGAAGATGCGTGCAAGGACCGGGATGAGGGCCACAACGGGGACCGATGCAAAAATCAGGCCCAACGGCGTCAAAAGGCCTGCCAAAATCCGGGATAGCCACGTCAATATTGCGAGCGCCGTCCCAACAAACATACCAAGGGTTAAACCCGCCATGGCAAGCAACAGGGTCTGTGCCATACTTGCGAAGTAGATCCCGGGTGCAGTGGCAATGTCAGAGACTACATCCAGCGGGCGAGGCATCACAATAGTGTTCAACTGGGAGGCAGTAACCCAGAACTCCCAAAGAAGGACAATAACAAGAATGCCCCACAGGCTTTTCAGGGATGCCAAAAGGCTCCCAACTGCATTTCTGCGGACGCCCGTACCTTCCAGTGGCTGGAGTTCACTCATCGGAATCGCCGTGCCACATAGTGTTGCAGAAGACCAAGCAGGCCGAACAGTGTCAGAGAAACCAGAACTGCGAGGAGAACAGCACTCCAGAGCAGGGGAATCTGAAAATTCTGCATTGCATTGATCACAAGGACGCCCAAGCCACGGGGGGCCCCAAACCACTCGCCAACGATCACGCCAATGAGCGCTGCGGGTGCAGCCAGCCGCATCCCACTGGCAAGAACCGGCAACGCCGCCGGAAGATCGAGCCTAATGAACTGGGTCAGGCGCGTGCCGCCAAGCACTTGAACGAGGTCCTGCAAGGGACGCGGTACGGAGCCTAACCCGGACGAGGTCGCAACATAGATTACGAAGAAGACGCTCAGGGCAGCCAGTGCTGCCGGGGTGGCGTTTCGACCTAGAAATAAAATGAATAGAGGTGCGAGTGCGATGGACGGGATAGCATGAATGAAGGCGCTTGTGCGATCTAAGCCTGGCTTCAGCGAAGGGGTGAGATGGGCCAGGGTAGCCGCAATGATGCCGCAGACCAGGCCGATCAGGTATCCAACAGTCAAAGCTTCGAGGCTCGCGGCAAGTGCGCGGCCAAATAGGCCCCACCGCGCCGGATTGCTCAACAGCGCGAGTACTTCAGTCAGCGGCGGCCAACTCAGCCCAAGCAACCTGAGCTGGCCGACCACTTCCCAGAGGCAGAGAAATATCCCGATGCCAAGCGCGCCAAGCAGCGTTGTTCTCATGCGCTCTGAGGGCATTGCGCTCATATGGTTTGCTCGACAGGTGTTTCCAGTGCGTCTGTGAGCTCATCACAGAGCCGGTGAAACGCCTCGCTTCGCATAATGTCGGCATGGCGAGGACGGGCGAATGGCACGTCAAGTGTGCGGATGACGCGACCCGGTCGACCGCTCAAAACGATGATGCGGTCGGCCAGAAACAGCGCCTCATCGACAGCGTGGGTGACCAGAAGTGTCGTGATCCGCTGCTCGGACCAAATCCGTTGCAGCTCAATGTTCATCTGCCGCCGCGTGACGGCATCCAAGGCTCCAAAAGGCTCGTCCAGGAGGAGAACATCCGGAGTCAAAATGAGCGCCCGTGCGATCGCGACTCGCTGCCTCATGCCACCAGACAGCTGCTTGGGCCGTGCCCGCTCAAAACCAGCGAGGCCAACCAAGCGGATCAATTCTGACACCTGCTTTTCATCGACGGGTAAGCCCGCTACCTTGAAGGGAAGCGCAATATTGGCCGCGACATCCAGCCAGGGAAGTAGGGCATGATCCTGGAACGCGACGCCGAGACGATGCTGCTTCGCGAGTTCAGCGGGTGGTCGGCCGTTCACCTCAACCAAGCCGCTTGTTGGACTTTCGAGCGATGCCACAAGCCTTAGAATTGTGCTCTTGCCGCATCCACTCGGGCCAAGAAGCGCCACAAACTCGCTCTGCCCGAGTTCGACCGACATATCCCTGAGCGCCTGGATCTCGCGACCATCGTCAAGCCGAAACTGCTTGGTAACCTCGGATACCCGGATCAAGGGTGCGGCCGCGGCATTCAAATCGCGCGAGGAGTGGGGCGACAACGTGCTGATCCGCATGGACGTCAGGCCACCATCGCATCAAAACGAGCCATGATTTCGGGGCGCCGCCGAGCCAGGCGGTGCCGGACCTCCTCCATGTCCACCGTCAGGATCTCCCGATCTTTCATAACAAGCTTCCCGTCAACGATCACGGTCCTGACGTCGCGACCGACACTCACCGTCGAGGCGATGAAGAGCGGGTCCTTGGCACCCATCTGATCAGCATCAGTGACATCAACGAGGATGAGATCAGCGCGTTTACCGACTTCCAGACTGCCGATCTCGTCCTCGATGCCCAGCGCCCTCGCTCCGCCCTGGGTCGCAACCTTAAGCAACTCTTCCGCGCTCATAGGAATGCGTGTGTGAAATTGATGCCCAATGCTGGCCTGCTGACCAACCCGCGCCACGTGTGCCACCTGAAACATATCGAGTGTTCCGGCTGAGGCTGCGCCATCCGTCCCTAATCCGATATCAATCCCTCGCCGCCACATCTCCTGAAGGCGGGGAATGCCAATTCCATAGTTGCCGAAGGCGCAATGGCAGGCTGAGACGCGGTGCTTGGCGTAGAGATCAACTTCATCGGGCGACAAGAGCACGGAGTGTGCACAGTGGAGATGTCGGCTGAGTACACCAAGATCATCGAGGTATTCCGTTGGGCGCTTCCCGAAGTTCTCGAGAGCGTAGTCCACCTCGTAGGTGCCTTCTGCAAGATGCGTATGGATCTTGACGTCGAGATCCTTGGCTGCGCTCGACATGGCTGTGATGAGCTCAGGCGTGCAGACGATAATTTGTCGAAGAGAGAGCCAAGCCTTCACCCGCTCCTCGTTCCGCCAGCGCTTTACCAAGCCAACGTTGCGATCATAGGCCTGCTCAGTGGTCATCATCATCGAGCCAGGAACCGTACGTCCCGCAAAGCCTGTATTCTGATCCACTGTTGATAAGGCAACGAAGCCGCGGATTCCAACATCAACGGCTGCCCGCGCCATCTCATCAGGATGCGGACCGCCAGCTTCAGCGAAGCAGGTCGTCCCAACCGAGATCATATTTGTGTAAGCGACAAGTCCGCTCAGATGAACGTCTTCGGGTTCGAGAAGGCTCTCGAACGGGACGAAATAGTTTTTCCACGGCGGATTGCGTAACGGACGCGTCCGGCTCAGCTCCGCAAGCTTGCCGCGCAGGAGTTGCTGGGCCGTATGGACATGGGCGTCGATGAGGCCTGGAAGGGCGATCCGGCCCGATCCATCAATGACGGAGGCCGCCTTGGGCAGGATACTGGCCCCAGCCGATGGGCCGATCCAGACAATACGCCCTCCCGCGATGGCAATAGCCGCATCGGCTATGACCGCCCCAGACTTGTCCATGGTAACGACATCACATCCTTTCAGGAGAATGTCGACATTATCCGGCACGTCCACGTGAGTTGGAGTCGAGATAGCCATGATAGCGTGAACCTCAGAGACCTTGATGCGCTTCAGGAACGACCGTGAAATCAGCTAGCTTGTCGACATCTGGCAGGTTCGTACGCCCTGTTGCCCGGGCAGCCGCATACATGGGCCCACTCATGACCTCCCGATCAAGGGCCAGCCGGAGCTTGCCTTGCTCGTCGTAGCGCGTGAGAGGGATTTGCAGCTCGTTCTGGCGGATCTGCTGTTTCAACTCTAGCCCGAAATCGGCTCCAAATTTCTCTGTAGCAAGGCGGGCCGCTACAGCCGGATCCTTGTCGTTCTCCTGCCAGCCCTGAATGATGCCACGTAGATAGCCAATCACGGCGGGTCGGTTCTGCTCAAGATAAGCGCGCGTCGTCATCAGGACCGCTCCATAAGTGCGGAACCCAAGTTCGTCGAAGCTCACGAAATGGAAGTCCTTACCCCACTTCAGCCCCATCTGCTCTAGAGTAATCGTCTGGTTCACGCCGAAGGCGGTGTAGCCGTCCCCTTCTCCCGCCAGGAGTGGCTCTGGGGAGAAGCCGGCGGGCACTTGTGTCCACTGGACCGGGAGGCCAGCCAACGACAGGGTTGCGTCGATCGCCGTCTTCTCGTTCGGCCCTTGTGCAAGGACTTTGGCACCGACTAGATCCTGAGGCTTGAGGATGGGCTTTTTGGCAAGGGAGATGATGCCGAGTGGGTTCTTGGGAAAGACCGCCGCGATCATGACGAGGTCGTTGCCCTTGGCGACGGCGTCAAGGAGTGGGAACCACGTGCTGTAGCCGAGATCTGCCTTGCCGGCTGCCAGGACAACTGGGGCCGGGAGTGCATTCGGCCCACCCGGATACCATTCGACGCTAACACCATGCTTCGCGAAGAGGTTGCGCTCAAGACTGATCCATTCACCCGCATACTGGACATTCGGGATCCAGCCGATTTGCACCCGAACCTTGGCAGGAGTCTGAGCCAAAGCTTGGCTGCTTGCGTAGGGTATGACAGCGCCGGAAAGTGCCATCATCTTCAGAAAAGTCCGGCGATCCTGGTTCACGACGAGCCTCCTAATTTTCGGTCACGGGGCCGGATAAAATTGTTACAAACGGATGCTACCACATGTTACAATTGATACAATTGACCCTGCGATGAAAATTTGAGCAAAATCGTTCCATGAGTGCTAAAAGTCAGGCCACCTTGCCGGTGTCGGAGCGCATTCGGCGTCACTATCCCGATATGACGGGAGCGCTCAGGACATTCGCGGACTTTGTATTGGCTGAACCCGTCCAGGCGGCCCGTATGAGTATCCACACAGCTGTTCAGGCAGTTGGGGTCTCAGTTGCAACAGCAAACCGGTTTGCACGCGCCATCGGCTTCGGCGGCTACGCCGAGTTCAGGGATGAACTGATCAAAGGCTTCGAAACGGCACTGGAACCAGTCAACCGGCTTGAGCAGCAGATCTCAAAAACATCGACCGCCCTAGAGGTCTTCCAAGCCTCTCTGAGTGAAGATGTTCGTAACGTCCAAAGGACTCTGGAGGCCTTGAATGCGGATATCTGTGCCCGGGCCGTTGACCTCGTTCTCTCGGCTAGGCGCATCTACGTGCTTGGGTTTGACAATGCCGCCAGCTTAGGGTCCGTGCTGGCAAATGGTCTCGGGCAATTTAGAGACGATGTGCGCAGCGTGTCGAACACGGAAGGCGCTTTTGGTGGGGCACGTCATCTCTCTCACTTCGATTCATCCGATCTCGTCATCGCAATCGCCTTCCCTCGGTACATCAAGGATACTATCGAGCTCGCGCGGCTCGCGAAGCTACGACGTATTCCGATTCTGGCTGTAACTGATAATCATCAGTCTCCTCTCGCAGCAATCGCTGATACGAGCCTTTACGCCTTCTCCGAGCGGCAACTCTCCTCCGTTTCCAATGCCAGCGCCTTGGCCATTATTGAGGCACTGGTGGCTGCTGTGGCACACTCCACGCCGAGTTCTGTCCGTCGGGCTGAGGAATTTACATCACTGGTTCTTCCTTGGCTGGAGGTTGGGCCATCGAAGGAACGGACAAGCAAACCAATCCCTGCGAACTTTTCTTCCCCTCCCCCAAGGCTGGGACGTCCGCCCCGAAAGAGCAAAGCCCCTTAACTCCTCAGTAGAGGTTCAAGTAGAGCCCACAATGGAATTGCTGACTTGTTGAACCATCTGAAGTTTTGAGAGCAAATCCGCCGGAGATGAGGCATGCGTGCGATGTCGGCGAACAACTCTTTTGACAAGAAGTCTGGGTCGTCGCCATTGTCTCCCGTACTGGACTCAGGCGGCTAGAAAGGTTTTCCGATGGAAGCTTTCAAGGATCCATTGCCGAACCGCTGTTACGGCCGGACGCCGCTCGTGATCCCCGGCATCAATCAGGAAAAATGAGGCTGGCGCCCGGACACTCTCAGCGAACGGTCGAACAAGAACCCCAGATTCCAAGTAGCGTTGACAGGTCACGTTGTCTCCCATGGCGAGACCAAGGCCACCGGCGGCCGCCTCGATCATCGCCAGATGATTTCCGAGATAATGGCGTCCTCCCGTGAGGATGCTTCCCTGCGGGACTGTCGCCAGCCAGAGGTCCCACTCGTGACCGTTTGCGGCACATAGCAGGGGCGTGTCGGCCAACTCACGGATGTCCCCGCTTGCGAGAAGATCCGGTCGGCAGACCGGGAAAAGATCGGTGTCGGTCAACTGCTCGCTGCGTCGACCAGGCCAGATCCCATCACCATAGCGGATGCACAGATCGACATCGGAGGCGATGACCTCCTTCGGACTGTTTGAGGGACGCAGGTGTAACCGCAGGTCCGGGTACTGCTTCAACAGGTCGCCGACTGTCTTCACGAGCCACAGGCATGTCAGGGCAGGAGGCGCGCTCACCGTGACGTCGCCCCGCACGCTCGGCCGATCCAAGCTGATGACGGCTGCTGCCAGAAGGTCAAACCCGGAACTCAGGGGAGCCAGGAGTTGCTCTCCTGCCAGCGTCAGCTTGAACCGGTTGCCCGCCCGCTCCAGGAGATCGGTGCCGACGAAGGCTTCCAGGGTTCGGATCTGGTGGCTGACTGCTCCGTGGGTCACCCCGAGTTCCTCCGCAGCCCGAGAGATCGAGCGACGGCGGGCCGCTGCCTCGAAGGCCCGCAGAGCATTGAGAGGAGGTAGCCGGCGCGCTGCCATTGTTAGATTTTCTCACAGTTGAGCCGGAGACATTCTCGTTTGCGTGAGCCTATCTGTCTAGAGCAAGGTCTGAAGCTCCTGGCGGAGGCCCTGGTCGCCGCTGGACGGATTTCAGAAACACTCAAAAGGGGAGCGGCTCGGTGAAGCGTTTTCAACTACTCGGCATAGCGACTCTGGGGCTTCTTGCAGCCACAGGCGGCGCCTTCGCACAGGCAAAGAAATGGGAAACCGTGAAGATCGCCACGGAAGGTGCCTATGCTCCATGGAACTTCACTGGCCCCGGCGGCAAGCTCGAAGGTTTCGAGATCGATCTCATCGGCGAGCTCTGCCCGCGGATGAAAGTGAAGTGCGAGATCGTGGCCCAGGACTGGGACGGCATTATTCCGGCGCTCAACGCCGGCAAGTACGACGCCATCATGGCCGGGATGCAGATCACCGATAAGCGGCTGGAAACCATCAATTTCTCGCAGCCGTATGCACGCACCCCCGGCGCCTTCCTCGTTCCCAAGGACTCTCCCCTGGCAAAGGTGCCGAACGACAAAGTCTTCGATATCGGCGCGGATGCTGCGGCGGCTCAGAAGGCCGCTGACGAGATCAAGCCCCTCCTCAAGGAAAAGGTCGTGGGCGTCCAGGGCTCGACCACTCTCGCAACCCTGATGGAGCGCCTGTTCCAGGGTGTAGAAATCCGCGAGTACAAGACTACGGAGCAGCACGATCTAGATCTGGCGGCAGGACGTGTCGACGCTGTGGCCGCCGCCACGACAGCCCTCGACATCACCCTGAGCAAGCCAGGCTTCGAACACTTCGTCATTGCCGGTCCCGGCTTTACCGGTGGTTTCATGGGTCGGGGTGTTGCCGCTGGTCTGCGCAAAGCTGACCAAGACCTGAAAGTCATGTTCGACGAGGCGATCGCATCGGCCCTGGCCGACGGCACCATCTCACGGCTGTCCCAGAAGTGGTTCAAGCGCGACCTAGCCGCAAAGTAATGAACGATCAATGTTGCTGAAAGTGCCCCGCTCGGCTGAGCCGGCGGGGTACGCTGCCTCTTTGCATGGGGACGAGACACGAGGGAGCAGGCGCTTCACCGGTACTCGTCCCCTGCCCTCCTTCAAACCTGGAGTCGGACCATGTCCTTTCGCGTTCTCTCGGCACAGATCATGCACGAGTCGAATTCCTTCAGTGTGCGCCTGACATCCCTTGACCGCTTCGCCAACGTGATCCTGCTCCACGGCGACGAGGCTCTGCGTGCGCTCGATGGGACGAATACCGAGGTCGCGGGCTTCCTGGATGTTGCACGCGAGAAGAACTGGGAACTGGTTCATGTCATCAGTGCCCATGCTAATCCGGCAGGTTGCGTCACCGAGGAGGCTTTCGAGGAAATTGTGCAGGTCGTCGAGGAAGCCGCCTGCCGGGAGCGGGAACGGCTCGATGGGATTCTGCTCGCATTCCACGGCGCCATGGTCACAACCCATTCAGGTGACGGCGAAGGGGAGATTCTTGAACGCCTCCGCGCCATTGTCGGTCGGAATACTCCGATCGCCGCGACCTTGGATCTGCATGCTAACGTCACCAGGCGCATGTGCGAACTGACCGACATTCTGGTGTCCTATAAGACCTATCCGCATATCGACATGCGCGTGGCCGGCCGGCATGCGGGCGAGCTGCTGCATCGGACGATGGCTGGCGAAATCAAGCCACACACCCTCTTCGTGCGCCCCCCCATGCTGGAGGATGCCAATGGCGGCCGCACGGATGTCGGGCCGCTTGTCGCCGTGATGGACCGCGCCCGGGCGTATGAAAGCGAGCCCAACGTTCTCGCGGTGAGCGTCAACGGCGCCTTCCCTTATGCCGATATCGATGAGATCGGCCCAACGATCACGGTGACTTATTCCGGAGATCCGGAGCCCCACCGGCTGTTTGCCGAAGAGATGGCGAAGGCCATGTGGGACATGCGCCATGATCTCGTCAACCGCTTCCTATCCCCTGAGGAGGCAGTAGCTTTCGCACTTGCGGGCGATGCCCGGCCAGTGGTGATTGCGGATTATGCCGACAATCCCGGGGCCGGAGGGTACGGCGATGGAACGAACCTGCTTCGGGCCTTGATTGCGGCAGACGCAGACGCCTGCTTCTGCCCGATCGTGGACCCCGAGACTGCCTCGCAGCTGCAGAGCAGGAAGCCCGGTGAAACGGTATCGATCCGCCTCGGTGGCAAAGTGAACGCGTCCTTTGGGGGCGAGTCCCTTGACCTCACTGGCACGCTGTTGAGCGTATCCGACGGCAGCTACACCTGTGATGGACCGATGTATGCGGGCGTCCACATGTCCTTTGGCCCCACGGCGGTGATCGAGGTTGGGCGCGTTCAGGTCGTCATCGTTACCGAGCCTCACCAGTGTCATGACCTGCAGCAATTCCTCGCCTTCGGCATCGACCCTAGCGCCAAGAGGATCGTCGGTGTCAAATCCATGCAGCATTTCCGGGCCGCGTTTGAGCCGATCGCAAGTCGTGTTCTGGTGTGCGACAGCGGGGCGCTCGCCTCCCCAGACCTGACCAAGTTCACCTTCCATCGTGTTCCGAGGCCGATGTATCCACTCGACCCGAACACTCCTTACAACCCTGAAGTTTTTATCCGCACAGGGCGGTCTGACATGCCGATCGCGTCGGAGAGCAGAGTATGACACAGCCCTCCCCTGCCTGGCTCGATGCCACTGCCGTCTTGGATCGGATGAGGCGCGTTGACGCCGTCGCGGCGATGCGCGAGCTCTTCGAGGCGCACGGACGAGGCCGGGTGACCCAGCCGCCGCAGGTTCTCACCCTGCTGCCCGACAACCGGGGCGACTTCATCACCTACTCGGGGATCCTGCCGGAGGACGGTGTCTTTGGGGTCAAGGTTTCGCCCTATGTGGTCACCCCGTCTGGCGGCAAGGTCACGGCCACGACGGTGCTGATGAGCCTTGAGACGGGACAGCCCTTGCTGTTCTGTGACTCGCTGGCGCTGACAACAGAGCGAACCGCCGCAACAACGGCTTTGGCGGTCGACCTCCTCGCCCAATCTAACGCCGCCGATCTGACACTCATCGGCAGCGGTCCTGTTGCCTTGGCTCACCTGCGCCACGTCGTGCCGCTTCGGCCGTGGCGGCGGATCCGCATCCATTCACGCAATATCTCCGCCAAAAAGGGAGTCTTTAAGCTGCGCCTTGGTGAACTCAGACCGGCTCCTGAGATCGTTGACGATTGCTCTCTCGCGGTGGCGGATGCCGATGTGGTGCTGCTTTGTACATCCTCCGGCATCCCGGTTTTATCCATGGACCATATCAGGCCCGGGATGCTTGTGACCTCGATCAGCACCAATGTTGCACAAGCACACGAAGTCCCACCGGATGCCCTGGCGCGGATGAATGTCTATTGCGACGATCGGTCGACGACCCCGCTCATCGCCGGTGAGATGCTGCTGGCTTCCAAGAATGGATGGTCCCGCGACGACATCCGCGGTGACCTAGGTGAGCTTGCCAGCGGCAAGGCGCAGGCCCCCTCCCCCGATCGAGCCAGTTTCTTCCGGTCAATGGGCCTTGGGATTGAGGACGTGAAGATGGCGCTCGAGATCCTCCGCGTGAGCTCGCACGCTTTCTAACCCAATGACACAGCCAGATCCTGAAATCCGCGTCGACGTCATCGTTCTGGGAGCCGGTATCGTGGGCGTCTCGGCTGCTCTGCACCTCCAGATGCGCGGACGCGATGTCGTCCTGATTGACCGACGCGGCGCGGGCGAGGAAACGAGCCACGGCAACGCCGGGCTGATTGAACGGTCGAGCGTCATTCCCTACGGGGTTCCCCGCGATCTCAGGACCATCCTCCTCTACGCCCTGAACCGCTCCGCAGATGTCCGTTCCGACTGGCGCTTCCTGCCCCGGATCCTCCCTTGGCTCTGGCAATTCTGGCGCGAATCCGCACCCGGATCCTTGAAAAAGGCAGCGGCCGACATGCTGCCTCTCATTGAGCGGTCAGTCGCAGAGCATGAACTCCTTATGATCGAAGCCGGACTCCTGGGGCAATTGCGCCGGACAGGCTGGATTGAGGCATTCCGCAGCCCAAGGTCCCTTGACCAAGCAGCGAAGAATGCAGCGGCTCTCGAGCCTTATGGGTTGCATTTCGATATCCTCGACGGCAAGGCCCTTCGTCAGCGCGAGCCTCACACGTCCGAGACCCTCATTGGCGGAATTCATTGGCGGGACCCGGCGACGGTTCCTGATCCTGGCGGTCTCGTAAAAGGATACGCTGACCTGTTTCTGCGACGCGGCGGCCGTTTCGTTCACGGCGAGGCCCGCACGCTCCAGCAGGACGGCATCGAATGGACTGTCCGCAGCCAGGATGGCTTGGTCCGCGCCAACGATGTCGTAATTGCTCTTGGACCATGGTCCGACACTGTCCTACGTCCGCTCGGGTATCGCGTGCCGTTGGCCGTCAAGCGTGGGTACCATGTGCATTTCCGGCCAAGGGCCGACGCTGTCTTGCACCATCCTGTGGTCGACGTGGACGGCGGCTTTCTTCTGGCGCCGATGACGCGCGGTATCCGTTTGACGACGGGCGTCGAGTTCGCCGCTCGCGACGCAGCTCCAACGCCTCTGCAGTTGGACCGGACAGAACCCCTCGCGCGGGAGATCTTCCCACTTGAGAGGTGCATTGATCCGCAGCCGTGGATGGGATCCCGTCCCTGTCTGCCTGACATGCGTCCTGTCATTGGTGCGGCCCCAAGACATAAAGGGCTATGGTGCGCCTTCGGCCACAACCATCACGGCTTGACACTCGGACCGGCCACCGGGCGATTACTGGCCGAAATGATGACCGGCCGGGAAACCTTCACCGACCCGAGGCCCTACTCGATTGAGCGTTTCATGGCTTGAGCCCCGCTGCTGAGTGCAACGTTAGCTCAGGCCGCAGGACCGGTTACAGACTTAATTGACGGACGTGAGCATCGAACCGCCATCCTCAGCTTTTCGGAGCGATGTTGATCTTGAACCACTTCATGGACAGTTTTTGGATGGTACCGTCCTGAGTGGCACCCTTGATCGCCTCGTTGAGCTTCTGCTTTAACTCGGCATCCTCCTTGCGCAGCCCAATTCCGACACCGTCGCCCTGGATGCCACCGGTGATTGCGGGACCAACGAGAGTGTAGTCCTTGAACTCCGGCTTATCGAGGGTGCCGATAATCGCAGTGGCGTCAGCCAGCACCGCATCGATGCGGCCGGCCAGAAGATCGAGGTCGTGTGCCTCGGTGGTCTTGTACTCCCGGATCTCAGCTGTCCCCTTTAGATACTTCTCGGCGAAGACTGGATGAGTGGTGGAAACCTGCACGCCGATCGTTTTGCCCATGAGGAGCGGCTTCGTGGCTTCAATCGCCCTCTCGGCCTCTGCTCGCTGGCTCACCAGATTATAGGTTTGCCCTGTGCCCTGCATCTTGGCGAGTGGCGTGTCCTTCGCCACCAGATAGCCATTTGGCGAGTCTGCGTAGGGGCCTGCGAAGGCAATCACCTGCTTGCGTTCATCGGTGATGCTCATGCCGGCCATGATGGCATCGTATTTTTTCGCCTGAAGCGCGGGAATAATCCCATCCCAGTCTTGGGCTACGATCTCGCACTTCACCTTGATGCGGTTGCAGAGTTCGTTGGCCAGATCAATGTCGAAACCCTCGAGCTTGCCGCCCGCACCTGTGAAGTTCCAGGGAGCATAAGCACCTTCGGTGGCAATCTTGACGACTCTATCCTGCGCTGTAGCCGCGCCACCTGCCAAGGTGGCTGCGATTACGGCCAGGGCGAAGCTCTTCATGATGTTCATTGTCGTTCCCTTGGCTCTCTTTAGAGCGTACGCTAAAGAGGCTGGATTCTATACCGGGGCGTAACCTATTGAAACCGTCCGAGAGCTAACGAGTGCATTGAGCTGAAGGATACTGTCAACTTGGCGCCGAAGAGGCAAAGCTGCCGCGGGCGCAGCCGTCAGGTCAGTCCACATTAGCCCACGAGGGCAGCACCGGTCGCATCGCGCCAGGTGAGGAAGGCGCGATCGCGAGCAGTCCGATACTCATTGGCAGACACGCGATGACGGCGGAGTTGGAAGTGGTTGTGGATCGGGCTATGGATTGAGAGAAACTGCTGGGCGTGTCGGACGGACTTGAACCGCCTCATGTGGCGCTCTCGTCTTCGGGTGGGCTGATGCGAGACCTCACAGCGATTGTTGAGGTAGCGGCTCTGCCGGTGTTCAATGCCCGGCAAGATCTCACGTTTGGCGGCACCATAAGATCCGAGTTTATCCGCCACGATCACCCTGGGCACGTAGCACAAGCCCTTCAGCAGCTTGCGGAAGAAGCGCTCGGCCGCTTTCTTGTTCCGTCGGCTCTGGACCAGCACGTCCAGCACAGTCCCATGCTGATCAACGGCGCGCCAGAGGTAGTGCAGTTTGCCCCGGATACGGACAAACACCTCATCCAAAAACCATTTGTCTCCGAGTTGCGGCCGGCACCGTTTGAGGCTTTTGGCGTAGACGCGGCCGACGCGCAGGCTCCACTCGCGGATGGTCTCGTAGCTGACCACGATGCCTCGCGCCGCCAGGATCAACTCGACCTCACGCAGGCTGAGGCTGAAGCAGTGGTACAGCCAGACCGCTTGGTTGATGATTTCGGCCGGGAAACGGAAGCCTCGATATGGATTGGATGTCGTGCTCATGCGCGAGACCCTGCCACAGGCTCCGAGCTGTGACCAACCTGACAGTACCATCTGCATGTACCCCGGTGGGAAAAGCCGTTCGATCCACAAACCCTCGCACAGGCCTTGCCCAACCTTCTTCAAGGTCAGTGAACTTAGCCTTGTGCCAAAGTTTGAAGGGGCGCCACTATGGGCTTGTGGGAGGGTGGCACCATTCCCGTGAGACGGCTCGCCAGTTGACAGCCCTGACAGACCGGGAGCTTTCCGACATTGGTCTATCCCAGGGCGATATTTATCAGGCTGCACGTCAAGGACAGTGAATGCTGCGGGAGGGTGGATCTAGTGCACCCTCCCCTTTCCCAAAAATGAACTCACGTACGTCAGTGCGTAGTCGGGCGCGGATTGGCAAGCAGAGGCATCAATGCCCCCCTGAGTTCCGCCATCTGCCGTTCTGTCTCGTTGCGGGCTAGGCCTGCATTTGGATTGATCCGTTCCCGCAGCCGGGCATTCTCAGCAGTCAGCCGATCGTTCTCGGCTATCAGGATGGCTACCTTCTCCTCGGCAACCTTGAGCCGGGCCCGAGCGTCATCCCGCTCCTGCTCCCGGATCTGGGCACGGTCGCGCCAGAGACGTGAGGCAACGGTTTCGTTGTGGTCGGTCACGAACGACTCCTCTTGGGTTAGGCGGCCCTGAGCATCTCGACCGGAGCGTCATCAACCGTTTCAGACAATGCCAAGCCCTTCAATGTCTCAAGCACCCTCATTGGGGTATGTGGCGGGACGAAGACGGCGTCCACTGAGGGACATTCAGTTTTTGGGATCTCTTCGGACAACAGGACAACCGGCCTGTCCGGATTGTGCCGATGATACTCATCGGCAAGGAGCCATCCATCCACCAGCCCAGGAAGCCTCACTTTCGTCACGAGCCAGTCGATTTGAGCCTGCTGCTGGCAGAGCGACAGGAGCCCTGCGTTGCCCGTTGAAACCGCCAAGACCTGACAGCCGGCGGCCTGGAGGATGTTCTCCAGCAGCTCGCGTGTGATGGGGTCATTCTCGATGACAAGAACCGTAGCCGAGGCAAGCATTTTAGGACATCGCGCATTGTGTGGGAGACGTGCCGATGTTCTGCCGGTTTGGTTAATGCTTCCTTAAATTGCCCAGCAGTTGGAGCCAGTGCGCCAAGGCGACGCGCCCCGGATTTGCCGATTGTCACACTCAGCAAATCAGCTCAGTCTCACCTCAGCTGCCTATCACCGACAGCTGTCGACGAGTCCCGGGCCGGCACGGATGTACTGCCTCCCCGAGCTCCTCGTCGGACCTGCCATAATCCGCCCTGGCGGCGGTCAAACAGCAGCGCCGCGCTTTGGACTCGCCACGCCTTGAGGGCAGCCTCACTCCAGCCCGGTCCCTGAAAGGCTTCGTTCCGTCGAAACAGGAACTCTTGCATGAACCCTGTAATGCCTGAGCGTCGATCGAGTGAACGGTTTGCCGTCGGCTTAGAGGGATGGTTCGCAAGCGAAACCACTGGCGATCCGGTTGCCTGTACCGTGTGGGACTTGTCTGAGACGGGTGTGCGGCTGGTGATCCCTGCCCCTGCTGATATTCCTCTTGAGTTCGAACTGAATATCCCAGACAAGGGCGCCGTCGCCATGGTCCGCCTGGTTTGGACCACCGGGAGCCACTATGGAGCGCGGTTCACCGGCTAACTGCAACCATGCCTAACCTTACTCGCGCTGTTGTCGCGATAGGTTCGATATCGCCTATTCCCGCGACGCCACCGCCATTCATGGTATCGAAGCAGTTGGAACTCTGCGAGGATACAGGCAGCGGCCGCAGGAGGCGCGATCCACATGAACGGCAATATTCCAGGCCTGTTCGCCTTCGTCATTCTAGGGCTCGTTTGCATTGCGCTGCTCATGTCTCCATCCATCGTAGCGCTTATTCCACAATAGAGCCCTCAGCCGAGCAGATCATGGAGACGGTGGAGCAGTTGCAGGCTGCTCAAGACTCCAGAAATTAGAACCTGACCAAGTCCAAGGTTGAGAGGGATCTAGGATCCTGGGCTTGGCCGGGAGGGGAGTACAGTCGGGCAACCGGTATCTTAAGATGCGTTGATCCCGCTGAACCAGTGCTGAACGCGGATCAGTCTCTTGCCCCGATTTTGTCCTGGGCTCTCAACGCTCCCAGGCGTCGCCATGAGGGTTATTGGTCTTCACATCCGGCTCACCGAGCCAGGCACAGAGATCCTCCAGAGAAGTGAAGGCATGTTCGATCCTGGTAAAGGGTGCTGGCCTTTGATCTGAAGGCAGATCCTCAAGCAACTCGGCCGTCCACGTGTAAGGCCGATGAGAGCTATTCCGCACTACGCTTCCCATCACGTCGCCATTCAAGAGCAGGTCATAGGCGCCGGGCGCGAGTTGAATCAGGCTGTAGGTCATGAGGGCTCTTACCAGACCCCAGCTGAAGCTCAATCTACTCATAGGCCTTGGCAATAACAGCATTACGACCAGGAGCCATGATCAGAGTCGGGCACTGCCTGGGCAAAGCCACGAACTACAGCGTTTGACCTGATGGCAGTACTGCGGTTCACTTGAACCAAGTGTCCAAGGATATGTCATGTCAGCTAAGTGCCCAAACTGCGCAGAGCCACTGCTGAGCGTAAAATGCTACAGCGTCGATATCGAAAGCTCAGGCGCCCTACAAAGCGGCACGGTCTATGCTTGCCCGGCATGTTCTGCTGCCATCACCATCTCACTAGGAGCGCCGCCGATCGTCGCTGGGACCGTGCTAGAAACCATCACAGATGTGTCAGTCGACCCTGAAGACACACATCCCGTCTTACCACAGTAGCCCAGCCTTTTGGTCAGATATTCCCCGACGTGCCGGCCCATGGGCACTCCCGCTGGAGGGTGACCTAAATCATTGATTTTGATACATGGTGCCCCCAAGCTCCACCAGGAAACCAGAGCGTTAGAAGCGGCCGGCTCTAACTATTGAGCTATAGGCCCCACCTCCTGTCATTATGCTGGTCTTCGATGGCCAGGGAAGAGCAGAGCGGCTCGGAACTCAATTGGATCTCCGCCTTTAGGAGTCTGCCCCTGCCACTGCGCACCGGATCGCCATGTCTGAGATTGAGCTCCCCGAGCCTTCCCCTCGAGACAGAACCACGTTGTGCAAGCTGCGGGCGCAACAGTGCCGGTTCGTTGTCTCAGACGAAGGCGCGGAGGCGATCTTCTGTGGCGCTCGGACCCATACCGTATCCAGCTGGTGCCCTTGGCACAGGCGGCTGGTCTACACCAAGCCGCCCAGGGGTGGGACGACGACCGGGAAGGGATTTGTCGTTCAGAAGCTTTGGTAACCACTGCAAGACAGGAATGCTGGCACCGGTGTCTTGCGCTTTGCCCAGCTAGGTACGCTAACCCAGCCGGCAGATATCAGTCCAGTGAGCTCCGGCTGAGGATTCAAGAGCGGCATGGCTGCGCTTGGCGCATGCCAGCTGAGCTTTCGACCGGGTGACACACGCCAGTTCGGCTCACCATCTCGGTGAGGACGCGACCATTCCTCCCGCTCGCGTCGTTCCCTCTGGAAGGACGTATGTCCCACCTTCAGGCCGCTGATCCATCGGCGGCCCTTTTTCTTAGTCCGGCTCGACATCGGTAACCAGGCTATCCGCTTCACCTACTTTGCGGGAGCAGGACATTCTAACTTTGCGGCTACAAGGCAAAGACCGGTAACAAAGATTAAGGAACTTAGGTTTATATAATCCTTTGCTCACGAATGATTTCAGGAATTCCAAGACGCGCCTTTTATGGAACGGTGAGCGAGCCTCTTGGCTTAATAGCCATTGCCCCAAGGGCCAGCGTATCCATGCCGCGTTATTACCTTCACATTCACAACGGCCATGACCTTGAGCTAGACCCAGAGGGCGAAGACTTTCCGGACCTTGGGGCCGCCCAACTGGAGGCTAAACGGGTGATTGGGGAAGTCTGGCTCGATTGGTCTGAAGCCCGAATTGGCATGGCAATCGAGATTGTTGATGAGACCGGCCAAACCGTGCTGCGGGTTCCCTTCGCGGACGCGATCGGGCGGACGCAGTGAAGCCCGGTGGGCCAGGTGCGTTCAATAACGCCGATTGCAACACCCGGCGGTAATTCGCAGAAGGTCATGTATGGAACTGTGGGCAAGGCGCGGAGCGTTGATAGGCAGCCGTGAAGCCTTGCCATGAAAGCCACGGACTTACAAATCAGGCTGGCATACTTGGCACCGGGAGAGACGCTGCTGCTCCCGACGACCGAGGTTGAGGAGGCGTTTCACGATTACGCAACTTCGGAGGAGCGCCGCAGCGCGGCGGTGAGGTTGGCCGAATTATACGAATGCAGCGTCACAGTGTGCGGGCCCGGCGAGAGCCAGATCCTCTTCACCCGGCTAGGCGGCTTAGAGGCTGCGAAATTCGCATAATCGTTTGGGCCTTGTCACGGGAACACGACTCAAGCTGGGCTCAACCGAGCCGCCTCACCAATTCATGCGGCGGCAGTCGCAAGGTGCCACTGTATTGCCGCCTCTGTTCTGAAGAGGCGCAGAGTCCGGCGGGAGATCAAATGGCGCTGAAGGTTGAAGGGGCACCGTCAAATTAACCGGGGGGTGACCGAATAGAGGCATAGGTAAGGGATGAAGAACGCCCGTCACCCTCGCTATGCTCGTCACCGGTTTCCGGCTGAAGTGATCAGCCATGCAGTCTGGCTGTACTTTCGATTCCCGCTCAGCCTCCGGATGGTCGAGGTAATGCTGGCTGCCCGCGGGATTGAGGTCAGCCATGAGACAGTGCGGCAGTGGGCGCTGAAATTCGGCCAGAGCTTTGCGAACCAGATCCGCCGCCGTCTTCCGGCAGCCGGTGACAAGTGGCACCTCGACGAGGTGGTAATCAGCATTGCAGGCCGAAAGCACTGGCTCTGGCGAGCCGTCGACCAGCACGGGATCGTGCTCGACACCCTGGTTCAGAGCCGCCGCAATGCAAAAGCAGCCAAGCGGCTGTTGCGCAAGCTGCTCAAGAAGCAAGGCATCGCACCGCGCGTGATGATCATGGACAAACTGGCCAGCTATGCCGCCGCAAAAAGGGCCGTGATGCCCGGCGTCGAGCATCGACAGCACAAAGGCTTGAACAACAGAGCTGAGAACTCTCATCAGCCCACCCGCCGACGCGAGCGCATCATGAAGCGCTTCAAGTCAGCCGGGCAGGCGCAGCGTTTCCTCTCGGCTCACGACCAAGTCGCAAACCTGTTCCGCCGTCCTGCAAGCATTACGGCTGCCGCTCACCGCATATCCCGAACTCAGGCCTTTCAGATCTGGAATGAGGTGGCTGAAGTTGTCGCTGACTGCTGATCTGACGGTCCTCACCAGCCCGAACTATCTCACTTCGTTAAGTTGACGATGCCGTCAAGAGCCGCTGACCTATTTCCGGAGCTTCGTCGCCGACGTGGGATGTCGCTTGGAATCTGCCACGAGGCAAGCCCGTGTCTTTTCGGTATGCCGCCTCGCGCTGAAGGCTTAATGAATGCCGAGTGGCTTCACGGACCCGGACAACCCAAAGCCAGAAGGTTCCCTCATCCATGAAGAAGATCGGTTTAGCCATCATCGGCCTCGGGCCCGCATCGCAACCACATTCGAAAAGCCTCCTCGACCTCTCGGACCGGATCGACGTTCACTGGGCGGCCAGCCGCTCACCCGAGCGAGTTCAGTCCTATCAGCAACAGTTTCCCTTTCGTACGACGACCAATCTCGACGCCGCTATCCAGGATCCGGCCGTTAACGCGGTCCTGGTCCTCACGCCCCCGAGTAGCCACCTTGAGGTGTCGGAACGCTGCTTTGCGGCAGGAAAGCATGTATTGGTGGAAAAGCCTCTGGAACTGACCCTCGACCGAGCCGAGCGGCTCGTTGCTGCGGCACAGGCGGCGGGCGTCACGTTCGGGGTCGTCCTCCAGGAGCGGTTCAGGCCCGGCAGCCTCAGACTGCGGCAGGCGCTCCTTAGGGAAGAGATCGGCACGGTTCAGGCGGGTTTCCTGTCCGTGCCGTGGTGGCGCCCGCAGAGCTACTACGATGAACCCGGACGTGGCACCCTGGCTCGAGACGGCGGCGGCGTTCTCCTGACCCAGGCTATCCACTCTCTCGATTTGTTCCGATCGCTGGTTGGCGTCTCAAACGTCATAGCGGCTGATGTGCGGACGACCGATCTTCACCGCATGGAGACGGAGGATTACGTCTCGGCACTCATACGGCTGGGCAATGGCTCGCCGGGAACTCTGATGGCTACGACGGCCGCCTATCCCGGGCATCCTGAGCGAATTGAAGTCGTTGGCACGAAGGGTTTTGCATCACTCGTCGGAGGAACGCTGCGCTTGTCCTTCCTGGACGGGCGAGAGGAAACCGTTGAAGCCGAAGGTTCGACGGGGAGCGGAGCAAGCATCATGGATTTCCCTCATGATGCACATCGAGCCCTCATCGCTGACTTCGCGGATGCCATTCAGGCTCGACGCCAGCCCACTGTGTCAGGCGAGGAGGCCTTGGCGAGCCAGCGCCTGGTCTCGGCAGTCCTTGCTGGCGGGAAGGGCGTACAGCGTTGAGAGGTCAAATGATCTCCGTTCCAGGGTCTTCGCCGATGTCAATGCCGATCTGCGGTTCAACAAGAAGGCGGGCACAGTCCGATCCTAATAACTGCGAGGATGAGCGACGCTGTGGAAGTGCGGAATATCGGCCGGCAGCCATCTGGCGTGAAGGGGACGGCTCCACAGTTTGCTGCCACTGTGCATGCCTTCCAGCCGGAAGGCCGACTTCTGGCGCGCAGACGAGTGCCAAACTCCCGCAGTCGCGGGGTAAGCTGATACTTACACGGCCGCGCTCAATGGCCGCGTTTGACCCTGGTTATGTCAAAACACAGGCAGCGGGATAGGGCAGGCAGTAGTAGGATCGCCCGGCCTTGTTTGGGGGTTCCGATGAGACGCTTTGTCGAAGGCGTCTATCGCGGCCATACCACCCTGTTCCGGAAAGCCTGGACGACTGGGTTGGTGAGAACAATCCAGTCCGTGTCATCGACGCTTTCGTCGACGCGCTCAATCTGAGGGCGCTGGACTGAGGTGGCGTCCTTCCCGAGACGCAACCCGAAAGAGCCAAGACTTTACATCGTGGCTTTAGGGTAATTAGGCTGGGTCAAGACCCAGTCGGCCGCATGAATAGCGGCCAGTAGGCTTAATCCCGTGTGGTAGCCGGGATCAAGGTCGGGCGTCGCCGGGACGAAATCAACCGGTCCATCCCTTGTTAAGGTCTGATAGGCTACCGAACCCCGCCAGTAGTGTGTGAAGAACGCATGATCGGCTTGCTCCCATATGCGCAGGACCTCGTCGTCACCTGTCGCAGCGAAGCACAAGGCGGCAGATCGGATTGTCTCAGGCAGAGACCACCAGGGGCAGTAAGGACTTAAGCAATTGCCTGTTGCGGCCGAAACCGATAGGCAAAGGCCGGGTCCAATGAAGCCGCGAGTGAAGGAGGAGTGGAGCACAGACCAAAGCTGTTTCACTAAAGCGGGTTCGGCGCTGCCCTGCAGATGGTCTAGTGCGAAGCCTACGAACTCAATAGCATGCCCCACATTGCAGACATCCGTCCCAGGGACGTTGCGTAAAAGACCGCTCTGCGGGTCAAAATGATATTTGAGAATATGGGCGATGAAGCGATCAGCGAATGCTGACTGCTCACTCCGCCCAACGCGGTGGAGGAGGCCCGCCGCGCCAAGAAGGATCATCCGCGGACCGAAATCCTCAGGCTCATCTAAAGCCGCGCGGGGCGAGAGGTGACGGCGCTCGTCCATCTGGAACCGCCGCTGTTCGATCGCATCGACCACCCCGACTAGGTAAGTGAGATGCTCCGGAAGGTCCGCCGGAGCATAGCGTGCTGCCCCGGCGATGAGGCCCTTGGCAAAGAAAGCATCGGAATAGGTGAACACTCCGTCAGCAGCAGACTGCTGGTGCAGCACGCCATCGGAACTAAGACAGACAGGGTTCAGGTCGCGGTCGTAGCAGAAATAGCCGTGTCCATCGCGGCGCTGCAGATCCAGGAGTGCATGATAGAGAGCAAACCCGGCCTCATCGAGTTCTGCGGCTAGGGTGGGCTCCTCCGTCTCGAAAAACGCCGCATGCGTCGCAACCGCCTCAAGCCCTCGCCCCTGGATCCAACCGTAGAGGTAGGAGGGTCCGCGTACCCCATCTGCGTCTCCATAGTCCGAGAGGCTCAGACTGTTGACCTTGGTGTTGAGGAAAGTGCCGGCAATACGTGGGCGTGTGAGCATCCAACGTAAGGTTGCTGCATTGGACCGCACGTAACGGGCACGCACATCTACCAGCGAGAAGTCCGATCCGTTCATTCCTTCAGCCCCGTGCTCGCCACGCCCTGTACGAAGTTCCGGCGTAGCAGGACGAACAGTGTGATACTCGGAATAAGGACTAGCGCGGAGGCTGCACTGAGCCGCCCAAGATCAACCGTGAAGCCGGTCTGAAACAGAGCCAGCCCCACCTCGATCGTGTAGCTGTCCCGGGTCGTTGCTACGATCAAAGGCCATGCGAAGGCAGTCCAAGCCTGAAAAAAGGCCAGCACCCCAAGCGCTCCAAGAGCGCCGCGCAGGAGCGGCAGCACGATACGCCAGAAGATCCAGAACTCCCCGGCGCCATCGATCCGGGCAGCTTCGAGCAACTCGTCTGGGATCGACTGGATCACGTTCTGCCGGATGAGGAAGATGCCGAAGCTCATCACCAGGTAGCCCAGTAGCAAGCCCCAGGTGGTGTTGAGGATGCCAAGCGCTTTCGCCTGGAAATAGAGCGGGATCATGTAGACCTCGAACGGCACAATCGCCGTGGCGAGGATAATCGCGAAGAATACGTTGAACGCAGGGTAGCGGAACTTGCCCAGAATATAGCCGGAAATCGAAGAGGTCGCCAGAATGCAGACGGTAGACAGAACTGAGAACAGGATGCTGTTTCCGATCCAGCGCAGCAGTGGAGTGTCGCCAAGCACTGCCTTAAAGTTTGCCACTGTCGGATCATCTGGAATGACAGTCGGCGGCCAGGCCAGCATTTCCTGCGGCGTCTTAAAGGCATTGGAGACGAGGAAGACCAGCGGCAGGATCATCAGCAGGCATGTGGCCGTCAGCACCACATCGATCATGAGGTTGACCAAGCGCTCTTTCGTACGCATGGACATGCCGCGGATCGCAGTGTTTTCGGGGAGCGGTTTCATCGGACGCCTTTCTCCCGTAACAGTCTGAACTGAATTAGGGTCAGGACCAGAACGATCGCCAGCAGAACAACCGCCTCGGAGGCAGCATAACCAACACGGTAGTTGCGAAAGCTGTTCTCCAGCATGTCGAGTACCAGAACGCGCACCTGCCGGCCTGGAGCACCCTGGGCGTCAGAGGCCAAGACGAAGGCCTGGGCATAGACGTTGAAGCCGGACACCAGCGTAACGACCGAAACATACAGTGTAATCGGCTTGAGCAGGGGAATCGACAAATACCAAAAGCTCTGGGGGGCCGAGGCACCATCGAGCTTGGCAGCCTCGTAGAGGGAGATCGGCAGGCTCTTGAAGCCCACAAGATAGATCATCACCGCATAGCCCAATGCCTGCCAGGAGCAGAGGACGATGATGCACACAACTGACAGAACCGGATCAAAGAGCCAAGCCTTCGGCGCGAAGCCGAACGTCGTGAGAAGAGCGTTCAAAGGGCCGAGGCGGGCATCGAAGATCCACTTCCACGCCATGGCAGCCGGCACAAGCGAAACGACATGCGGAATGAAGATTGCCGTCTCGTAGAAACCGGCAAAGCGCGAGCGGGTGCGGTGATAGATGAGAGCGGCCAGCACCAATGCAAGCGGGATAGTGATGAGCAGAACGCCGAATGCGATGATGGTGGTGTTAAGGAGTGCCTCCCGGAACAGCGGGTCTCCGGTAAGTTCCTCGAAGTTTGCAAGGCCGATGAATGGCTTGTTCTTCGATAGAATATCCCATTTGTGCAGGCTCAGGCGCAACGTGTCGCCGATAGGATAGATCCGGACATAGGCGAAAATCGCCAAAGTCGGCAAGATCGCGAGGAGTGCGAACATCCATCTCTTGCGCTGCACCCGGATACCTCCTCAGACTCCGTCCGGTGCGCTCTTGCGCACCGGACGACGCAAGACAAAACGGCGTAGGAGGTTACTTCCCAAGAAGACCTTCGCGGCGGAGGATCTGGTTGGTCTCGTCCGCAGCCGACTTGAGGAAAGCATCGATGGCTGCATCATCCTTTGCCAGTGACGCATTGCGGAAGGCATTGGTGAGCTGGGCGGCCAAACGCGTCAGTACCTCCTCGATCGGTCCGATCGAGGGCAGCGTGAAGAACTTGTAATCCTTCGGGTAGTTCACGAAGGCGTTGAACGCCGGGGCCGCGTTGGTCACGCTGGAGTAGTCAACTCCGGAGCGATTCGGCAGCCAGCCGACATTCTTGAGTAGCCACGTCAGATTCTCGGGCTCGTTGGTGGCCATGACGAAGTCCCAGGCCGCCTTGGCATCAGCGCCTTCGGCCTTCACATAGAGATTGGTCGGCAGGGCAATCGAGCCACGTGGCAGCGGAGCGGTAGCATAGGTGAGGTTGGGCGCCTTGGAGGCGATGTCACCGATTACCCAGGACTCGCGGATAAACATGGCGGTCTGACCACGCTCAAAAGCCTCTGCATCGGCCGGCATCTCGGGCGTAACGGTCTTGAGAACATGTACGTTCTGCAGGTACTGCTTGAGTGTCGCGCGACCAGCCTCGTTGGCGTAGTTGGCACGCCACTTGCCGTCGGCTGTCGGCTCGAGCACGGAGCCGCCATACTGGAACAGATTGATCCAGAACTTCTCAGCGATACCCTGCCCGCCGCCGGTGAGGCGCAGGCTCCAGCCGGAAACGGTTGGATTGCCATCAGGGCCTCGCTTCGTCAGCTTCTCGGCATATTGGGTATACTCCTCCATGGTCTTGGGTGGCGTGGTCAACCCAGCCGCCTTGAACATGTCGGTGTTGTAGAAAAGTGCAGCCTGCCCGCGGAACAGGGGCACGCCGTAGACCGCACCATCATAGCTTGCGTTGGATGTGAAGAACTCGTCAAAATTGGTCTTGCCTTTGACGAAATTGGCCACCGCGTCGGGAGCCTTCGGCAGGAGGTCGTTTTCGAGATAACGGCGAACAGTAGAGCCTTGGAGCTCGATCACGGTTGCACCGGCAACACCGGAGGTGAGGCCGAGTGCGATGCGTTTCTCATGCTCGCGAAGCGCAATGGCTTCGACCTTGACGTTGAGATTCGGGTGCTTGGCCTTGAGGCCTTGCGCCACGTGCTCGTAGAACGGTGCCATTTCCGGATAGCCGCTCCAGACCGTGACGGTCTGCGCTGAGGCGGCAGAAAGCCCAGTGAGCATGAACGCTCCGAGCAAAGCCGTGCGGCCCGAACGCCGCTTCAGTGAAGTCGTGGTGGCAGAATTCAGCGCGCCGATCATCCCGTTCCCCTGGTTTTAATGGTGTCGAAGCTGGCAAATGGCAGGTTGTCATGCAACCGGTTGCTGGTCAAGAAGCCCCCAGTGACTCAGTAGGACAATCATCTCACTCCAATTGATTTTTCGGTTCTCCTAGAAAGAAGAGTAATGGCCGCTTCGGCCAAAGCTTCGGCCGATCCGGAGGCGAAGGTGGCTGGCTGGCCATAGTAGCGGTGTGCCTCGTCAACCTCATATCCGCCGAACGCATATTCAGACGCTGGAGGGATGTAGCCGGGATTGTCTTCTGCAAAGCCAAAAACAAAACCCGGGTTGCCGGACATCTTTTGGCGAATTTGAAGCGCCGTCTCCGCAAAAATCTCCCCTGGAAGGGCAACGATCTGCACGCCTCCCCAGTTCATCATGGAGACACGCGCCTCAACTGGTTCCAGAGGGCGCCCTGCCGTTTCTTTTGCCCAGGCAATCCAATGGTTGAGTAGCGCTGCGCGCGCGGGATCCGCAGTCTCCCGCTCGCGATACCAGCGCTCGGCCAAGGCCTCTGGGGTCTCCGTCTCGCGCCGCTCGAAGCCGAGATGGAGGATCCGGTTCGCCACCGAGACGTGTTCTCCCAGTGGCACCTCGTCAGCTCGACATGCGGCGGCGGCAATCCGCTCGCCGTAGGCCTGTGCAGACTCGAAGCTGCGATATGTGCTGGGCGCGAGGCTGATTGAAGCATGTGCGGAGTGACCGGTATTAGAGTCTCCCGCGCAACCAGTGAGAAACAGTGCCATGGCGCCGGGATGGGCGGCTTCAAGGCGCTCGCGCACATAGTGCGGGTAATCGGCCGTCCAAAGTCGGTTGTCGGCGCCGAGCACCACTGGGTGACAGGCATAGGCCGTGATCACTGCCATTAGGCCGCCGGCAGCGTCGTGGATGCGCAGCACCGGCAAGGAAGAGTCAGTCATGCCACCGGTATGGCGACGGTTTCGGGCCACTCCGGGGTCCGTGCCCCATCCGGCGGTTAGATGGGCGGGCCGGGTAGACGCTACCGCCTCATTGATCGCGTACACACATGCAGCTTCCAGACGCTCGAGATAAGCTGTGTCGGGCTGCTGACTAAGGCGGCCCATCATCGAGACAGGGCCACCATGCGTATGCAGCGCCGCCACGACCACATTGTCGGCGGGCAACACGCACCGATCGCGGATGCGACGCACCATGTCGCCATGAAAGCCGATCACGTCGGCTACCACGAGGGCGGTGCTCTCCACCGCGACGGCGCGAACGGTTAGAGGATCATGCGCGCCGAGCGCAGGCTGGCTGCGGGCCGCAAACCCGGAGAGGGCGAGTCCTGCCGGCGGCGTGATGTCCACCAGGGCTGTTCCGGCGCGGATCATCGCGAGAAAACCTGTTCGCCTCGCAGCCAAACGGCCGAAACATCGAGCCGGCGCTGTCCTTCCTGCCAAGCGAACTGTATTAAATCGGCCGGGGTGCCAACGGCGAGGCGCCCCCGGCCGCCGGCGATGCGACCGGGGTTCTCCGTTGCGAGCCTGAGGCCTTCGCTAAGCGTCAGTCCTGCCATCTGAACGGCGATTGCGACATTGGCACAAAGCGGTAACCCGGCACCGGCGAGATACGGTGTGCCGGCAATGCCGACACGTCCGTCGGCTGTGACCTCGACACTGCCACCTACAGGCTGTTCGTAAAGGCCTGGTGGCATGCCGGCGAGTGCGACTGCGTCCGATACCAGGATGGCTCTCTCGAGACCCTTCGCCCGAACCATCGCCTTGAACGTGTCGGCCGGGAGATGATGGCCATCAGCGATGAAGGTTGCAGTCAGTCGGTCATCTGCGAGCTGGCTCCACAAAAAATTGGGGTGTCGGGGTAGGGTGGCCGCGGCGCCGTTGCCCAGATGTGTGGAGAGGCTCGCTCCCGCCCCAGCGGCTTCGTGAATCTCATTGGGTGAGGCGGCTGTGTGGCCGAGAGCCACATGAACGCCACGCTGTACGAGGGCTGATATGTAATCAATTGCGCCGGGCTGCTCGGGGGCTAGCGTGACAAGGCCGACGAGGCCGGAGCTTACCGCCTGCCAGCGCTCAAACTCTTCGAGGGAGGGCGCCCTCACATGGGCGGCCGGATGAGCGCCGCGTGGTCCGTCCAGTGGAGAAATGGAGGGCCCCTCGACGTGAACGAAAGGAACCATCTCGGCTACGAACGGAAATCGGCGGCGGGCCTCCGCAATGACCGTCAGCGCGCGGATGATGTCGGCCTCCGGCGCGGTGATCAGTGTCGGCAGAAAGGTCGTGACGCCCACCGAGAGCATATGGTCCGCCAGCGTCTTCACCCGCTTTGGCGTAAGGTGGCCGTCATTGAGATCAAGGCCCGCAAAGCCGTTCACCTGTAGGTCGACTAAGCCGGGTGCAACATATTCATGACTTGTTCCATCCGCAGCCTGGATCGCCGCGATGACACCCTCCTCGACCGTAATAGCGATGGCCTCACCGGTCGCGGGATTGCGTCCCCGAATGTGGCCAGACGAATTCACAGGGCTCTGACCCGGTTGTGGAAATTCGCAATGAAGCGTGCATTGGCTTCGTCGCCACCTGGGGCGTTGCCGCTCCGCCACACGGGCGGCTCGATGCCACGCTCAATGAGCTTGGATACGGTACGGATCACCAGGCAGTTGAGCGCGAATGCATTGGCGAAGGTGGAGATCGCCGCGACGTCTTGGCTCATTCCTGGAACGCGCACGACGGCGTCGCCGATCGGAACCTTGGTGTCGATTGCGATGTCGACCAGGTCGTGCAGGTTCTGGCGGGTGGGGTGTCGGGCTGGGTGCTCAGGGGAGGTGTTGCTGGCATGCTCGCGCGAACTGATGCCAATCAGGAACACGCCACGCGCCTTGGCTTCGATGGCTGCATCGATCAGAGCCGCGTTGATACCATAGGCGTTGACGAGGATGAGAAGGTCGCCTTGGCCGAGCCGCTGGTTGGCGATCACCACCTTGCCGTAGCCAGGCGTGCGTTCGACCGCCATGGAGCGCAGAGCCCCGTTGGAGAGCAGCGTTCCTTCATCAAGAATGGCACTGACATGCATCAGTCCTCCCGCACGGAAGAACACTTCCTGCGAAGCGAGATTTGAATGTCCGCCAGGACCGAAGATATGAATTAGTTGATCAGCCGCAATCTGATCGGCGAGACGAGCGGCGGCCCTGTCTGTCGCGGTACGTTCCTCTGTCAGGATGCGCTGCATCAGGTCTGTTGTAGATGCGAGGTAGGCGTCGCAGAGGGCATCGGCGTCAATGAGTTCACCGTTCGGCATCGGGGTCGGACTCCGCATCGAGGTAAAGGGTGCAGTGAGCCTGCTGACGCAGGATGCTGGCCGGGCAAGTAGTCGCTACTGGCCCATAGAGGGTCCGGCGAACGGCGTCCCGCTTGACGAGGCCCGGAACAATGCAGAACAGGCGATCGGCTCGCAGGAGGCGCGGGATCGTAAGCGTCAATGCCTTCTCGGGAACATCGTCGTAACGCGCGAAACATTGATCATCGACCTGCTGCTGGCGGCAGGTCTCGTCAAGAGCAACAATCTTGACGTCGAGCGGGTCATGGAAGTCCGCCACGGGGGGGTCATTGAACGCAATATGGCCGTTAACGCCGATACCAAGGCAGACGAGGTCGATGGGCGCCTCAGCCAAGCGAGCCGCGTAGGTCTCCGCCGCCGTAGTGGGATCCGGTTCGGGGACAATGTGATGTACAGCCGCGAAGGGGAGATGAGCGAACAGGGCTTCATCAAGCCAGTGCGCAAAACGCTGCGGCGCATCAGCCGGAAGACCTATGTATTCATCCATATGAAAGGCCGTTACCCGGTCCCATTCAATTGTCCGCTCCTCCCGAAGCCGACGGAGGGTTTCGGCCTGGCTAGGCGCGGCAGCAAAAATCATTCGCACTTGGGATTGGCGGCTTAGCCGCTCTCGGAGTTCTGCCGCAATTGCGCTGGCGCTGGCGGCCCCCATCTCAGCCCGCGTGCGGTAGCTCTCCATACGAAGCTGCTCGACCATGCGATGACTCACTGGGGCAGGGGACTGGGTAGGAGTATCCGTCACGGTAGCCTCTTGAATGCGGCGAGCCAGCTGATGTGGTGGGCTCTTGTGCTCTGACTCTGGCAATGGCATGAACTAAACCCTGCAACCGGTTGCATGTCAACGGGCTGACTGGGGGAACTCCATTCTAAAGGAAGGAGCGAGCATTGTACTTGAGTGAAATGGCCGGTACTGGTGGCTGGTGACAAAGGGGCAACGGTGCGTGGGCAGAAAGAGAAGCTGACCATTAAGCAGGTAGCGGAGGCGGCGGGTGTCGCCCGCTCCAGCGTCTCTCGTGCCTTCACCCGTCCGGAGATGCTAAGCCCTGAGACAGTCAGGCGCGTGCTGCATGCTGCCGAGAAGCTTGGTTATGTGCCCAACCAGACGGCTCGTGCCTTGAGTACGGGGCGGCACGGGAATGTCGCGTTGATCGTCCCTGATATTGCCAATCCATTCTTCCCGCCTTTAATCCGGGCTGCCCAAATGGAGGCTGATCGATCGGATTTCTGTGTGTTTCTCGGCAATTCGGATGAGGACCCAAAGCAAGAAGATAAACTCGTGGGCCGTTTCGTAGGACAGGTCGAGGGGCTGATCCTCGCCTCATCGCGCTTGTCGGACGAACGCATTCGAGCCCATGCTGCTCAGCGGCCCTTGGTTCTGATCAATCGCGATGTCGAGGGCATTCCCCGCGTTCTGATCGATAGCGGCTCTGGCGTGCGCGAGGCGGTTGCCCATCTGGCGGAACTCGGACACCAGCATATCGTCTATGTCGCGGGACCGGTGACATCTTGGTCGAACAAGCAACGCCGACTTGCAGTGCGTAAGTCGGCTGAGCGCCTGGGACTAAAAGTCGACATAGTGCCTGCCATCGTACCGAGCTATGACGCAGGGCGTGAGGCCGTCACAGCGATCATGACTACAGGAGCCACGGCTGCGATCGCATTCGACGATTTGACGGCGCAGGGGATTCTCGCTGGACTGGCGGATCGGAAAATCAATGTTCCTAGCCAGTTCGGTGTTATCGGGTGTGATGATGTGCTGGGCGCCGCTACATATCCATCTCTGACTACGGTTTCAAACCGGTCTGTGGAAGCTGGCAAGGCCGCGTTGTCATTACTCGTCGAGTTGCTGCAAAGCCAGTCAGCTCGTGACATCCGCTATGTGCTGGACACCCACTTAGTCGTCCGTAACACAACAATCGTCCACAAAGAGTGACGGAAAGGTTCGGCCACTCATTCTTTACGAAAGGGGAGCAGTTACTTAACGCAATAACATTTCGCATTTACCTGGAGGTGTTCTATAAATCTTCAGGTTCAGCAGGCATTTAGACCTGATTGACATGTCATCCACGGGCGGCGCGAACGAGGTGCCTCCGCCATGCTCGCTGTCAAGAACAGGCCTGCGGCCTGCCGCCTCCGGCGGGGCCCTGCGGGCCTTCTTGACCGCTCCGCGTGCCGGCGGCCTCCGGTTTCCAAGCCGTGACGGCTTCGCCCGTCATGGCTCATGACGACCCATAACTTGTCAATCGGCTGCGCACCTCAAGGAGTTCGGTCACGGCGCGCTGATGCCGGCTGCGCCATTCCTCCGCTTCGCCGAGCGCGCGCTCATAACGGCGATCCAGCTCCATTTTCTGCTGACGCACCTCGGCCAGCTCCGATTCCAGCCGCTTGATCTTGTGGCGCAGCGCTACCTCGATCGTTGCGGCACGGCCGGCCGAGCGAACCCGGACCTCCTCGCCATCGATCGTCACAACCTGCTGAAGCGCCGCCGTGCGCAGTTGCTGGATCACCTCCTTGAACTGGCGATAAAGATACTCGCGGCTAACATTGGCGCGCTCGGCGACGGTCTTGAACGAGATGACCTCACCGTTCTGGCGCATGGTGCCCAGGATCTCCTCGACCGCACGCCGCTTGGTCACACTCCGCTGCTGGGCTGCCGCAAGCAGCCCGCTGGTATTTTCGCGTCCGGCCACTGTAGGTCCCCTCCGCCTTGATCGTCCTGATGATGGTCTTGATGTTTGCAATTCCCTGCTGCGTCCGGTCCATCCGCTTTCGACCGATTTCAGCCATGCGCCGATGGCCGTCCTGCTCAAAGGCTTCCACCTCGCCTCTGAGGCGGGTGAGGCTGGCAGCCATGGTGCGCATTTCCTTCTCGAAGAACGGCAACTGCCCGATATCGGCCCGGAAGTACGTGCATGTGAAGCAGGCTCCGTTGTGTTCACACCATTCGCCGATCTGGCCCGGGAGCGAGCAGAGGCCGCCCGGAACATCAACCGCCAGAGTAGCATCCTTGCGCAGCGCCAGTTCGGCAACCTTGTCGTCGACCTCGCCCTTGATGGAGATGAACTTGCCGCCACCCTTTTCGAGCACGGCCTTCTTCTTCAGTTTCAAACGCTGGTTGACATAGATCAGACTCATATCGGCCGAGGCATGGCCCAGTTCCATCTGGATCATCATGATGTCATAGCCGGCCAACGCCAGCTCGGTGCCGTAAAAATGGCGCAGATCATGCCAGCCGAACCTATAGATGCTGCCGTCCTTGTCACGAATGCCTTGGCGGATGATCCACTTCGCGATCACGTCCCGGGTGTGGCCAGGACTGAGATGGACCTCGGCATCGCCGAGTCTGTTCGGGAACAGGTATTGTGTCTTGCGGCCCCATGCCCTCCGGACGTCGTCCTGCTGCTCCTGGATGGCCTGGATGACCAGAGCATGGGCGGCATCGTTCTTGTGCAGCGGCTTGGTGTTCCAGCGCTTGACCTTGGATTGATAGAAGGTCAGCAGCATGAAGTCCGCGTCGTCCGCATCCGGGTCCAGGCAGTCGAACGCAAGGGCATGCAGGTCGATGGACCGCATGCCCGTGTAGCGGGCGATGATCAGAAGACGTTTGCAGACAACCGTCAGGGAGTCGAACCTCAGGAAGATCTGCTCAATGACCTCCTCGGGCACCATCGCGCCTTCGAGATTACGTTCATATTCATGCGTCCGGGGATGATAGCTGCGAACCTTGCGAACGTTTCTCTTATCGAAGACAAGGCGGCGCCAGCGGTATTCCGGGAGGTAGGCGGAGGCCCATTGGATCATGTTGAGCGGATCCGTATACCAGTTCTGCCCGGTAAATCCCCGCTCGTTTCCCCATGACAGGAACGTATGCTCGATGAACTCCTGTGTGATGTGTTCAGGGCGAGGCGGGGAATGAAGGCTGTACAGGCATGCTTCGATCTGCCCGAGAGAAGCAAGATAGGATGGCAGAGTGCGCGGCGAGAGCTCCTTGTGCTCGATTTTGTTGAGAACATAGCGCCGTGCCACGTTACGCAGCCACGGAAGTTGAATGCGGAAGAAGCTGAGATAGGGAGCTTTGGACCGCGTCACCGGAACGTCATCCGCGGGATAAACATCCTCCAGAAGAACCAGGTCTCTGGCCTCCACCGGCTTGGCCTTCTCGCGCAGGAGGATGAGGGTGAACACCAAGACGTTGGCCACGGCACTGGCCACGGGCCCATAGGCTGTCTCATGGATCGTGGCGTCCCGACGCCATTTGCTCTTCGTGGGGCGAACCGAGTATTCCCTCTCTGCCAGCCAATTCTCGAACAGGTTCCGAAGGGGCGTGCTTCCGCTGCCTGAACCGCTCTCGATGGGGTGCCCGAAGTCGATCAGGTGGCGGACCGCGGGTGCATGAGTGGATGCAAGGTCAGCACAGAAGGGGATTAACTGGACCGCTCGCGTGTACCAGCGATAGTGCCGGCTCTGTGGCCGTGACAGGCGCCAGGCAAAAAACGCCTTGAGTTCCGTCTTGTAGGGCTCCGGCACATCGACGAAGTCGAAACCGATGCCACCCAGCAACTTATCGGGCAGCGTTTGACCGCGCTGTCGGATAATCGATGCGGGGCGGCCTTTTCTGCCCCGTCCTCCATGGGTGTTTCTCTCGACGCGGCCACTCTTGGGCTCGATCTCCTGGGCGTCGCGGAGGATTTGAGCGTTCCGCGCCTCGCCATAACCGTCCGGCGCGTATAACGCGGATCCGGCATCGATCCCAAAGCATTCCCGAAGCGTATGGAAGCCCCACAGGTCTCGTTCGAGCAGGGCAGGGTGCAGGGCGGTCAGAAAGACCCGCAGGCTCCCGAGATAGGCGACGTCTGGGTCGTAGCTTCGGGCGAGCTTCAGAGCCATTTGAGTTTCTCCTCCGCCAGGCCGATACGCCGCAAGTCATTCAGGCGCTCTTCGACCTCCGCGTGGTTCTTGATCTGCAGCTTCTTGTACTCGGCATTGAACAGGTGCTTGTAAATCGCATTGGTCGTCTGCGGGCTGGCATGCCCGAGGCGGTCAGCGACATCAAGCAGGCTATAGCCTTGAGCGATCGCTTCGCTGGCGTGGGTGTGGCGGAACATGTGCCAGGTGAACGCAATGCCCGAGTTCCGGACCAGACGCTTTTGAATGTCGTAGACGTTGCTCTCAGACAGCCCGCGGCCGATTTGCGCTTTGGCGATGTTGCAGAACACATAACTCGTGCCGGCCTCGAAGGCCGGAAGGTATTCGTCGCTGGCGATATAGTCCTCGTACATCTTCATCACAAAGTCGAGCACCGGGATCGGCCGCGCCTTGGCGTATTTGACGCGCGCTTTGTTCTCGTGAAGGCGGGGCGTGACCCAGATGATGTTCTCCTCCAACCGGAAGTCCTCGTGCAGCAGGCCCCGCGCCTCGCCGATCCGAATGCCGGTCGTGTACAGGAGCACGACCAGGAAGGCATCGCGCATGAGGCTGGCCGCCTCAATGATCTTCAGAACCTGCTCCGGCTTCAGCCGGTGGTCGACGGCCCGCTTGGCGGATGCCGCCTGGGCCTGATGGTCCGACCGGCTCTCGGTGCGGCGTCGCGGCTTCCGCTGCGTGATATGGGCCAGGAAAGGCTTGTAAGCGTCAGGATGATAGGTTCGCGGCCTCTCGCCGGCGCCAAAGATCAGCGCGGCGTGGCGCATGTCCAGAAAGGTGTAGAAGGCTTTGATTGCAAACAGGATCTGGTTGTGCAGGCTAGTGGAAACGTCCACGGGTTCCGGGCGCAGCGGGATGATGTTCAAGGCGGTCTTCAGATCCAGGATTGGGCCATGGCGGATCACCCCGGGAATGAAGCAGTCGAGGTCCAAGGGTGTGATCTCGCGGAAGCTCTTGCCCATGGCCGCGAGATAGTTGCCGAGCCGGACCACGTGCCGGGCATAGTGGGCAACGGTGCTCGGGGCGTGATGGCGCGCCTCCAGGTAGATGACGAACTCGCGGATCTCGGTGACGATGGCGTCACCGTCATAGGCGGTCCAGGTGACGTGGCCGCTCGGGAGGACGATGCGCTGCAGGTGCATGGGCCGTCATCCGCGTCGTTGACACCTGATGGTACGACTGTCAGGGACCGGCGCCAAGCCCTCAAAGGGGTAGGTCGATCACGTCGTTGACATGACCAAATGACCTATAGGTGTTCGCATAATTAGTCTTTTGACAAGAAGTCTGTAACGGTTGCTGTGGCAGGGTTCTCCTGATCAGGAGGATCTCATGCGGACCAATCAGCGGCTGGCCCAGCTCTGGCTCGATGCCTTGGCAACGGAGCTCGGGGCCTCGGCGGGCACCCTTGCCACCTACACTGACGATCTCAACTGCTACCTCGCCTGGCTCGCTGAGAACGGCCTGAGCCTAGACGAGGTCGGCTTGGAGCAGATCCGCGACTACATCGCCACTCTTGATCAGCGCGGCTATGCCGGATCGACCATTGCCCGCAGGATCACAGTGGCACGCGGCCTGCACAAGTTCCTGATCGCGGAAGAACTCGGCTCCCGCGATCCCACATCCCATCTGTCGGCCATGAAGCAGTCCCGCAAGCTGCCCTTCGTCCTATCGATTGCCGAGACGGAGGCTCTCCTGGAGACGGCCCATACACTCGCGGCGGATTCCTCGGTCGGTCTTTACCGTCAGGCCGGCTATGCCCGCCGCGCCGCTCTGTTCGAGACGCTCTATGCCTCGGGCATGCGCATCAGCGAGGCGCTGTCGCTACCTTCCGATGCTGCGTGCCCCGGCACCCGCATGCTGCTGGTGCGCGGCAAGGGCGACAAGCAGCGGCTCGTCCCTCTGCATGAGCCGGCGATTGGGGCCGTCGCCCAGTGGCAGAAGCTGGCCAGCGCCTATTCCGGCGGCAAGCCGAGCCCTTGGCTGTTCCACTCGGTGCGTAACGGAGCAAAGGCTCTGACGCGTCAGGCCGCCCTGCTGGAGATCAAGGAAGCCGCGGTGGCGGCAGGGCTGGCGAGCCCTGAGCGGGTGTCACCGCACGTGCTGCGCCATGCCTTCGCCACCCACATGCACTCAGGCGGTACCGACCTGCGCGTGCTGCAGGAACTGCTCGGCCATGCCGGCATCGAGACAACCCAGATCTACACTCATCTGGATACCTCCCGGTTGCACCAGATGGTTCGAGACCTCCACCCGCTCAATGACGGGCAGGAAACCGTTGTGCCAGGACAGCCCTGATGTCAGCGTGTGGTAAAATACCTCTCAGGGGAGCTAATCCGGGAGGCAAGCCATGATCCGGGCTTCGTGCCATACTGCCGATAATGCACTCGCTCTCGAGTTCGACGCGACGCCTTGGTTTCGCGAGGCCAATGCGTTGAGCATCCTGCATCTTGCCGAGAAGGGCTGGTCCAGCGTCTGGGTCGCCGATGCGCTTGAGGCGCGGCCCGGCTACGAGGGCCTTCATCGGCTCATCGACTATGCGGCCACGCGACTGAGGGACGAGTCGCTCGAGGACCCCACCTGGGCCGCGATCGAGTGTGTCGTCAGCCAGCCTGATGCCACACAGTGGCTAGGAGAGAACAGGCCGGAGATCGCGCTGCTGCTCCAGCGCCGACAAGCCGATCCGGGGTCTCGCTCCACCCACCCTGCCGACCGCTGACAGGCAGCCGGCATGCGGCCTCACTCTCAGCCCTCGCAAGGAAATCCATCGATGCATCTCTTGGGAGCCTTGGAGCTCGAAATCCGGCCTGGAACACCGGACAACCCGGCAGGCGTGAAGATCGACCTCCTCCGCTACACCCCCGGGGCGAGGATGGACGCCTGTTCATCACGCCAGCATGCACGTGCTTTGGAGGGATCGAGGGGCAGATCAATTCCCTTCGGGACGAACTGGACGAGATCCGCGAGAGAGCTCAGCGCGCATTCCAGGTGACCTGAAACCAACATTTTGAGATCTTGTACTTCTTTGGAGCGGCGGAGTTACCCCTTCGGGCGGGAGCCTGAATCAGGTGGGCAACGTACACTCACCGAAAGACCTCGTAGGGGAGGCCATCAGATGAAGGTCGTGATTTCTGCTTGTAGCAACAAGGCATTCTCGCACGGCCTTATGCCGTTGGCGCACCTGAAACTCAGGCCACTGACCGCGGTGAATGATAACAACGCTGTGTTCAGTCCCCCGAGGAATTGCCTCCCCTATCACAGCAGAAGAGCCGCGTACGGACGAGCCGCGTTCATCGTTGCCGTGCTTACCATCGTGGCTGGCATCATCATGCTGCCTCTGCTTCAAGGTCTTGCGGTTCCCATCATGACGGCCAACGAGGCGAGACCGAAGGTCCTCCGTGGCAGCCCGATCGCCCCTACCCTTCTACAGCTACAAGGTCATGGGTGAGACAGTTTTCCTGAGCCACTTGCATGCCGCGCTGAGGCGACTGGGTTGATGTCCGAAACAGATACCGACCTGGGGTGCCCTTCGACATCGACGGGAGCTCCACATTTAAAGTCCAGACCAGTGGCCTGTCATGTCGATGAAGCCCATGAAAAAGCCCCGTCGGGATTGGTCAGAACGGGGCTGAAGTCTACGGAGGCGGTCAAGGGGTTGCGGGATGTGCCTCCGCATTGAAGACGTGGGGGGTGCCCCGTCGGCATACAACAGCGCTAGGGCGCTGAAGCACGACAATGTGATGGCGTTAAGCGCTAGAGCGCGACAGAAGCAGCGCCGGGTCTTCCCCGGTGCCTGATCCAGGAGGGGAACATGGGCGAGTGGAAGACAGTCTACGAGGACGAGGTCGAGGAGCGCTGGGTCACACTCAAGGTCTACGAGAGCGAGGATGATGGCGACGAAGATCCGGTCGTGCGCGTCACGGTAGCTCCCATCAAGGACGCGGAGCAGGATGAAGGCGGGCGGGAGCCCGGTGCGGAAGACGAAGACAACTCGATTACACTTGAGCCTGATCCTGTTGAGGACCTCGAGGAGGAGTTGCTCGAAATCGGCTTCAGCCCAGTGGCGACTGCTTGGATCGTCGGCAAGGTTCCTGCGTGAGCTATCCGGCAGCCGTAAACGAGGGGTAAACGCTCCGGATCCGTTCCATGCTCTTTCCGCATGCCAGGGCCGACCACTTTCAGGTTTGTCCTGTGCCGAGTGCGCTGTAGATGACCCGTCCTCCGCCACGGCCTCCCTGTGGCGGGTTTCCTCCCTAAACTCGGCCACCCCAAAGGTGGCCTTTTTTCTCGCTGCCCGTGCGCGGCGCCTTTGCGCTTGGGCTGGCTCATCATTGAGGTTGTGTCATGTTTTTATCAGTCGTTCTGTCAGGTCTTCGTCGCCGGTTGCGTGCTCGTGAAACTGCACGGCAATTGAAGGCTCTGTCGGACCGTGAGTTGTCGGACATCGGCGTTGCCAGGCACGACATCGCGCAGGTGGCACGCCAGGGTCACTGAAGCCTGAACTGAGTGCCGCGGCTACTGCTGGGATTGGATGAGGGGCAAGGACGGCAGTGCATCCGTACCTGCCCTTGCCCTTCGGGCCAAGCGGCCACGGGTCTCGCCTAATGCAGCTCGATGACGTCCTCGTGACGCCGCTGCGACTGATCTCTCAGCCTCACATCCCTTGATCTGCGGCAGATCCTCCGAGATCCCTCGTTGCCAAAGAGATCGTGACGCCTGAAGAGATGTATTTGCCGCGTACCTTCATCTGACTCGGCAACGATTTTTCTTCCGGCTCACACGGATGAGGTTCCTCGTTCCATACTGCACATGCTGCGCCTGTCGATGTCCACAGATTGTTTACCTGAGTCGGACAGGATGAGTGTGTCGGGCGCGTTGCGTATCAGCCCGAACAGATGCGGAGCCCCACGCTCCGCTAAGCGCCCTGGTTGAGGTTATCCTGACAGCACCTCAGCCGGGGCGCTTACCGCTTGGTACGGACCATGTCCGACGCAGTTGTGCTGGCCCAGAGGAGATCGCCGTGGCCCGCTACTACTTCGACATTCACGATGGCGCACAGAGCGTGCGCGATGACGACGGCGCCGAGTTCGACAGCCTGGACGCTGCGCTGCAAGCGGCAACCCGCTCAGCGGCCGAGATCGGAACAAACCGTCTGGGGAGGGGCGATACCCGCGATGTTGTCATTGAAGTTCGAGATGAGCGCGGCCAGCGGATCTGTACCGCCAAAGCATCAATGGAGATTGAGTGGCACGTCTCACGTTCTCAGGGTCCGCATCCTTGGAGTGCAGAAGTCAGCATAGGCAAAAAGAACCCGGCGCGGGGCCGGGCTCTGCCTCGGAGACGGTCATGAGCATCAACACGTCGGCTCATCAACGCCAACGCCCATCGGGCCGTTCCAGAACTGCCGCGCTGGAGGATAGGCTTCCTACAGCTGATTGCGGTTGCGGCCGCGACTGCGGGAGAAGTACCAGACGGCTGCGGCGACAATGATGGCGAGCACAATGAGCCACCAGTAATCCGCAAGACCTCCACCTGCGGCAGCATCCCCGGCAGGGGGAGAGCCGGGAGTAGCACCAGGTGCCGGGGTGGTGGGTGCTGGGGTCTGCGCCCAGGCAGACGAAACAGCCAGGAAGATGAAGCCGATCAGTGCCGTGAGTTTGCTCATGGATGTGTCTCCGGTTGAGGAAGTCCAGCGCATACGCAGACCAAATTGCCAAGCTGGGCCTGTCGGTGAACGCCCGTCGCGAAGGCATGTTCCTATGCAAGCCACCTTGCTGCGCATAAGCTTCACCTGAGAGGACAGACACAGGAGTAGTCGGGATGGTGTTGAAGCGGCAGATGCTTGCAGTTCAGGATGTCTATGTGCCTGTGAAACGACGTCAGACGGTGGATCCGCACAAGGTTGAAACCCTGGCCGAGAGCATGCTGGCGAAAGGTCAGGAAACGCCTATTCTGGTGCGGCCGGATGGTAGTCGCTTTGTTCTGGTAGAGGGCCTGCACCGGCTCGAAGCCTGCAAGGCTCTTGGAGAGACAACAGTCCCCGCCTACCTGGTTCAAGCCCGCAAGCATTGATCTGCGCTTGGTGCGCTGCTGGGCTGGATCGAAACGATCGGGCTTATGCAGGTGACGACTTCCCGAACGGCGAGAGGCGATTGGTCAAACTTCGGGAGAACGGCCATACTCGCTGGGTCTGGATATCGCGTGGCGACAGACTCCTGTGTGCTGCCGTCAATGCGACCCGCCCAATGGGTGATCACCACCCATAAGCCTTCATAAAGGTTGCCGTGAGGGTTCGCTCCTGCTCCGATGTCAGCGGTGGCGGATTGGCTCTGTTCCACGCGCGCTGGCCGCGCTGGATGAATCTCTTGCGTTTGCGCCTGGCGTCCTTGGGAAGATGCACAGCCAGGGACTCAAAGCTTCGTCGTAGTTGAATCTCCGTCCTCTTCCTGGATGGGAGGACAGCCTCCGCGGCTTCCGCAGCGGCGATGTCGCCCGGTGTTGGATCGGGATGGCGCGCCAGTGCATCCTCCTCAATCTGTAGGAAGGCTCTGTGCTGTGCCGCATCGTGCTCCTTCAGGCCGGGTGTGTGCTTGAGGAGGTATGCCTCGCGGGCCTCATCCAAATCATCTCGCCTGTGCTTGGCCAGAGGGGTCTGATTGCCCGGATCGTTTGCCATTTTGAGTTGGCCTTTCTGACGCTGCCTTTCCAAGAGAAGGTAGGCTCGGCGTGGTGCTTGGATGAAGGGGTGGGATTACCCCTGCTCGACGTCTCGTCTCCGTGCGCAGCCTTTGTGAATGCGAGACTACTCAGCCCAGTTCTCATGACCGACAGCGAGTGCACGCAATGTGATTTCGCCAGCGATCTTGGCGAGTTCCAAACCTTCCGGTGTTGGCTCAAACGACTCCAGCGGGAAGAACACGTCGTCCCCGCCGAACAGCACGAGCGTGTAGGGCGTATCTGCCTTGTCCTGCTCCTGCACGAGGGAGAGCATCAGCCCGCCGATTTCACCGAAGGCATGCTTCTCATCGAAATGGAGCGTCTGTGTCTCCGTCCGCTTCGGGAACTGAATGACCTCTGCCATGGCCTAGGCGTCCTCGCCAGCTCCACGGATCTCAGCATCTCCAAGCCATCTCTGGGCTTCTTCAAGACTGCCAAATGTATGCTCGGGTTCGGTGAACGGAGCAGGCCTCTCTCCAGGAGGCAGGTCGAGCAGGAGTTCTGCCGTCCAAGTCGCGTCGTCTGTTCTACCGCTTTGAACCAGGCTGGCGATGATCACCCCATGGAGCAGCACGTCATAGCTGCCAGGGGCGAGCCGGGAGAGTTTGTAGGCCATTCTGAACCTTTTGGAGAAGACAACGACAGTAGTAGGACAGGTAGTGGACCATACCGCCCAACAGAAGCTCTACTCAGCAGGGGCGTTCCGAGGCAAGCCTGCGCGAGTTGAACCTCATCTGTTCCACATCGTGAGGTTAACCTGCGGCGACTGTGGGCAGACATCGAAGCCTCTGGCTCGCCTCATGAAATAGCCACGGTTGGCGGGCTTGGTTTGCCCTGCGGTGTCGGCTCCACAAAGCCGCCTGCGCCTCGGCTGAGGGTCTCTGAACCCGATCTCCTCAGCTGAGGCGTTTGGCTTTTCAGGTTACCAAGCATCGAGCGAAAAGATATGCTCCCAAAGCAAGCTCTTGTAGCATATCTTGCTCATTCATGCCTTTATCGCATGACTCCTCTACGGCATTTGCTCTTCTTTTGTGCATCGCGCCAGCGTACTTTCTGCCTTGCAAAACAAGAACACAGGCCATCCCCGAATGGCCGCCGACCCGTAGGAGCTCACCATGTTCGTTTCTTTCATCCTCGCCAAAGTGCAGGCGTATTTCCGTTACCGGGAAACTGTCCGTGAGCTGTCGCTGCTCTCGAACCGCGAGCTCGACGACCTCGGCATCTCGCGTTCTCAGATCGACATTATCGCTCGCCAGACCGCTGCTGCCTAAGATCAGCTGCACAGCAGAATTCGCCCGCGCCCGCCTTTTGGCGGGCGTTTGCGTTTATTGGGCGCCTGAGGCGATTGGCCCTAAGAACGCGCCCTGCCCGCACGATGTGACGCGATCACTCGGCCAAAGGATCAACCTCTCCTCGAAGAGGCGCAAATCTCCTGGGCACAGGTTGACGTCACAGCCAGGCGGTCCATGTAGGCGCTAACTTATGTTACCGCGATTTATAGGCTGAACCTTGTTTAAGTGGATCCTGAACCCCCGGCGGGGTGAACTCGACTCCGTCAATGCCAGTTTGCTGGCAGTCGCAACCACAGCCGCTATCACGGCTCTCACGCTGTGTGCTCAACTTCCCTAGGCGAGATCGCCCTCCCCTCACGAAGGCCACACGGGGCAGATCCATGCCAACGCGGTATTATTTCCACCTTGTGAGCAGCGATGCCACGATCCCAGACGATACGGGTGCGGAGGCAGCAAACCTGAATGAGGCCAAGTCACAAGCCTGGCAGTTCGTCACTGAGTTGCGACAGGAATATGGTGACGTCATTGAGGATTGGGGCCTGTGGCAGCTGGAGATCGTCTGCCCAGAGGGAACTTTGTTGCACAAAGTGCCCCTGGCAATCGCCCTGAATTCAGCAGTGGGACTGAGAAGCTCAGGCCGGCTGGAAGCGATGTCTTTCAGATGGTGGTGACCACTCCCACTCCGTCCTGACCGATCCTCGTTATGCCCTGCTCTCCGAAGAGCAGCGGGGGAGGCTTCTCTACCACCGAAGCGCAATAGCACGTTGCCTCTGCACAGGAGACAAGTGTTAACGAGGGGTTAATCCCTCCGGCTGGGGGATGCGATGGCTAAACTGGACACTCCAATTAGGCATTTACACGCGGACGGGACACGACTGGCGACCAACCTGAACCAAACTCGGAGCCAGGGGCTGTCAGAGCCGGAGGCCCAAATTCTTCTCCTGATTGCAGCAGGCAAGCAGACCGGCGACATTGCGGCAGGTCTTGGGACGGATCAGGCTGCTGTGAAGGAACACATCAAGTCGATCTTGCGAAAGGCTATGGGCTCCCGCGGCCAGACTGGCCGCTCCAAAAGGATTGATCTTCTCCCCTCCGAGTTTCCATCGGAGATAGTTAGTCCCTTCATCGCCTAACGGGGCTTTTCCGTGGGCGGCGCTGAAACCGTTTTCAGCGGATGCATTGACATGAGGGAAGGCTGTACGCATCCAGCCTTCAGGAACTAGCTTCAGGACCGGGAGGCCTCCTCACCCACAGGCAACGGCGGGCGGGAAGGCCTTTCTGTTGCCCAGTGCGGCGTCAGGCATTCGTGAGTGTTCATGGAGCCGCCGAGATTTTCGCAAAAGATGTTTTCGCTGAATATCTTGCGCTGTATTCCACAAGCTGACCAGAATAAGCTCCGGAAACTTCCAATCGCGTTGCATACTGCGGCTTATGCGAAATTACTCGGCCTCTGTTATCGCCCGTTCTCGAGGTCGACCGACCGGCAAACTCCTCCGACAGGACATTGGGCGGCATCAGCCGTTCTGATCCAGGCAGGATGCACTGTTTCTCCAGGGGCGCAGAAGCTCGAGACCTGAACATAACGGTCGTAGGTCGTCGGTCCAGTGTGCAGCACGACTGCGCCTTGAGAAGCCACAATCCCTCTGGCCTGGGCACAGGTCATGTTCAGGGTTGTGGGTCCCGACTGAGGCATGGCGCCAGTCGCCAAACCCGCAATAGCGAGGAACACAAGGATGGGTTTCATGTTGGGCTTCCGATCTGCCTCAGCTTCAGCAACAAGCCCAACCCGCGTCTGTTCCATACTGACAATCTGCGAAATTGCGTGGCCTTCCCTGGCTGGTGGGCGACGGGGTTCCCGGTCAGGAGTAGAATGGATCGAGTAGCGTTGTGCTGACGCTCTGATGAGCGCCGCCAGCCCATCATGGGGGAGAGCGGCTTATGTCTCTCAAGCCTGGCCTCTTTGCGGCCCTGCTCTTCGTCGGCTATGAGCCGCCTGCGGAAGCCCATGACATCTACTCGCATCTGAAGGACAGGCTGGGAAACAGTTGCTGCAACGACAAGGATTATCGCCCCGCCCCTTACCGGGTGACGCCAGCCGGGGTGCTAATGCTCGTCAACGGAAGCTGGATCACTGTGCCGGACTACAGGGTCCAGTATCGCGCTCTGCCCGGGGACACGGGGGAAACAGCCGGGGGACATTGGTGCGGGGACACCCGCCACATGGTGGGCTACGGGATGGACTACTCAACCTACTGCGCAATCCTGCCGCCCAACGCTGCAGCGATCTTTGGAGCCCCTTTTGCGCTTAGGGAAGGTCCCATCCAACCTGTTCCCTAATGCGCCTACCAGAAATTCGCGGCCGAATACGGCGAAGGCCGCGGGGAGGAAGGGTCCCGCGGCCTTGCCCGTGGGGAGCGACGGGCAGCTTCGGGAGTCCAAGCGCCGTGCTCGACCATCACAGGTATTGATCGTGCGCCTGGTGCTGGTCAGCGTCAACGCTGACGACAGAGCTGGCCCTGCCCGCCGGGGCTCTTCTTCGCGTTCCATACTGGGTGTTACGCGAAACTGCGCGGCGTTTACTGCTCATGATGAGGCTTGGGATGAGGGACCACATTTCGAGCCTGGCGCTCCCCGGCCCACTGCTCATAGGCCGCTCCACCACACACTAGGAGTGCTGACGCTGGCAAGGATGCAGCTCTTTGTGGATGCTGATCTCTTTGAGGATCTATACGCGGCGCTCGACACTCTCCGCGTTCTGCGGTTAGATTTTCTCTCACCTGGGCGACTTCAACAGAGGGAAAAGCTTCGTGGCGACAGGAACGGTGAAGTGGTTCAACGATCAGAAGGGCTACGGCTTCATTCAGCCGGACAACGGCGGCAAGGACGTGTTCGTTCATATCAGCGCCGTGGAGCGTGCTGGCCTGCGTGGCTTGGCTGAGGGCCAGAAGATCTCCTATGAGGTTGGGGCGGACCGCCGCTCCGGCAAGGAATCGGCTGTGGATCTGAAGACGGCCTGATCAGGGCCGCTTGCCCCACGGCGGAGTTGAGACCTCGTCGGGTGCATCAGCGCTGGCGGGGGCTCAAGGACCGGGCGAGTTCGCGAATGACGCTGTCCTCGATCGCAAGGGCATCCTGATCGTCCTCGTTTTCCGCTTCGGCTTCAGCCTCAGCCGGTTTCGAAGGTGTCAGCTGACATCTTGGAATGAGAATATCGCTTTCCCAGCACCCTTGGGCATCAATAATGAGACAAATGGCCAGCCCATTTTCTCAAATTAGATGTCAATCGGAGGCGCGATGCCCCCGACAGCGACGGCCGCGAATGCCTCAAAGTGCCTCCTGTAGATCAGTCGGCAGGCTGGGCGCAGGTAGTCAATGATGCTGGCGGGGCTTGCCGCAACCGAGGAAAGGCCGGCGAGCAAGGCTACCCTCAGGTCAGGCGGAATGCTACCGATCGCTCCCTGGTTCACCCGGCGCTTCACCAATCGCGCATGGTCGTCAAACCCTGGGATGAGTTCGTTCAGCAGCCAGCCATGATAAAACCCATCGAAAGGCTGGCCGGGGCGATACCAGCTGGGCAGAAGCAACAGGCGCATCAGCGCAAGCGGCGCTTCAGGCATAGAAGTCTGGCCAGTTACATGATTCTCAACGAGGCACTCCCCGGCCCTCGCGCCGTCCCACCACCTTTCTCCAAAGGGGCTGGTTTCACGCAGACTCAAGGCACTGCCGTGTGAGCCACTGCGTTCCGAGAGCGGTCCGCCACACAGCCGGCAGGTGATCCGCCACGCCTCAATCCAGCTCTTCAGCGCCACACCATGAGCGCCCGCCGCCTGATGCTGCTCGACACATGACCGACAGACCAGAGCCCTGTTCTGCCGCGTCAGAAGCCGAGCCTCGGCCGGTAGCCCAGCATGGCTCATGCCGACGAGGCATGTGGGGTCGCAGCGGAGCACGCGTGAGAGGCATCCAACCTGCTCAAGGCTGAGCCGGTGATCGACTGTACGCAAGGTCGATACCCGCAGCCCGAGCCAGGCGATGAGTGCCGCTTCTGAGACAGCGTAGTAAGCAGCGTGTCGGCGCAGCCAGGACGAGAGCACCTCGTCCGGATATGCTTCAAGCACAACCGGAAAGGGCTTCGGTTCATGGTCGCGGCCCATCTCGGTCACTGGAAGGCGGGCTCCTCCTCGCTGACTGGCCTCCAAGCGTCAACAGCGGCATCGGTGATCTCCTCCGTACCGCTCTCAATTGCCGTGATCGCAACATCGTTGAGGAGCCGGAACACCCAGGCGGTGACGCCGCCCGTGACCTGGAGAATACGGCGTAGACCCCGCGGCGTCAGCACACTCGGGTGACGCAAGGGTAGGTTGCGGACGATGGCAAGCACAAGCTGTTCGAATTCCTCGTTGGCCGACCAGCGGAGCAATGTCATGACGTCAAAGCGCCGGGCGAGCTGGACGTCTCCATTGATCGCCTCACGGGCTTCGGCGATACCGACGCAGACGAGCGAGAGCTTGAGCTCGTTGCTAAGATACCGCAGCGTGTTCAGCATGACCCGCTGCTCACGCCAAGTGCCAGCGAGAATGTTATGCACCTCGTCGATCAGCAGCACCTGGACGCCCACAGCTCGCAGGAGGCGTACCGTGGCCTGTTCGAGATCGACGATTGTGGCACGCGGACTATGGGGAGCGCCCAGCGCGGCCAGGATCTGAGCAAAGAGCCTGCGCTCACTGGGGCGTCCGGCCATCTCAACGACAAGCAGCCGGGTGCGTGCCGTACCGGTGTCGGGGTCGAAGGTGATGGCATGATCATCCCTGAACTTTTCGACAATCATCGACTTGCCCATGCCGCTGTCGCCATAGATTGCGAGCGAGGGCATCCGGGTCGTGCGAGGAAAGGCAAGCAGATGCTCGAACTGGTTAAGCACCTGCCGGGCTCGCGGATATGGAATCCAGCGCTTCGACCGGATGAAGTAGATCCGCTCGTGGTCAGGTCTGGTCAGGACCTGTGCGGCATCCTCGGTCAGGTGGGCTGGGGTGTCGATCATGCTGACTGCTCTCTGCGGCTTCAAGAGCCGTAGGTTGACGCGAGTCGATACCCTTGAGCGAGCCGAATTCGATGCCATCCCCGAAAGAGTTCAGCGCGTCCATAGGTCTCTGGCGCGCCTGAGCCGTCTTCTGGATAGCCTCGTCAATAATGCGCCGCTGAGCGAGGGCCGTCCGATGCAAATGGTCCGTATTGCGCTCGGCCCGCCCTGCCGCTCGCTCGCGATGCTGCGCTGCAGTCCATTCCCGCAGCGTCAGGGAGGGAAAGGCAAGATTGCGGGTCCGAGCTTCGACAAAATGCCCTGATGGACGCTGCACGAAGATCCGTGAGACATCCCGAGGGTCGTATTTGATAAGGACTGCCTGATCGAGCCGGCCGACATCGGCTGAGAGGACGGTCGACCAGTAGGCAATTCCGTGCAGGTGGATGCCGTCGGGCCGAAGCTTGCGGTGGGCATCGGGCAAAAAGGAAACCCAGAACGCCATGCGGTCCAGAGGCATCCTTAGCGCCAGACTCGCCTCGTTCTCACGCCAGACCGCGATCGGCGGGCGCTGGAGCGCGCGGTGGATCTCATGATGGTAGCGTCCCGCAATCTCCCACGCGATGATACACTCCAGTTCGCGAAGGGTCAGTGCCGAGACCTTCTGCGGGTCGATTTCACCGCGCTGGGATAGATTGCTCCCTGTCGAACCCGGCAGGAGGTGAACGCGCCCCATCATGGTGCCGATGAGGCGCTCAATGTGACCGCCATAGTGAGGTGTTCCGGGCGGACGCCAGACGGTTGCGATGCCCTCATTCCGGCACGCTCCGACGAAGGCGCGCGAGCGGAAGTCTGCACCATTGTCGACATGCACGGTTTCGGGCAGCCCGGCCACGGGCCAGACCGTATCGACCCCTCGCTCCTGTAACCATGTTGTTTTATCGTAGACCGCGTGCAGCATGCACAGGCCAACTGAAACCCGCGACGGTGGGTCGAGTGACAGATGAAAGCCCGTCACCATCCGCGTGAAGATGTCGATTGCAAGCGTCAGCCAAGGGCGGCGCTCGATTGGCTTACGGGTGACTTCGTCGACAAGAAAAATATCAACCTGCGTATGGTCGATCTGCACAATTTCGAGAGGGCGCGTGGCGACGTATTCTCCAGGAACGGGCCGGGTTGCCTTGATGCCTTGCGTGTCGCGTCGCTTAAGCGCGCGGACGCGCCGATCAATGGCATCAACCCGCGCTTTGACCGTGCGTCTGTCGGGTGCAGGCCACCCCTTTGCGGCGAACCGGGCATGAACCTGCTCGACGAGGTAGGTCAGGGTCGGGCGGCTGGGATGAAGATAGATCTCCCGGATCGTTTTGGCGATGAGCGCCTCGCGCGCTTTATCGAGCACGAACGTGCCTTGTCGCCGCCCACGCGATCGCGGTTCGAGCGCCTTCACTGTTTGGGCGGTTCGGTAGGCTTCGACCAGCCGGTACAAAGTAGCTCGGCTGACCCCTAGCTCCCAAGCGACATCTGCAACATCACTGCTCTTGAGGCGTTTGCCTTCATGGCGCTTAAGCAATTCACGGATGGCGGTCTCACGGCGACAACCCTCGGCCCATTGCCGATGCCGCTCCTCATCCTCGTAGATGCGCTCCTCGTCGCTCACCCTGACCTCGGAATTGACGCCAACGTTGGGAGGCAATCGTCTCAAAAGAAATGTACAAAGCCAATCAAATTCTCAAATTAAATGTATAATCTCAAATTAAGTGCTCAAAGCTAAGTGCTTGAAAACGCTCACCACGACGTCTCACACCAAGATGTCAACGGACAGCTGGACTCGTCGCTGCCCTGTTGGCTCATGGGTTAGGTCATGTCGCTGATGCTCTTCCGGAACCTTGCCAATGAGAGGCTGAACAGGATCACCGCAATGACTGCGAGCGCCGCGAATTGTGGCCAGACCACGTCAAGTCCGGCGCCGCGATATAAGATCGCCTGTGCCAGCGTGACGAAGTGCGTCGTCGGGGCCGCAAGCATGAGGGTCTGAACAAGGTCCGGCATGCTCTCGCGAGGTGTCGTGCCGCCAGACAGCATCTGCAGCGGGACCATGACCAGGATGAGCAGCATCCCGAACTGCGGCATGGAACGGGCTATAGTGCCCAAGAAGATGCCCAGGGAGGTCGTTGCGAACAGGTTCAGAGCCGCACCGGCGAGGAACAGCGCCACAGAGCCCTCAATCGGAACCGCCAGGAGGCCTTGCACGACAAAAGTTAAAGAAAATGCGCAGGCCGTAAGGACCACCAGCGCCATGGACCAGACCTTGCCGGTCATGATCTCGAACGGCGTGACTGGCATGACCAGAAGATGCTCGATGGTGCCATGCTCGCGCTCCCGGATCAGAGCGGCGCCAGTCAGAATGATGGACAGCATCGTGACCTGATTGATGACCTGGATCACGGCGCCGAACCAGCCCTTGTTCAGTTCAGGATTGAACCGAGCCCGCAAGGCGAGATCCACCGGCAGGGTCTGGGCCGCGCGGTACCGTTGGACGAACCCGTTGACCTCGCCGCTGACGATCTGCTGAATGTAGCCGCTGCCTGTAAAGGCCTGGCTCATGCGTGTCGCGTCAACGTTGAGCTGAATGGTTGGTCGCCGGCCGGCGAGCACATCCTGCTGGAAGTTGGGCGGGATATCGAGCGCAAAGGTGTCGAGTCCTGCATCCATGCGGGCATCCATCTCGGCGGGCGTGATCAGAACTGGCGAGATGAAAGAAGGTGGATAAAAGGCGCCGATGATACGGGCCGACAGGGGAGAGCGATCTTCATCGACAATGGCAACCGGTGCCTTGTTGAGGGTCTCCGGCATCGCCGTCGCGGCCGTATAGATCGCGAGGGTGAAGGAGTAGACAATAAGGATGAGCAGCATCGGATCTCGGGCGAGGCTGCGCAATTCCTTCATGCCTAGGTTCAGTATGTGGGACACGCGCATCGATCAGATCTCCTGCTTCTTCAGGAGCATCGCACTCAGGCCGATCAGAGTCGGCATCGCGATCAGCAGTGGGATAAACGAGGATTGGAGGTCGCCAAAGTCCAAGGCTTTCGAGAAGACGCCCCGGGAGATGGTCAGAAAGTAGGTGGCCGGATAGATGTTTCCGATAAACGCTCCCGCTCCTTCCAGCGACGAGACCGGATCGATCATGCCGGAATACTGCGCCGCCGGAATAACGGTCGCAATCGCCGTACCGAAGATGGCCGCGATCTGGCTGCGCATGAAGGATGACATCAGGAGACCCATGGCGGTCGCCGAGAAGGTGTAAAGCACTGCGCCAGTGGCAAGCGTGTGAAAGCTGCCGGTGAGCGGTACGCCGAACACCGTGACTGCGAGAAGGGTCATCAGCACGAAGTTGAGGAGGGCAAGCCCGATGTAGGGCAGTTGCTTGCCGAGCAGGAACTCCAGCTTGGTGACCGGCGTGACGTAGAGGTTGACAATCGAGCCGAGTTCCTTCTCCCGCACGACGCTGAGAGCCGCCAGCATGGCCGGGATCAGCAACAGTAGGAGCGGGATGACGGCCGGCACCATGGCCTGCAGGCTCTCAACATCCGGATTATAGCGGAAGCGGGTCTCGATGGTGGCGAGACTTGGTGCCTCTCTTTCGGAGGCCAGCCACTGTGCGTGCATGCCTTGAACATAGCCGCTGACGGTTTCGGCCCGCGTCGGCATGGAGCCGTCGATCCAGGCGCCGATCTGAACCGGCCGTCCTCGTGCGACATCGCGTCCGAAGCCAGGCGGGATCTCGAGCGCCAAGGTGATCTCACCCGCACGCATGCGCCGGTCGAGATCCTCGTAGTCGATGATCGACTCCTGTTCAACAAAGAAGCGGGAGCCTGCCAAATTTAGCGCGTAGTCCCGGCTCACTGAGGTCTGATCCCGATCCAGAACCGCGAACGTCAGGTTCTCCACATCCATGCTGATGCCGTAGCCCATGATGAACATCAGCAGAATACTGCCGACGAGGGCCAGGGTGGCACGGATCGGATCGCGCCGCAGCTCGAGTGCCTCTAGGACAGTATAACTAAACATCCGCCGTGGGTTGAAGAAGCGGCCCTTCGCGCGTTCTCTGGACTGACCAACCGGGATCTTGTCTGGATCCCCTGCGGATCGGACCGGGTGCGGCTTCTCCTGCCCTGACGCAGAAACGCTCGTCTGGCCCTCGGCAACAGCGTCCTCCAGATAGCCGATGAAAGCCTCCTCCAGCGTGTCAACGCCTCGCCTTTGGATGAGCCGCGCGGGCGTGTCGCTGACCAGCATCCGACCGGCGTGCATCAGTGAGATCCGATCACACCGCTCGGCCTCATTCATGAAGTGGGTCGAGATGAAGATCGTGACCCTATCCTGACGGGCCAGATTGACCATGATCTGCCAGAAAGCATCACGCGCGATCGGATCGACACCGGAGGTCGGCTCGTCGAGGATCAGCATCGCCGGCTCGTGGATCATCGCCACCGCCAGGGACAGCCTCTGGCGTTGACCGAGCGGCAGCCGGTCCGGTAGCACATCGATGACGTCATCCAAGCCGAACCGGCTAACCATCGCCTCGATCCGGCTCGCGATGAGATCCTCGGGCACATCGAACAGCCGGGCGTGCATTTCCAGATTCTGGCGGACGGTCAGCTCCGTGTAGAGCGAGAACGCCTGCGACATGTAGCCGACGTGCCGTCGGGCCTCGATGTTCCTAGCATCGACCGGCTTCCCGAACAGCCAGGCCTCGCCTTCGCTTGGCTGGAGAAGACCGGTCAGCATCTTCATCGTGGTCGTCTTGCCGCACCCATTCGAACCGAGAAAGCCGAAGATTTCGCCGCGCGGGATTTCGAAGCTGACATGGTCGACCGCCACGAAGTCGCCGAACCGCATGGTCAGGCCCTTGGCTTTGATCGCGATCTCGTCCTCCTCCGGTCGCGGTACGATCTCGACGGCTTTGTGCCCGCGGCGCTTCTCTTCTGGCATGAGGGCGATGAAGGCTTCTTCGAGCGTCGTGGTCGCAGTGCGTTCCAGCAAATCCCCTGGAGTGCCAGTGGCCAGCGCGCGCCCCTCGTCCATGGCCACGAGCCAATCGAAACCCGCCGCCTCCTCCATATAGGCGGTGGCTACGACCACGCTCATGCCTGGGCGGCCCGCCCGGATACGGTCGATCAATTCCCAGAACTGCCGCCGGGACAGCGGATCCACCCCCGTGGTCGGCTCGTCGAGGATCAGCAGGTCCGGATCATGAATGAGGGCACAGCAGAGGCCTAGTTTCTGTTTCATGCCTCCGGAGAGTTTACCGGCAGGCCGGTCGACGAACGGCGCCAGGCCGGTGCTCTCTGTCAGATCGGCAATGCGCCGCTCACGCTCGGCCCGGTCCTGTCCGAACAGCCGCCCGAAGAACTCGAGGTTCTCGAAGACCGAGAGCGTCGGATAGAGGTTTTTGCCGAGGCCCTGCGGCATGTAGGCGATGCGGGGGCAGACATCCTGGCGGTGGATCGCCTTGGCCATGTCGCCGCCCAGCACCTCGACACGGCCTGTCTGCAGCGCCCGGGCGCCCGCCACAAGGGACAGGAGGCTGGACTTGCCAACCCCATCGGGACCGATCAGCCCCACCATGCAGCCGGCCGGGATATCGAAGGTCACGGCATCGAGGGCTCGTGTCTTGTCATAGACGAGCGAAAGGTCCCTCAGGCGAGCCACGGGAGCCGCTGCGGCGTTTCCCACCGGAGCCGTCATGGCACCAGGTTCTGCAGGTTGGCGGGCCACTCGGCATCCGGGCTGATCTTGACGTAGGCCACCCCCGGCAACCCGGTCTTCACGTCGCGGATATACTTTTTCAGCAGGTCGGGCGGGATCTGCGCCTTGATCCGGAACATCAGCTTCTGGCGTTCACTCGCAGTCTCGACCGTCTTGGGCGTGAACTGGGCAACATCGGCCACAAACGTCGCCTTGGCTGGAATGACGTATTGCGGCACGGCGTCAAGAACGAGCCGCACCTCGGTCCCGATTCTCACGCGGCCTGCGGCTTCCGTCGGCAGAAAGAAGGTCATGTAGACGTCGCTGAGATCGACCATGTTCAGGACCCGGCCACCAGCGCCCAGCACCTCTCCCGGCTGTGCCACCCGGAACTGGACGCGCCCATCTCGCAGCGAGCGGAGGGTGCTGTCCCTGATGCTGGCCTGAATGCTCTCGATCATGGCTTCCGCGGCAGCGACTGCCGCTTGGGCGTTGACAACCTGGGCCTGCGCTGTGGCAATGGCCGCATCAGCGGCGGCGACCTGGGCTTTTGCCGCGCTCACGGCCGCGTTTGCGCTCTCGAAACGGGAGCGGTCAGTGTCGAGAACCTGCTGCGATGTCGTCCCACGCGATGCGAGTTCCTCTGATCGGGCGAACTGCTTCTGGGCAGCATCCCTCTCTGCCTCGCGCTGGGCGACCAGCGAGCCCGACGCCTGCCTTTCAGCCTGGCGCTGGATCACCTGGTGCCGGGCGGTTTCGATGCTGATCACGGCCTGCTGCTTCTGGGCTTCAGCCTGCTTGATCTGGGCCTGAAGCACATCGGTGTCCATCTGGGCGAGCACCTGGCCTGCGGTGACGAAATCACCTTCGTTGACCAGGACGTCTTCGATGCGACCGGCTGTCTTGGTGGCGATGTCAATCTCGACCGCCTCGATCCGGCCATTGCCATTCGCCAGTCCCTCAGGCAATGCCACTGGTTGGAGGAACTTCCAGGCCCAGTACAGGAGGCCTGCTGCCACTAGAAGGGTGGCGCTGCGGAATAGCCATTTTCTTGATTTCGTCATCGTTTGTCACGCCCAGCATTCTGCCGAAGGCGTTCCTCCCTCGGCAGCTACGATTTGAAGCAATGTTCAGGCCATCGTGATGCGACGGATTATGGGTACAAAGTTTCACGCTTCTGACGGAAGGCGGTATGGAGACCTTGTTCAGAAATGTCGCTGGGCATCAGAAGAACCAACATGGACCCGACCTGGATATTTAGAGGGAAAGATGTCCTCTGCACCTATTATTGTCAACCGTCGTTGACATAGATCAAGGTTTAGGCAACAAGTCGCTGCGGCCGGACCAGCCTTAGAGGGGGAAGTGGTGCAGCTTAGCATCGATCCGCTTGGCCGGCGCAAGACAGGAAACTACTGCCCCGCCCTGTTCATTGAACGCGGTCACAATGGAATACTTAAAAAGGCGCACCGGATCATGCTGTAGCAGAAGTCCCTCTCCGCAGTCGGACTTTGCGCCTGATATTTACGACGCGAGTTGGCTAAAGATTTCAATTTAGCCCGCTTCCGTCGAAAGGTTAGGAATTTGGCATAGTCGGTTCAATGTCAAAGCCGCCATTGGATCAGTCTTCTGAAGCAGGTAGTCTGCCGTGATGGGTCGCGATCATCTAAATCAATTCACACTTCAGAATCATGGAGCCCGCAACTATTGGGTGGGATGTCGCGGTGAGGCAGGCGGGTCGAAAGCGAACGCAGGACCGAGCGGCCATGCGGTCCCTGCCAGGTTTTTACGGGATTGAGGTTCTCTCGGCCTGGTATCCGAAGCAGATCACTTATCTGAATCTTGACTGATTCTGGGCCGCACAGAGTATCGCGCTCAAACCCTGTTGTTTTTAGAGCGATAGGAACTGTCTTAATGATGTCGGAGACGACGTCGTTTGAATAGCGGATGAGTGCAGGACGATTTGGCCTCAACGGGCTTCTCTGTACAAAACAGGGCATTAGCTAATTGGCTTGGCTCCAGCCGGGGATCACGTTGGGCGCTTCCATGGATGCTTCTATGGACGTCAAGTCTCGGTTTCAATCAGGCGAGGGTTTAGCTCTCCACTCTTCTAATGTGCACCCGCGTAGCACCTAACACGTAATCGGCTCAGACAGCTCACCCTTCTGAAGTCTGACCAAGCTGCTGTGCCTTCACATCTTTTGAGATCTTTACTCAGGTCATGCTTGTACGCCTATACAGGGCCACACCACTGTGCCAGTCTACATAGTTCACTGTGACAGAAGAATTGGGATGGACGCTTCTGCCAGAAGGTGCTGCGTTACGCCGCCGAGGATCATCTCGCGCCAGCGTGGATAGCCGAAGGCGCCGGCTACGATAAGGTCCGCGTTCAACTCAATCGCACGCACGGCGATCCGCTGCCCAATGCTCTCTTTCCCTGCCCCTTCAACATGCACGTTCGAACGGATGTCGTGGCGCGCAAGGTGGGCAGCGATATCTGCCCCAGGTTCTTCGCCATGCCCACCCGGCCCCTCATGCGCCTCTCCCGGGTTGATCAGCAGGACATCGACAGCATTTGCAGCCTTCAGAAGCGGAAGAGCATCGTTCACGGCTCGCGTGGCTTCCCGGCTTGCATTCCAAGCGACGAGAATATGCTTCCCAGTCATTGCGAAGGAGCCCTCGCGTGGAACGGCAATAACCGGCCGACCGGCTGCCAGGACGACGTGTTCCGGCCAGAGAGGAAACGACGATGGCGCCGGCGGCAATGGATTGCCTCGGGCAATCACAACGAGATCGGAATAGCGAGCGTGCACAATGGCTTCCTCGTTGGGAAGGCCATGGACAAGGCGCCACTCGGTTCGCAGGTCGTGGGCCCGGGCCACGCCCTCGAAAAGGGCACGATACTGAGTTGCTCTGGCCTGCGCTCGCTGGGCAGCCTCCTGAACGACCTCATCGAAGGGCAAGGCCAACATGGGCGGAATGACATAAAGACAGACGAGTTTGGCACTGAATCTTGCAGCGAGACCGGCTGCAACAGAGAGGACATGTCTGGAAATTCCGGGATCGTCGACTGCGACGAGAACCTGCTTTATTGTCATCGTTCACCTCAACGGCGTCGCTGGCCGGCGAAGCGTCCGAGCCATCGCGCAAGGCATATCGGGCGGGCTGCCACGCATTTAAGACGTGTGGCAGCGCCAAGCCGGCCTGTTGCGCGACTAGGAAATCCCGTATATCCGCTAAAGTCAACAGCTGTTGATATGGATCAAGGTTATCGCATTAAGTCTGCCGTCTTTGGTCAGGGTCGCATCTTGAGGCTTGCAACCGTGCTGCCGCTGGAGAAGTGGCTCCGAGATTTTAGGGAGCTCTGAGGCAATGCAGCGTTAGTCGGAGCAGGGGGCGGGGTGTTAAAGGGCCTTTTGCCTTACGTAGGAACATGAGCATGATGAGATTTAAGAGGATGCACCAGGTTTTAGCCGCAAAAGCTCTTGCTGTAGCTGGCGCCATCAGTCTCCCGGCCCATGCCGAAGTCGTTGGGAAGGTCAGGACGGACTGGGTCGGCAACGACATCGTCGTGGAAGCGATTCAGGATCCCAAGGTCCAGGGTGTGACCTGCCACCTGACCTACTTCGAGCGCAGCCTCATCGACCGACTGCAGCAGGGAAACTGGTTCGAGGATCCCTCGAACTCGGCCATTTCCTGTCAGACCACCGGACCGGTCACCGTAGGCGACATCGACCTCGACCGCAGCGGCGAGGAGGTGTTCAACGAGGGACGGAGCCTCATCTTCAAGAAGTTGGTCGTCAACCGCATCTATGACCGCCAGAACAATACCCTGATCTATCTCGCCCATACCCGGCAAGTGCAGCAAGGCAGCGCCAAAATGGCGATCTCGACCGTGCCACTCTATAGTGTGCAGGCAACTTGGATCAAGGGACGCCCACAGTAGCGAACCTTTGGAAGATTGGGAGGATCAAATGCTCAGCTGGGTTGTTCGAGGATTGTTGATCGTGGCCGGCGTGGTCACGGGCTGGTTCGTAGCCAAGGACGCACCAAACTTTGGCGTCATCCAGATGATGGTGGCGCTTCTGCTGCTCACCCTGATTGTCGCGGTGATTGCCTTCTGGCCCGACCGTTGGAAGTTCAAGCCTCATCATTCCAGCAAGCCGTGCTCATGACTGTCTCACCTCCTGCCGGCGAACCTGTCGACACGCTGAGCAACAGGACGTTCGATGAAATTGCGATCGGCGATACCACCGCTGTCGAGCGCACCCTGACCGCCGAAGACATTCGGGCTTTTTCCCTGCTTTCCGGCGCCTCCGACCCGTTCCGGCAGGACGCGACTAAAGCGACCGCCGCGTTCCTCCAGGGCATGGTTGCCCACGGCATGTGGGCCGGCGCCCTCCTGTCTGCCGTCGTGGGAACGCGCCTGCCAGGACCGGGAACGACCTACCTTGGAGAGACGCTTCGGTTTCTCTCACCAGTCCAAGCCGGCGACACGCTGACCCTCAAAGTCGAGGTGGCGGCACGTGATCCGATCACACGGCAAATTCAACTACGCTGTGACTGCACGAATCAGAATGGCGATCGCGTGATCGAAGGCTCGGTCGATGTCATCGCCCCGGCGGAGAAGGTAATCTGGACCCGCACGGCTCTACCCGAGGTGAGGCTCACCATTCAGAGTTCGGGCATGAAACAACTTCTGGATCACGCCCGTCCCCTGGGGGCCGTTAAGGTTGCGGTGGTTCATCCCTGCGATGAAGTCAGCCTCTCCTCAGCCGTCGAGGCCCGCACCGCCGGTCTGATCGATCCAGTCCTCGTGGCTCCGCGGGCTCGCCTTGAGAGCATTGCCAGAACCGCAGGACTAGATATCTCCGGCATGATGATCGAGGATGTGCCGCATAGTCATGGGGCGGCGCAGCGGGCGGGTCAGTTGGCCTCCTCCGGCGCCGTCGAGGCCCTCATGAAGGGGAGCCTTCACACCGACGAGCTGATGGCAGCCGTAGTAGCGTCAGGCAGCGGCCTGCGAACTAAGCGGCGCGTGACCCATTGCTTCGTCATCCAGACGCCAGCCTATCCGCGCCCATTCATTGTCACCGATGCCGCCGTCAACATCGCGCCATCGCTGCCTGAAAAGGTTGATATTGTCCAGAACGCCATCGATTTGGCGCAGGTTCTCGGCGTGAAGCAGCCGCGCGTTGCTATCCTGGCCGCTGTGGAGACTGTCTCCCCACGCATGCAGGCGACGCTCGATGCCGCGGCCTTGTGCAAGATGGCGGATCGCGGTCAGATCACGGGGGGCGTAGTGGACGGCCCGCTGGCTTTCGACATTGCAGTTTCCGCCGCTGCCGCAAAGATCAAGGGCATCGTCTCGCCTGTAGCCGGCCAAGCCGACATCCTGGTCGTGCCCGATCTCGAAAGCGGCAACATGCTCGCCAAACAGCTCGAATATATAGGAAATGCCGACTCGGCCGGCATCGCTCTCGGCGCCAAGGTGCCGATCATACTACCCAGCAGGGCCGATGCCCGCGCCACCCGCCTCGCCTCCTGCGCCATCGCGGTACTGCTGGCCCATCATTATCGAGCGAGCCCTCCATGAGCGACCTGATCCTCGTCCTCAACTGCGGCTCGTCGAGCATCAAGTTCGCGCTGTTCGACGGCGGCCGGGTCCGATTCAATCGCATGCCACTATGGAATGGCAAGGTGAACGGCATCACCGGCCCGTGCCCAACCTTTGACGAGACTGGAATTGCCCCCTCCCCGATCGCGCTCGATCCGTCCGCACCCTACCATGAGGCCCTGACCCACATCGCCAAGCGAGTCCAAGCCCGTCGCGGCGATCACAGGATCCGGGCCATCGCGCACCGTGTCGTCCATGGCGGAAGCCGCTACTTCCAGCCGACGCTCGTGAATGCCGAGGTTTTGGCGGACCTGCGCAGCTTCATTCCCCTGGCCCCACTGCATCAGCCGTTCGCCCTGGAAGCCATCGAGCGGCTCTTAGAGGAACGGCCCGAGCTTCCGCAGGTCGCCTGTTTTGATACGGGCTTCCACCACACGCTACCCCGAGTCGAACAGATGCTGCCGATCTCCTGGGAGGCTTGGGAACGCGGGATCCGCCGCTACGGCTTCCACGGCCTGTCCTACGAGTACCAGTCGATAGCCTTGGCCGATCGCTACGGTGACCGCGCCAGGGGGCGGACCATTGTCGCTCATCTCGGAAGCGGCGCGAGCCTCTGCGGCATGCGTGACCTCAGGAGCGTGGCGACCACAATGGGCTTTTCCGCCCTCGATGGCCTTATGATGGGCACCCGCACGGGCGCCCTCGATCCCGGCGCCTTGCTGTACCTAATGGAAATTGAGAAGATCCCGCTTCACGACGTCGGGCAACTCCTCTACCACAAGTCCGGCCTGCTCGGACTGTCCGGGATTTCCTCTGACCCTCGTGTCCTGCTCGACCGGGAGGCTACGGAGCCCCGCGCCCGCGACGCCCTCGCCCTCTATGTCCGCCGCATTGTGCGGGAACTCGGCGCGATGACCGCAGCCCTCGGCGGGCTCGACCTGCTTGCCTTCACGGCGGGCGTTGGCGAGCACAATACGATTTTACGCGAGCGCATCTGCCAGGATCTGAGCTTTATGGGGATCGAGCTTGATCCCGAAGCTAACAGCTCTCATGGTGCGGTGATCTCTACCCAGCAGAGTTCGATCTTGATCGCGGTCGAGCCGACAAACGAGGAATGGATCGCAGCCCTGCGGGCCAATGATCTGATTGGGAATCCAGATGTCGCGGGGATCGGTAACCCTTCGCAGGATGCCTGATCCTGCCAGTCATTGCCGGGTCCTACTCCTCGCCCGGGATTTTCCTTGTCCTTTACCGGATTGCTCGCTTGAACTGCCCTTCTTCGGCTCCTTTCTACCGCTCACTCTGGGGAGCGGACCGGCTCGTGGACCCGAATGGCGAACCGGTCGTACCAAGTCGACGGCTCTTGCCGGGTCCATCTCTCCAAGGCAGCTGTCCATGATCCGGGCAATCAACGAAGACAGGGCCTCCTGCTGCCCATCCTGGAGTACCTCGATCTGCAGGATGTGCCGCATCATGCCGATGCCGAGCATGCACCCGGCTGCCAGAGCCGCCCGTTGGTCTGCAGGATCACTGAGGAGGGCCGACATCGGGTTAAGAAAATTGTCCTGCAGGTGCCGGCGTAGGATCGATCCGGCCTGAGGGTGAGCGACCGAGCGGATAAGCATCTGTAGAGGATCTGCTTGCGCTACTCTCTTCTCCGTGGGCTCCTTAAGAAGTTTATCCGCCAGATATTCTCCCAGCGGTCGGTCTCCGGCAGTCAATAGGGTCTGCCCTTGAAATGCCTGCTTGAGTGTCGCCGCGAAGAGCTGCTCTTTTGAACCAAATGCCCGGTGCACCAGCGCGACATCTACGCCAACGTCGGCAGCAATATCGCGTAGGCCGACCTGCTCATAAGAATGCATCGAGAACCGGATGGCGGCGGCAGTGAGGATCCGCTCCTGGGTCGACCCGGCCTGTTGGTGAGTTTTTTTCGATGACGGCATTCGATGCCGCGCGGCGATCAGGCTGGAAGTTGAGCGGCAATCATCTTGAGAGGTGACGCCGCTGCCGCTCCGCAGGGAGGGCCGAGGCCCGACCGGAGGGGCGGCAGCGGCGACGGCACGATCCGTCAGGACCGCGCCGTCTGGCTGTCGTGGCCGACCGGATAAGGATTGGAGTTCTTCACGTCCAATGAGGAACCCAGCCTTTGCCCGGCCGCCACATCACCGACTGCCAGATGAGACTCTACATGAAGCTTCGTCACACCGACACCACTCCGCTCGCCGCCGCCAAGGCCGGCTTCAGCCCCTCCACCGGCTATCGCATCGACAAGGACCCGCGTCTGCCCTCGCAGAAGAAGGCCCCACGCGGGCGCCGGCGCCCCGATCCGCTTCAGGCCGTCTGGGACAGCGAGATCGTCCCGCTGCTGCAAGCCGCCCCGAGCCTGCGCCCCGTGGCTCTCTTCGAGGAGATCATCCGCCGTCATCCCGAGCTCGGCACCGGCATCCGCCGCACCCTCGAGCGCCGCGTCCGCGCCTGGCGCGCCCTGCACGGCCCCGAGCAGGAGGTCATCTTCCGCCAGGTGCACGAGCCCGGACGCATGGGGCTGTCCGACTTCACCGACATGGCTGATCTGGCCATCACCATCGCCGGCCAGCCGCTCGATCACCGGCTCTATCACTTCCGGCTCGCCTATTCCGGCTTCGAGCATGCCCATGTGGTGCTCGGCGGCGAGAGCTATGTCGCTCTCGCCGAGGGGCTGCAGAACGCCCTCTGGGCCTTGGGTGGTGCTCCGCGCGAACACCGCAGCGACAGCCTCTCGGCTGCCTTCCGCAACCTCGATCGCGACGCCCGCGAGGACCTGACCCGGCGCTATGATGCCCTGTGCACCCATTACGGCATGGAGCCGAGCCGCAACAATACGGGCGTTGCCCACGAGAATGGCGCCATCGAGAGCGTGCATGGACACCTCAAAAAGGTGATCGAGGATGCCCTGCTGCTGCGCGGCGCGCGCGACTTCGCCGATCTTGGGGCCTACCGCCGCTTCATCGACGAGGTGGTCGGGCGCCGCAATGCCCGTAATACCCCGCGCATTGAGGTGGAACGCGCGGTCCTCCAGGAGCTGCCGGACCGGCGCACCGCCGATTACGAGGATGCCATCGTCACCGTGACCTCGACCAGCGGCTTCGTCCTGCGCAAGGTGTTCTACAGCGTGCCCTCGCGCCTGATCGGCCACCGACTGCGCGTGCGGCTCTTTGATGATCGCCTCGAGGTCTATCTCGGCGGCACGCATCAGTTCACGCTGCCGCGCGGGCGGGCTCATCCCGACGGCAAACACGGGCATGTAGTCGATTACCGGCACGTGATCCACTCGCTCAGACGCAAGCCCATGGCCCTGATGGGGCTGGTCTACCGCGACCAGCTGTTTCCCCGGCAAGCCTATACCCGCGCGTTTGAGGCGATGATGGGCCAGCTTCCCGTCCGGACCGCCTGCCGCACCATGGTCGACCTGCTCGCCTTGGCGCACGAGCGCGCCTGCGAGGCCGAACTCGCCGAGCGCCTCGACGAAGATCTGAAGGCCAGCCGGCTGCCGGATCTCAAGAGCTTGCGCGCCCTCTTCAGTCCGGATGCCGGTGCCGTGCCCGACATTGTGGTCTCTCATGTGCCGCTCAGCGCCTACGAGGAACTCGCCCGCGTGCATCAGGGAGAGGTCGCATGACGAGCCCTGATGCCATTGATACCGGTCGCCTGACCCTGGCGCTCAACGACCTGCGGCTTCCCGCCATCAAGACGATCTGGCCGGACTTCGCCGCCCGTGCCGACAAGGAAGGCTGGCCGGCGGCCCGCTTCCTGGCGGCTCTGGCCGAACACGAGATGGCCGAGCGCGCCAGCCGGCGCATCCAGCGCCATCTCGACGAGGCCCGTCTTCCGCCCGGCAAGACCCTCGACAGCTTCGACTTCTCCGCAGTGCCGATGATCAGCAAGGCGCAGGTGATGGCGCTGGCGGCCGGTGACAGCTGGCTCGAGAAGGGCGCCAATTTACTGATGTTCGGCCCGCCGGGCGGGGGCAAGTCGCATCTGGCGGCCGCTCTGGGCCTGGCCCTGGTGGAGAATGGCTGGCGGGTGCTGTTCACCCGCACCACCGATCTGGTGCAGAAACTGCAGACGGCTCGGCGGGATCTGCAGCTCGAGGCGGCGATTGCCAAACTCGACAAGTATCATCTGCTGATCCTCGATGACCTGGCCTATGTCAGCAAGGATCAGGCGGAAACCAGCGTCATCTTTGAACTGATCGGCGCCCGGTACGAGCGTCGCTCGCTCTTGATAACGGCCAATCAGCCCTTTGGAGCCTGGAACTCGGTCTTTCCGGATCAAGCGATGACGCTCGCCGCGGTGGATCGCCTGGTGCACCACGCGACGATCTTCGAGATGAATGTCGAGAGCTATCGCCGCAGAGCCGCCATTGAGCGCAAGCGTGGACCAGGTCGTCCGCCGACGCGCGCGACAATCAAAACCTCATCCTGATTGACGCTCACAGCGACAATCAAGAAAGCGCTTGCATCTCTGTCGCGGCGCGACAATCATCGTTATGCCGCGACAGCAAATCACCATTCTGATCGCCGCGCTCCTCTGATCCAGATCGTCGCGCAATAATTCGAAGCGGTTCCTGGGTGAGCAGCCACTTTCATGTGCAGGATCGCACCGAAAGGCTCAACATCCCTTCAGAGCGTCAACGCTCGACATAGCTCAAAGGAGCCTGGGTCACCAGAGGGACCTCAGTCTCCCGCCTCCACCGTCCGGTAGTGCCACCCTAGTTCCGTGTCTCGGGCATGCCTTCCGCATGTTGCATGATGTAATACTCGTCCAGTGAATTGCTGACACAGATTGTTGTTGCCCCCGAAAGATCGGACAGGATCATCCCGGTTGACGTGAGGCAATGAACTCACGCGGTGAACGATAGCCGAGCGCCTTGTGGGGGTGAAGGCAATTGTAGTGCTCGAACCATAACGGCAGGCTCTCCATCACCGTCCGAGCATCCGGGATCGGGCTCACTCGGATGTAATCGCGCTTGATTGTGGGCACGAAAGCTTCCGCCATGCCATTGCTCTGCGGGCTCTGTACGGGTGTGGTTCGGGGCTCGAGCCCCATCTCCCGCGCCAGGCTCTTCGTCTCATGCGCGATGTAGCCCGAGCCGTTGTCCGAGAGCCATTCGATGGTCTCTGGCAGCCGGTTCACCGGCCCGAAGCGGTACTCGACTGCGGTGACCATCAGGTCCTGCACGTCCTCACCCTTGATCCCTTCCGTGGTAGCGACATGCCCCAGCACCTCGCGGTCACAGCAGTCGAGCGCAAAGGCGACCCGCACCTTCTCGCCATTGTCGCAACCGATCTCGAACCCGTCCGAGCACCAGCGCAGATTGGAGCGCTCCACGGCCACACGCCCGTCGTGCCGGCGCGCCTCGGCGCCGCCCGCATGCCGCTGCAGCAGGAGACCGTGAGCCTTCATGACCCGGTAGACCCGCTTGTGATTGGGAGGTGCCCGGCCCTGCTCACGGGCCTGACGCACCAGAAGGGCGTGAACCCGCCGGTAGCCGTAGGTCGGCAGGCTGCCGATGATCGCCTTGATCGCCTCCACCAGGTCCTTGTCCGGCCGAGGAGGACGGCCCCGGCGCTTGGCTGGTCGCCCGGCAACCTGCTCGGCGATGTTGGAGCGGGCGACCTCAAGGGTGGAGCAGACGGCGCTCATCGCGAACCGCCCTTGGGCCACGACAGCGAGCGCAACAGCTGCTTTTTTGGCCCGGTGGCGACCTCCAGTGCAGATTCCGATTTTATTCGGCCAGGGATTCCGAGATGAAGCCGGCCGCGATTCCGATCAATCTCCGGCCAGCGTTCCGAGATCAATCCGGCCACCATTCCGATTATTGTCCGGCCAGGGGCTGAGACAGCATCGAGGAGTGTTCCCAGGGTCCGCCGATCAGGCATGAAGGCTCCTTTGTTGCGAACAAGGAGCGGCCATGCCGGCAAAGAGAAGGCTGACCATGAGAGCCATACGTCACATCCTGCGCCTGCACGCCAGCGGCGCGAGCGACCGGTCGATCGGACGATCCGTCGGAGCCGCCCGCTCTACCGTGCAAGACACCCTCAAGCGGGCCAAGGCTGCCGGGCTGACCTGGCCCTTGCCCGCAGATCTCACCGACACCCTCCTCGAGGAGCGCCTGTTCGCCAGGAGCGGCGTCAAGACCGGCCTGCGCCGGCGCCCCGAGCCGGACTGGGCTGCTCTCGCCAGGGAGATGAAGCGCCCCGGCGTCACGATGACCATCCTGCACGAGGAGTACAGGGCAGCCTGCCCTGAGGGCTACGGCTACTCGCGCTTCTGCGACCTGATGCGCGAGTTTGAGCGCCGCCTGTCGCCGACCATGCGCCAGAACCACGTGGCCGGCGACAAGGTCTTCGTCGACTACTCGGGCAAGAAGCTTCCCATCGTCGATCCTGCCACCGGCGAGGTGCGCCATGCCGAGATCTTCGTCGCGGTGCTCGGCGCCTCCAACCTGACCTATGCCGAAGCCACCTGGACCCAAACCCTGCCGGATTGGATCGAGGCGCATGTGCGGATGTTCCGCTTCTTTGGCGGCGTGCCAAGGCTCGTCGTGCCGGACAACCTCAAGAGTGGTGTGCACAAGGCTGCCTTCTACGATCCCGAGCTTAATCGCAGCTACGGCAAGCTCGCGGCCCATTACGACGTTGGCATCCTGCCCACCCGCAGCCGCAAGCCTCGGGACAAGAGCAAGGTGGAGGTGGGCGTGCGCTTTGCCCAGTTCTACATTCTCGGGCGTCTGCGCAACCGCACCTTCTTCTCGCTCGCCGAGGCCAATGCTGCCATCGCGGGAGTGGTCGAGCGCATGAACGCTGCGCCCCTGCGCCGCCTCGGCATCAGCCGCCGCGAACTCTTCGAGACAGTGGAGAGACCAACCCTCGCGGCCCTGCCGGCAGAAGACTACGTGTTCGCGCGATGGCAGTTCGCCCGCGTTGGGCTCGACTATCACAGCGAGGTGGAAGGCTTCTGCTATTCCGTGCCTTTCGGCCTCGTCGGCGGGCAGGTTGACGTGCGCCTGGCGCAGCGGACCCCCGAGGCCTTCCACAAGGGCGAGCGGGTGGCCGCCCCCGGCCGCCGCTATGGTGGACAGGCGCATGGCACCAAGCCCGAGCACATGCCGGCCTCGCATCGGCATTATGCCTCCTGGTCGCCGGAGCGCTTCCGCTCCTGGGCCGCTTCGTTCGGCCCCAACACCGAGATGCTGATTGGTGCCATCCTGGCCTCCCGCCGCCATCCCGAGCAGGGATATCGCACCTGCATCGGCGTGCTGCGCCACATGCGCGGTCTTTCCAAGGAGCGGGTCGAGGCGGCATCGGCCAAAGCCCTGGCGATCAGGGCCTTCTCCTACAAGGGCGTCGTCTCTCTGCTCGATGCCCGTGCGAGCCCCGAGCCTGCTTCCCCCGAGCGTCCTGCCATCACCCACCGCAACATCCGCGGACCGGGCTACTTCCACTAAAGGAGACGAAGAGCATGTTGACCCATCCCACTCTTGAGTTGCAGCACGAGCTCGACATGCATGGCATGGCCAAGGGCTTCTAGGCCCTTGGCGACAATCATGAGGCACCGGCGCTGAGCCATGCCGAATGGCTCGGCCTGATCCGGGATCACGAAGAGACGCCGCGGCAGCAGAAGCGCTTCGAGACCCGCGCCCGCGCCGCCCGGCTGCGCCATCCCGCCAGCGTGGAGGATGTCGACTTCCGGGCCCCGCGCTCGCTCGACCGGGCGTTGTTCCTCAAGCTGTCGTCGTGCGACTGGATCCGCGAGCGGCGCAACCTGCTGATCACCGGCCCGTGCGGCGTGGGCAAGAGCTGGCTCGCCTGCGCACTTGGGCACAAGGCGTGCCGCGAGGATCTGTCGGTGCTCTACCATCGGGTGCCGCGGCTGTTTGCGGCTCTCGCCCTGGCGCGCACGGAAGGCCGCTATGCCCGTCTGCTGCGGACGCTGGCGCGGGCGAAGCTGCTGGTTCTGGACGACTGGGGCCCGGAGCCGCTCACCCCTGAACAGCAGCGGGATCTGATGGAGATCGTGGAGGACCGGTACGATTCCGGCTCGCTGCTGATCACCAGCCAGGTGCCGGTGGAGACGTGGTACGAGATGATCGGCATTCCGACGCTGGCGGATGCCATTCTCGACCGGGTTGTCCACAACGCCTATCGCCTGAGTTTGACGGGCGAGAGCCTGCGCAAGACCCGCACGCTCGACGGGACGGCTTGACCTTCGCGGGAGTGTCACTCACGCTGCAACACAAGGACCCAGGGACCATCTTCAGGTGGCCGACTTCAGATCGGAAACATGGCCGGCTTGAAATCGGAATGCATGGCCGACATCACGTCGGAACAACTGGCCGACTTCGTCGGAATCCGCAACCTCCAGCGCCTCCTTGAGGATCTCAGCCTCGAGCGTCTTCTTGCCGAGCAGCCGCTGCAGCTCGCGGACCTGGTTCTGCAGGGCGCGGTATTCGGAGGCGGCAACGACCTCCTCCTGAGCACTGGTGGCGGTGAGCGCTCCCTGGGCGGCGAGCTTGCGCCAGCGGAAGAGCTGGTTGGGAGCCACCCCATGCCGGCGAGCCACCAGGCTGACGGTGGCGTCCGGCTCATAGGTCTCCTGGACGATGGACAGCTTCTCGGAAGCCGTCCAGTGGCGGCGGCGTTGCGGTCCGTCAAGGACCTCAATCTTCGGGGAAGAACCAGTCATAGCACCAACACTACTCCTATCTCTTAGAGAGGTGGGAGATCGTGTCCGGTCATTTCGGGGGCTACTTCACAGATCTGCGATGACGTACGGCGTGATTCACTCGGGAGCGGGTCGCGGTTGATGGAGGTCAGCATGGCTGGGGTCCCGATCCGTCAGGACTACTCAGCATCCGACTTACGCCAGAGGGCCGCTCGTGAGAAGGAAACCTGTGCCAGCCTGCGGTTGCTGGCCATTGCCATAGCGCTTGAGGGTACGACATGAGCCGAAGCCGCCCGGCTTGGAACGTCAGGCCCTGCACCATACCATCTTGCGCTTCAATGTCGAAGGACCTGACGGTCTGCATGACCAGCCCCGGACCGCCACCGGGAACAACTCAGCCCTAGCCAGCAAGCGGCGCTCAAGGCTCACATCCTGCGCGGGCTGGAACCCGAGCGCGGTGGTGTCAGCGTCTGGTCGACCTGTGTGAGCATGTCGAGCTGACCTACGGCGCCCACTACAGCGAATGGGAGCTTTCGCTTGCGCCACACCACGGTAAGGCCTTGCGGCTACGAAAAGGTCGATGCCTGGAAACGTCGCCTGGATGCAGGCGGGGCTCCCGCAACCTGGTCGCGTTCAGCCCGCCTGTACCCAGCGGTTCGATCAGTTGGCTGAGGGAGAGGCCGTGTTCTGCGTGGCCTCCGGCGTTGCTACCGCTCCGGAGAGCGCCGCCTGGAGACGGGCTTCCTGCTCTGGCGAGAGGGACGAACGCAGCACCCGTCCACGGACCTGTGACAGCTCGCCCAAAACCTTTTCAGGTTGGGCCTTGCGTACCAAAATGAACAGGGCCGAAGTATTCGGCTGCAGGGTGTCGGCAACTTGACGAATGAAGTTATCGTCGATGCCATAGTCAACGAGCGATCCTGACAGGGCTCCGCTGCCTGCGCCCACGAGCCCACCCAAAGCCATGCCTGCCACCGGATTGAGGAACAGTAGACCGACGAGCGAGCCCCACAGGGCTCCGGACAGGCCGCCTGATGCCGCTCCAACGCCAACAAGATTGATGCTTTGCTTCAGGTTGACCTTGCCATCAGGTTGGCGGATGGCGACCACCGCATCCTCCAAGTCAATCAGGTATTCGCGTTGAAGCCGCGCCAGTTCTGTCAGGACTCGATCAGCCTCATGCGGGTTGTCAAAGCCAATTGTAACCAGCTCTGCCATAGTATTCCTTCCTTGTTGTACGGAGGTAAAAGAAGACGTCAGAGGAACTGCCCTTAAGGACCTATCATCAGTAACGGATCCAGGCACCCGAACGCAGGCGCAGCAGCGTCATGATTTCCCTCGGACAATTCGACTATGCTCACACCTTATTCATCCTTAGACGATTGCGGAAGAAGACAGGTTGTGCAGGTCCGGACGATACTCTCTGGTTTCCGACCTGACAATAAAAATGCCACGATGTCGTTCCATTATAGGGCCCATATTTCGAAGAACATAGGTTTATCCACCTCTATAACGAACTGCAGTGGTATCCGAAACGGGGAGGGTAGCCTCGAATGGTGCATTGAGCATTATGTGCTTGAACAGGCGAAGGACGCCCGTAATTCGAAGCCATCACTCGCGGAGCAGCTCAACCTCCTGGCTACATGAGCATGTCATGAAGACTGCTCCTTTCTCGCGCATGCTCTGGATTTGCGACGGAGCCAATCCCGATCGATCTGTTAGTTCACCATCAAGATCGGCACATCGAACGAACGCTCAAACATGCCGCGTGTCGCGCTGCCGAAGATCAGACGCCGCAGGGCCGAGAGGGCATAGGCGCCCATCACGAGAAGACCGACGTCATAAACTCGGGCGGCTTCAAGAAGAGCATCGGCCACACCTCGCTCGCCACGCTGCACGGGCGCAAACTGCGTCCGAACTCCGTGCTGCGACAGGTGGTGACAGAGTTCGACGCCGGACCGGCGGCGCTGGAAGGCTTCGTCATCGGTGACATGCGCGACAACGACCTCGCGGGTTGAGCGGAGGAAAGGCATGGCGGCCGAAACGGCATGCACGGCGGCAGGCGTTGCATCCCAGGCCACCATCACCCTGTCGTGTCCAAGGTTTAGATACCGTGGGCGGGACGAGGATCACCGGATGGCCGGTCTCCACCACAAGGCGGGTGTCCCCGTCCAAGGCCCCATTGACACCGACGATCCCGGGGGCCCGCACCCGGAGATAATCCGCAAAGACCTGTCCCTCCTGGAAAGAGAAGGTGGGCTCGATCACAACCTCGTGTCGAATGCCCGCCGCGTCGACCGCGACAGCATGGGCCACGCGTTGGGCTTGGTGCCGCGCACATTCGTTGAATTCCTCGCGGAGACGCTCATCAGCTTCGCTGGCCGCCGACGGATTGTCGAGACCGGAGAGGCGACCTCGGCTCCGAGGCTGGCGTCCTCGGGAACGGGGGCCTCCTCCTTCTCGACGGCCACAGATTCGTCGGTGAGAAGCGCCTCGTCGATGGGCAGGCGGCGTGCGCGCAGCAGGCGCAGGTCCGCAGGAACCCGGTCGCCGGCCTCTAGGAAGACGATGTCTCCCGGCACGAGATCGCGCACCGCGACCTTCGTGCGCTGTCCGTTACGCAGGACAAGGGCATGGGGCGCGATCACGGCCGCATCGACGACATGTCCCAGCAGGGAGGCAGCAACGGCCGCAGCGAGCAGGAAGTAGATCAGGACGTTGTTGAACTGCGCCGAAGCGCAGGAGCGCCGGCCACCCAGCAGCGGCGGGAAGCTCGTTTAGGCCGTGGGTGGCTAGGCGTCTCGCTGCCTCGATCGCGGAAAGGCCGTCGCTCGAACTCCAGACTTCATCAAGGACCTCCTGCGTGGCCCGATTGTGCCACGGCTTCTCGTGCTGATCCATCACTATCCTCTGTTTCAAGCCAACGAGGTTTGTCGGTATGCTGCCTCTCGCTGAGAGGCAGCATACCGTTCCGCTGAGGGACCTAATCTCTTGAGAGGATCACTAAGGTGTGATGGCCACCTTGAGCACGCCGTCGCGCTGGTTCGCGAACTGGTCGTAGGCCTCCTCTATCTGATCGAGCTTGAACCGGTGGGTCACCAGCGGCCGCGTGTCGACCCGTCCGGATGCGATCACGTCCATGAGGCGGCGCATGCGCTCCTTACCACCCGGACAGAGGGTCGTGCGGATTGTGTGGTCACCCAGCCCGGCCAGGAAGGCATCGAGCGGGATCTTCAGGTCGCTCGAATAGACGCCGAGCGATGAGAGCGTGCCGCCGGGCCTTAGGACGCGCAGGGCCCCCTCGAAGGTCTGCTGCCGTCCGAGAGCCTCAATGGCAACATCCACCCCGCGGCCGTCAGTCAGCCGCATGATCTCCGTCACTGGGTTTGCTTGAGTGAAGTCGACCACGTGATCCGCCCCCATGCGACGGGCCATTTCCATGCGAGCCGGCACGCTGTCAACCGCAATGATCGTGGTCGCGCCCATCAGACGCGCGCCCGCTGTCGCACACAGGCCGATCGGTCCCTGCGCAAACACCGCAACTGTGTCCCCAATACAGATGGCGCCGCTTTCCGCGCCGGAGAAGCCCGTCGACATGATATCGGGGCACATGAGCACCTGCTCGTCGGTGAGTCCTTCCGGCACCGGAGCCAGATTGGCCATAGCATCGGGGACGAGCACGTATTCGGCCTGGGTCCCATCGATGGTGTTCCCGAACTTCCAGCCGCCCATGCCCTTCCAGCCGTGCCTCGTGCCAGGACCATCCTGAGCGTGGCAGCTGCATAGGGCCGCATGGCTGTGGCCAGATGTGCAGATCGCTCCGGCGATCACGCGTTGCCCCTCGCGGTAGCCCTGCACCGCCGAGCCAAGCTTCTCGATCACGCCAACAGGCTCGTGCCCGATGGTTAAGCCGTGGGCGACCGGATACTCACCCTTGAGGATGTGAACGTCGGTGCCGCAGATTGTTGTCGTGGTGATCCGCACGAGGGCGTCGAGCGGGCCTACATCCGGGATCGGCTTCTCGTCGAGCACGATGCGGCCGGGTTCGACGAAGATCGCGGCTTTCATCTTGGGCATGAGGTTCCTCCTGTGTGGGGACTGATAGACTGTGGCAAGCTCCGTTCCGTGTCGACGTGGCTACCTGAACGCGGCGGAAGATGAGCAAGGTCTCGAACCCCGCCCTGATCCCAGTGTGGCTTGTCGGCCCATACCCTCAGTAGGAGAGGAACAGCGGCACGGGGCTCTGCTTTAGCAGGGACTGGGTGACGCCGCCGAACACCAGCTCGCGCAGCCGCGAGTGGACGTAGCCGCCCATCACGATCATCTCGGCATGGGTCAGGGTGGCATGAGTGCGCAGAGTCTCGGCAACATCTCCGTCGAGGGCAGGCAGTGTCTGGACAGTTACGTTCACGCCATGGCGGCTCAGATGCGGGGCGATATCGGCGCCGGTGACGCTGGTGGGCAGATCCTTCTCGCCCATCACCGCGACCACCTCGACGGCCTCGGCCGTCCGCAGCAACGGAAGGGCGTCCGCTGCCGCCCGGGCAGCCCGTCCGCTGCCGTCCCAGGCCAGGATGATGCGCCTTGCCTGGAAGACCTCCTGCCCCGGCGGGACGACGAGGAGTGGACGTCCGCTGTCCATCAGCAGAGCATCGATTAGGCCACGATCAGGCGTGAGGGCTTCTGGTTCGGCATCGATGATGGTGAGGTCGTGCAGGCGGGCCTGTGCCCTGAAGACGGCCAGCAATTGCTGGTAACCGAGATGCGGGGCTGCGGTGGAGCACACAGTCCCTGCCGCGCCGGCGTTGCCGTGCGCACTGCGAGCCGCTGCCTCGGCAAGGGCTTGAAGGCGCCGGTTCTCCTCCTGGACCAGGCCCGCCACGACCTTGCTGATCCCGGCACTCGACAATCCCAGCTTGACGGAGGCAGCTTGCACTGTGGCATGGGCCCCCGCCTGCTGCGCCAGCGAGAGGCCGTAGCCTAAGGCGGACGAGGTCTCCTCCGGGCCGAATTCCTTTGTCAAGCCGATCAGCACGCTCTTGATGTTCTCGATCATATCACCCCTTTCAATCTCTTGACCCTTGTCGCGCAATTTCGATTAGGATTTAGGTGAGAATATACTCTCGCCTAGAGGCGGCGCTTTGATCTTGCGCAATAGCTTGGCCGCGAGGCACATGTTTTTGAGTTCACGTACACCGCCATCGCCGGCTAAACTCAAGCCAGCAACGTCTCACTGAGATCACCACTAGGTGATCCGGCAGCCCACGTTCAAGCTCCGGAAAGGCTGGCGCTAGGATCTTCTATCCCTCGTTTCATTGAGATGTTTCTCTGTGCATCTAGATATCGGTTCCGCATTACTGTTCCAGGGATGCTCGCCTGTGCGTCAATTTCCCGCCTCCGCTGCAATCCGGTACGGTCAACCCCAATTGCGGATCTCCAACATGTCTTCACCATACCGTGAGATGTAGTCTCTGTGCTCGATCAGCTTATCCCGCACGGACTGCACGACGTATGCGGCCATTGGCGCCAGCTTCGGCACACGCCGGGCAACGGCTTCGACGAGATGGAACCGGTCGAGCGTGTTGAGGACCACCATATCGAAGGGCGTGGTCATGGTGCCCTCCTCGCTGAACCCATGCGCATGGAAGTTGGCGTGGTTCGACCGCTTGTAGGTGAGCCGGTGGATCAGGTGCGGTCGGTCTTCTTGAACACAGCATCGAGGCGGTTCGAGGCGGTCTCGTCCAGCCCGACCACATGGAAGTTGCGGGCTTGCGCGTTGAGATCGAGTACGTCGCGGAGATAGGTCCCTAGCACACGGGTGGCTTCGCCAAACACCTTTCCCGGCGCATCGACGTGAACAGCATAGTCCCGGAACTCCGGCAGGCGAAGCGGGTGCATCAGCAGGCCGCAATTGGCGTGCGGGTTGGCGCCCATCCGCCGCTCGCCTGCAGGTGCCAATGCGGCAATCTCTGGACGCAGCCTTCCGGACTCATCGAACAATTCCTCTGGCCGGTAACTCCGCAGCCACTATTCGAACTGCTTCCGGTGGGCAGGATTTCGGCGGGTCTCGACGAGCGGCACCTGATGCGACCGCCAGAATCCTTCCGTCTTGAGGCCGTCGACCTCCTTGGGTCCGGTCCAGCCCTTGGGTGTCCGCAGGACTATCATCAGCCAACGAGGCCGCTCGTGCCGCTCACCTGCCCTGGCGGCGTTCTGGATCGCGGCGATCCGGTCGAGAACCGTGTCTAGGGCAGCCGCCAAGGCTTTATGCACGGTTTCGGGTTCGGTCCCCTCAACAAAGAAGAGCTCATGCCCATAGCCAATGAGGAGCTTTTCGAGTTCGTCGTGCCCCAACCGGGCCAGGATCGTGGGATTGGCAATCTTGTACCCGTTGAGGTGCAGGATCGGGAGAACGGCACCGTCGTGAGCCGGGTTCAGGAACTTGTTCGAGTGCCATTAGGCGGCAAGCGGTCCGGTCGCGGCCTCGCTGTCGCCGATCACGCAGGCGACGATCAGATTTGGATTATCGAAGGCAGCTCCATAGGCATGCAGGAGGGCATACCCCAGCTCCCGCCCTCATGGATCGAACCGAGCGTCTCGGGAGCGACATGGCTCGGGAAGCCGCCGGGAAACGAGAACTGGCGGAAGAGCTTGCGCGATCCGTCGGCATCCTGGGAAACGTCCGGGTAGATGTCGCCGTAGGTCCCCTCGAGATAGGTGTTGGCGACCATGCCGGGACCGCAATGACCGGGCCCGCAGACATACAGCACGTTCAAGCCCCGCGTCCGGATCACCCGGTTGAGATGGGCATAGACGAGGTTCAGCCCCGGCGTCGTACCCCAATGGCCGAGCAAGCGCGGCTTCACGTGCTCGGGCTTCAGCTCCTCCCGCAACAGGGGATTGTCCAGGAGATAGATCTGCCCGACCGACAGGTAGTTCGCGGCCCGCCAGTAGGCGTCGATCTGATCCAGTTCCCCGAGGCTCAGCGGCTTTCCGGATGGGTTCATCGTCTCTTTCTATGGAAAATCAAGGCCGGACATAGGCCTCGGTCGTGTAGCGGCGCATCATACGCTGGCTGTTGAAGTAAGACGCGATCTTGGAGATGCCCTGCTTCATCATCCCAATCCATCGGGCGCGGTCCTGGTAGTAGATTGGCAGCACCTGCCCTTCGAGCTTGTCGTAGAGGTCAGGACCATGCCGCTCGGCTCCCTCGGACGCTCCCCGCTGTCCGATCGACCAGCCGGTGACCCCATCGACGCAAGCCTCGACCCACCAGCCGTCGAGCGTGCTGAAGTTCAGCACGCCATTGAGGGCAGCCTTCATGCCGCTCGTTCCTGACGCTTCCAGCGGCGGCAGCGGTGTGTTCAGCCACACGTCGGCTCCGGCAACCAAAGTGTAGGCCAGCTTCATGTCGTAATTCGGCAGGAACGCCACGCGGATATCAGGGGCAAGCTGGCGCATCCGGTCATGGATGTCCTGGATCATATACTGGCCCTGCGTGTCGTGAGGATGCGCCTTTCCGGCCATCACCACCTGGAACGGGAACCTGGCGTTAATAGCGCGAAGCCGCTGCAAATCCGCGAACAGGAGGTCCGGGCGCTTGTAGCCTGTCATGCGCCGCGCAAACCCGATGAGGGGGACCCCGGAATCCATAGCGACGCCGGTGCTCTGCTGGATCTCCTTCAGCAGATCATGCTTGGCCGCCTGATGCGCAGCCCAGACATCCTCATCGCGGAGCTGATCGGCCCAGGCCAGAACCTCGGGTTCATGCCCCCAGTTGGGCAGTATCTTCTGATAGAGCTGGGCGAAAGCGGGATGGGTCCAGGTCGGAGCATGCACGCCGTTGGTGATCGCCGCGATCCTGTAACCCGGGAACATCTGCTGCGTTGTCTCAGCATGCCGCCGTGCCACGCCGTTGACATAGCCGCTGAGATTCAACGCCAGCCGGGTCATGTTGAGCCGGTCCTCGCCAGCTAGGGGCTTGATCTCGTCAAGGGGAACGAAGTCGGAACCCAAAACGCGCTCAAGGTCCTCGTAGGAGAAGCGGTCGTGCCCGGCCTCCACCGGGGTATGGGTGGTGAACACGCAGATGTCGCGGACATGGTCGGCTTCGTGATACAATCCGTTGGATCCAGGCTGGTCCCGGCGCCTGCGACGCAGGAGCTCCAGGGTCAGGAAGGCCGCGTGGCCCTCGTTGAGGTGGTAGGTAGCGATGGCGAAGCCAAGGGCCTGGAGCAGGCGGACGCCGCCAATGCCAAGGACGATCTCCTGCTTGAGGCGGTAGACCTCGTCCCCACCATACAGCCGATCCGTGATCCTGCGGTCCTCGGGAGCATTTTGATCGAGGTCGGTGTCGAGCAGCAGCACCGGAATGGGGTGGCCGATGGGGCATGTCACGACGTAGAGCCATGGCCGGATCCAGACGGATCGACCCTCCATCTGCACGGCGATCATGGCGTCCAGCGGCGTGGCCCAGTCCGCCGGGCTCCAAGGATCGTCATGCCCAACCTGGGAGCCGTCGGCGGCGATCGCCTGGCGCAGGTAGCCAGCCCGGCTTGCCAAAGTGACGAAGACTACCGGCAATTCGAGATCGGCGCAGGAGCGGGCCGTGTCGCCGGCCAGGATTCCGAGCCCACCACTGTAGGTGTGGATTTCCGGCCGCAGGGCGATCTCCATGGAAAAATAGGCAATGCTCGTGCGCTGGATGAAAGGAAGGATTTCGGCCACAGTGATATTCCGGCTGATTGCTCGACCATGAGCTTGGATGAGGAAGCTATCCGTTATCCTCCAAGGAGCCTTGATGTGCGTCAACACAAACCTTAGCCATTGTGTCCTAAGCTGGCCTTGATCACAGCCTAGCGGAGACACCGACGATGAGAACGCCAGAAAAGGTCTGGGGCGGTTTCGATGGCCACTGGCGAACAAAGGATAGTCGATGACTCAGGCAATGATGCCGCAATATGTCAAAGCGCTTCCGGTCAGCCAAGTTAAGATCGGACGCGGGGAGCCTCTTCCGCTTGGGCTGCATGATTGTCACGATGGTACGAACCTTGCTGTCTTCAGCCGTCATGCCACACGGATGACGCTGTTGCTGTACGAGAGTGCCAATGCGCCCTCCCCTTATATGAATTTCGATCTCGAAGCAGATCATCACCGGACAGGGGACGTCTGGCACGTCAGGCTCCATGGAGACCTTCGGGGCATGCTCTATGCCCTGCAAGCCGATGGTCCCAGGGGCGCGGATCAGGGGCACCGCTTCCAGCCGGACCAGCTCCTGCTCGATCCCTATGCGCCTTCGATCTCGGGCAATGCCTGGAGCCTGCCTCCGGAATCGTCTGTGGAGCCCGCCGCTTGCACTCACCGAGGTGTCATTGCTGACCACTGGTTTAACTGGCAGGGCGAGGTCCGTCCCCGTCACCCGTGGAACAAGATAATCATCTATGAGACCCACGTACGCGGTTTGACGGTGCATCCCTCGTCGGGAGCCGAGCACCCCGGCCAGTTTCTCGGCGTGGTCGAGAAGATCCCTTATTTCAAGCGCCTCGGCATCACCGCTGTCGAACTGATGCCAGTTCAGGCCTTCGATCCTTATGCCAGACGGAAGCGGGATCCACTCACCGGCTCATCGATGCCGAACTACTGGGGCTATGACCCGGTGGCGCTGTTCGCGCCGATGCCGGGGTATGCCGCCGGCTCTTCCCCCAATGCGCCGGTGACGGAGTTCAAGACGATGGTTCGCGAACTCCACAAAGCCGGCATCAAGGTCATTCTCGATGTCGTATTCAACCACACGGCCGAAGGCGACGAGACAGGCGAGACCTCTAGCTTCCGCGGGCTCGACAATGCGATCTACTACATCCTGTCGCCGGACCGCCGCCGCTATCTCGACTTCACCGGGTGCGGGAACACGCTGAACTGCAATCATCCGGTCGTGCGCAACATGATCGTCGACTGCCTTCGGCACTGGGTGGTGCAGATGCACGTGGACGGCTTCCGGTTCGACCTGGCCTCGATCCTGGGCCGGGATGCCGGCGGTAAGATCCTGCCGAACCCGCCTCTGCTGGAGCAGATCGCCGAGGATCCGCTGCTGCGGGATGTCAAGCTCATCGCCGAGGCCTGGGATGCCGGGGGCGCATTCCAGGTGGGTGAGTTCCCTGGCACCCGTTGGGCGGAATGGAACTGCCATTACCGCGATGATGTCCGGCGGTTCTGGCGGGGTGATCCCGGCATGACGGGCCGATTCGCCACCCGCCTCTGCGGCAGCGCCGACCTCTATCATCAGAACGGCAATGGCTCCCCCGTCAAGAGCATCAATTTCATCACTTGCCATGACGGCTATACGCTGAATGACCTCGTCTCATACGCAACGAAGCACAACGAAGCCAATGGCGAGGGGAACCGTGACGGCCTAAACGAGAACTATAGCGACAACAATGGCGCTGAAGGTTCCGTGGCGGATCGCACGATCGACGCGATGCGGCTGCGTCAGATCAAGAACATGCTCACGTCTCTGTTCGTCTCGCGCGGCATACCCATGATCCTTGGCGGTGATGAGTTCCGCCGCACGCAGGGCGGCAACAACAACGCCTATTGCCAGGACAATGAGACGTCGTGGTACAACTGGAAACGCGCCGATTGCAATCAGGATCTGGTCAACTTCGTGAGCGACCTGATAGCTCTACGCCAAGCGCACCCTGTTCTCAGTGCGGATCGCTTCTACACTCCTGAAGAGATCGAGTGGTTCGGCCCGGAGGGAGGCCCAGTAGACTGGGACGGTGCCGGCAACCAAGTCGGCTCCGTGATCCGTGAGAACGGGGACGGAGCGTTGTGCCTTCTCTTCAACGCTGCCCGCACTCCATGCCGGTTTATTATCCCGTCTGCGGCGAAGAATTGGCAAGTCGCCGTGGATACGGCAGCATCTGTAACGAAAGCTTCGAACGCAACATCTGATGAAATCATGCTTGAGGGGCGCACTACAATGGTTCTCGTCTCCACGGAGGTGGCTTCATGGCTTGACTGACAATCCTCGTCCAGAATAAAGGACCGCGCTGGCCGTTCTTTGCCACTTGAAGGTCAGGGACCTCGAAGAAGCGCATTTTCCACAGCAGCAGCCTCGGGTTACGCAATTCACGAAGATGCCGCAACGTGCCTTCTGGCGCTTGCGGGGGCTCCCAAATTTCGGCCTGGTGCCCTCGGATGTGGTATCGTCCATAGGTTCAAGAGCGCTGGAGATGTTTCTTCCGCTATCTGTCGCCTCTATTCAGAGGAAGGATTAGAGGCAGTAGGACAGATCACGACATGCTTCCCATTCCGCGTCACAGCGATCAGGGGTGGGGCAGCGTCAATGTCCGGCTCTCAGATTGCTTGGATCCCGCGCTCGAACACACTAAGTGTTTTATTCGCCCGCGAGAGCACGCCCGACGAGATTGAACGGGGTTGCCAGAGCCGTACCGGCTGCGTTGAACACGAAGGCGCCAGCCTGGCGCAACGGGTCGCTATGACGACCATCAGCCGTGACTGAGGAGTAGATGGCCGCGAAGGTGATGAACCGGTCGTGGTTCAATGGGTCAGACGCATTCACTGTCGAGATGTCAATCACCCTCAGGTCAGCCTGTCGGGCGACGTCCTGGACCCTGGGATCTGTCACGTCCAGCGTGCCCACCCGTTCCCGTCCGCCCGACAGACGGCTTGAGACGGCAAGCGCCCGATCATCTTTCGCGACCAAGACAGTCAGGGGCGGCGACATCGGGCCGACCGTCGCTATCTGGGCGCGGAACACATCGAGGTCGATGTCCGGGGCAGCGAGCACCACCTGGAGTTTGTCAACGACACTGTCCCTGCGCTGAAGACGAAGCTGGCGCAGGGTCTCCATCGTGAGCCACGCGCCCATGCTGTGCCCTGCTACAATCACCTCCCTCACGGAGCGCTCACCGGCCAGCATGGAGAGGACATGGGCCAGGTAGTCCCTTGAGTAAGTGACGGCATCCTTGTCCGCAACGTACCCCGTGATGGCCGCCTCTGAGGGCCAGGCGAACAGGACCGGCACTGTCATCGGCTGTGCATCAGCACTCAACTGGGCAAGGCGGAACAGTGCTTCCTGGAAGTTGGTGTTGTAGCCGTGAACGAAGATGCCGGCGTCCCGTTTGCCACCTGCTGCCTCACTGCCAATCCTTTTGCGGAAGCTAGCCTCATCGAGGGCAGTTTGGCGAACCGTTACAAAGCTCGTGGCAGGATCTGGATTGGAGCCAGGCCACTCGATGGCGCCTGGCCTGTGCCCTGGCGGGATCGAGATCGTGAACTCGGCATAGTTGAGACTGGGCGCCCGCCCGCTCGTGAAGGCATTCTGCCCTGGCAGGATCCGCTCCCGGGTGGTGGCCACATAGACGGTCACCAGGCGTGCGGCGGGAGTTGTTGCGGCAACAGGCGCCAGGACCTCAGGTCCGGGCCGCCCCGCACACGCGCTGAGGACAAGTGCTAGAAGGCTCATCATGAGCAAGGAACGAAGCGGGAGATGCGGGGGCATGTTCAAGGGGAACCTGAGCTGAACGGCTGCTTTAAGGCGGAAACATACGGAGAGCTTCATCAATCCACTGCGCGGCCCTCACGGCGAATTGAGGATTGATCCCGTGCGCTCGTCTGTGGGAGTGCTATGGAGATAGAACAGAAGTGCTCTACGCAAAGCCAGCCTGCTGTTCAGATCAGAATCTCCCAATGCCGGCATCCCGAGTGCCATCTATGATGAGGCCTGCGCGAGTACCTTCAGCCCTTGCGGTGTGATCGCATAGAGGATTGGTCCATCTCCTGAGACGCGGTCGGCATCAGCGTCATGTTTTGTGCACCAGCCGTGTTTGAGACACTGGCCCAAGGGACCTCTCGTGGCGGGTTGTGGGCCACGCGCCAGCATCTGCAGGAACTCGATCTCAGTTTTGCGCGGGGCGCGCGGCTGGCGCTTCCTCTGGTACATTACCGCCTTTGTCAGCTCAGTGATGAACAGGAATGTCGATCAGGTGGAGCACGCGTCACGACAGGTCGCGAGGCATATGGGCCATGCACGGCACTAGCCCAGTTTGCTAGGCGAGCACCTGGATCCGGTCACCCATATCCCGAGTAGACCTGATCTCGAGAGCAAGGGCCACAATCAGCGTAGTACTCCTCAGTACTTGCTTAGCATGTAGAATCGCACGAGGCTCTTGGCCTCGCGATGGTCATGGATTGAGGGCCTGTCCAACCCAGTGACCTGGTGGTCCACGAGACGACCACGGCGGCACATCGCTGTGGCCAATCGACAGCAGGCTCGGAGGTGAGGCAACGCCCGGTGGAGGAACCGGGCGTTGCAGGGCGCGTTGCCGATGCGACAGGTCTTAGTACGAGCTGAACTTGTAGTTCAGACCAGCGCGCACCACGCCGAACTCGGTTTCATCGCGGCCAGCGATCACCGGCAGGTCGTCATCGTCCTGCTCGAGGTTGACGTACAGGCCCTCGACCTTGGCGGTCAGGTTATCGGTGAAGGCGTACTCGACACCGGCACCAAGGGTCCAGCCGACGCTCACATCGTCAGAGGTGTAGAAGCCGTTGCTGACCTCGCCATAGGCCAGACCACCGGTGGCGTAGATGAGCGCGCGATCGAAGGCCACACCGACGCGGGCACGCACGGTGCCGAACCAGCTGTCGGAATCATCGTCGTCAAGGACGCCGCCGAAGTTGTTGTCGCCGCCGATATCGGCATACTGGATGTCGGTCTCAACACCGAGCACGAAGGAGCCGATCTGGTAGTTGTAGCCGATCTGACCACCACCGACGAAGCCACCTTCGTCGTCGGCCTCGAACGTTCCGACACCCGGGATCACCACGTCGTCATCATTGGTGTTCCAGCCATAGCCCGCGTTCACACCGACATAGAAGCCTGTCCAGGTGAAGACCGGAACAGCCGCGACAATCGGAGCCGGAGGGGCGGAGCGAACCGGCAGGTCGGCCGCGTGGGCCGCGGTTCCGAGGGCCGTGGTCACAGTCAAGGCAGCGAGGAGAGCTTTGAGTCCGTTGCTCATTGTTGTTCCTTTCAGGGTGATGGACCGGCACATCGGTAGGCGCAAATGCACGGTCGCGCTATTGCAGATCAGACACACTCATCATTTAACGCTCCAGTATCGTAACATTTATTCCTTAACGACTTCTCTCTCGCTCTGCCCTTGACGGGCCACCGTATACCGGGCTTACTCCGCATCGTCTGCCAATGCAGCAACCTCCGAGTAGATGAGACAAAACCTTGCCCTGCCGTCCAAAAGGCAGGGCTTTTTGTTGATAAATAGCACGCTTTCGCGCCTTTGCGACTTATGATATCGTAACGGCCAAGGTCACTGTGGGAAGCCCAGTGGAGAACCAGGAGGGGCCAACTTGGAACAGGCTAAAGCAAAACGTGCCGGACGACCGTCGCTTGCTGAAGCCGAAAGACTGACAGACCGGATAATCGAGGTCGCAACGCGGTTCTTCCTTGATAAGGGGTTCGATGCGACCAGCATCGATCAGATCGCCGCCGAGGCGAAGATTTCCAAGCGCACCCTGTACACGCGCTTTCCAACCAAGGCCGATCTGTTCGAGGCCGTGATCGTCACAGCTTATGAGACCGGCATCACGTCCATTGAGGCCGCTGAGCGGAAACTCGGCACGACACAGGAGAGGCTGTATGCCCTTTCTTTGTCGCTGTGGGCCGAGATCACGACACCGGACTCAATCGCCTTGGAGCGGCTGGTCACGGCTGAGGCGGTCCGCTTTCCACACATGGCCCGCGTCATGAACAACGCCGGTGCTCATCGTGTTGCCCAGATGGTCTAGCAGATCCTGCTCGATGGGATCGCAGCGGGGCAACATCGGCAACTCGATGTCCGCTTTGCCGCCGAGCAGTTCTTTAGCTCCGTTATCCTGGGTGGGTTCCATCGTGTGCTGATTGGACTGGAGCTGCCAGATCTGAACTATGTCCGCAAGCGGCACCTTCAGAAAGCAGTCGATCTCTTCCTGCGAGGATGCGGGCCTGAAAAGGTCTGAGTTCCTGCAATGCTGGCACGGTGTGCATCAGCGTACGCATCCGAGCTGGGCCGTCTTGTAGAATTGAGGCATTTGGAAGAGCACTGGCTATATCGACGTCGATATGGACGGTGTTGTAGCCATGGACATTATCAGGGATCGTGAGCCGGTCAGCCGCCTGGATGTGGTCGACACGGGCCGCCGTCGCCGGTTCAGCGATGAAGCCAAGCTGGCAATTGTGGCCGAGAGCTATCGCGGGCCAAAGCAGGTGTCGGCCACGGCGCGCCGGCACGGGATCACCCGCTTTCAATTGAACAGCTGGCGCAAGGCTCATAGAGAAGGACGGCTTGGCGCTGGTTCATGGGATGGGTTTGTGCCCGCCCTGGTCGTTCCGGACGCTCGCGCGCCCTTGGAGCCTTCGCCGACGGCACCGGTGCCGTATCCCCCAAGCGGCCTCGGTCGGATGGACGTTGTCACCGCGAACGGGCGGCATGTGATCGTCGACCGGGATGTCGATGTCGATGCGCTGCTGCGGATCATCCGGGGTCTTGAGGCGCTGCGATGATCCCAATCCCAACCGGCGTTCGGGTATGGCTGGCGACGGGCTATACTGACATGAGACGGGGCTTTCCATCGTTGGCCCTGCAGGTGCAGGAAGTCTTGAAGCATGACCCGCTCAGCGGTCATTTATTTTGCTTTCGGGGCCGTCGCGGCGATCTGATCAAAGTGATTTGGCATGACTCCCAGGGAGCATGCCTGTTCACGAAGCGCCTTGAGCGCGGCAGGTTCATCTGGCCGTCAGCGGCCGATGGCGTCGTGACGATCTCGCCGGCGCAGCTGTCTTACTTGCTGTCCGGAATTGACTGGCGTGCCCCTCAGGAAACCTGGCGTCCGACACGGGTGTGAGCCTGTTTTGCCATTGAAGTTGCTGGGAAATCTGGTTCAATGGTGTCATGTCATCGGCACCGTTCTCCCTGCCTTCGGACCTTGCCAGCGCCCAGGCCGCGCTGCTAGCTGAGCGCGAGGCACGGCTGCGCAGCGAGGCCGAGCGGGATGCGGCGGTTGCCGATGCCACCAATGCGAAGGCGAGGCTGTCCAGCACGGAAGCGCTGATCGCGTATCTGCAGCTGCAGATCGGAAAGCTGGAACGTGAGAAGCATGGCCCACGCCGTGAGCGCACCCAACGGCTGATCGACCAGCTGGAATTGCAGCTCGAAGAGCTGGTGACGGCGGCGACCGAGGATGAACTGGCGGCTGAGGCTGCGGCGGCGAAAGCACAGACCGTGCGCGCCTTCACCCGCAAGCGCCCGGTGCGCAAGCCCTTTCCGCAGGACATTGAGCGTGAACGCGTCGTGGTTGAGGCGCCGACGGTCTGCGGGTGCTGTGGCGGCGCACGGCTATCGAAGCTGGGCGAGGACGTGACGGAAACGCTGGAGGAGATCCCGCGCCGTTTCAAGGTGATCGAGACGGTCCGGGAGAAGTTTACGTGCCGGGATTGCGAGGCGATCAGCCAGGCTCCCGCGCCGTTCCATGCCACGCCGCGCGGCTTCCTCGGCCCGCATCTGCTGGCGACGATCGTGTTCGACAAGTTCGGACAGCATATCCCTCTGAACCGCCAGAGCACGCGCTTCCAATGCGAGGGCATCGCGCTGTCGACCCAGACCCTGGCCGATCAGGTCGGCCATGTCAGCGCCGCGCTTCAGCCGATCTTCGACCTGATCGAAGCCCATGTGTTTGCCGCCGAACGGCTTCATGGCGACGATACCACGATCCCGATCCTGGCGAAGGACAAGTGCACGACCGGACGGATCTGGACTTACGTGCGGGACGACCAGCCGTTTGGCGGACCTGCACCGCCGGCCGCGGTCTACTACGCCTCCCGCGATCGGCGCGGCGAGCATCCGCAGAAACACCTGGCCGGGTTCGGCGGCGTGCTTCAGGCGGATTGCTACAATGGTTTTAATCCGCTGTTCGACCCGGCGAAGAACCAAACGCCGATCACGGCCGCTTTCTGCTTCGCACATGCCCGCAGGAAATTCTTCGAACTGGTCGATGTCTCCCGCAATCCCCGGTGCGGCCAGAACGCCAGGCCGGTCTCTCCGATTGCGCTGGAGGCGGTCAGGCGCATGGATGCGCTGTTTGCCATCGAGCGCGAGATCAACGGCCGGAGTGCGACTGAGCGGCGCGCCGTGCGGCAGGAGAAAAGCAAGCCGCTCCTCGACGAGATGGAGGCCTGGCTGCGCCAGGAGCGGGGTCATCTGTCGCGATCCTCCCCGGTGATCGAGCCGATCAACTACATGCTCTCGCGCTGGGCCGACTTCTCCCGCTTTGTCGACGATGGCCGAATTTGTCTCACGAACAACGCCGCCGAAAGGGCATTGCGTGGTGTCGCCTGCGGCAGAAAATCGTGGCTCTTCGCCGGTTCTGATCGTGGCGCCGACCGGGCCGCCGTCATGCTGACGCTGATCATGACGGCCCGTCTCAACGATGTCGACCCGAAGGCATGGCTCGCCGATATCCTCGCTCGGATCGCCAACCTGCCGATCTCACGCCTCGATGAAATGCTGCCATGGGAATGGAAGAGATTGCGCCAGGGCGAGGCCTCCACGCCACAGCAGGCCGCCTGAACATCCACCATCATACAACAAATCGGATTACGCGCGACACTCAAAGTCCGCGTGGCTCCTCGGATGCTTACGCATCAGCGGACACATTACCGAGATCACGCAGCAGTGTGCCCATGGCCTGAGCGACAATCGCGGAATACCTCTGCTGGGATGGAAGCGGTTCGTGGGCGATGAGCATCGGGATTGCGACGCTCGCCCGGAGAAAGGCGAAGAACTGCACCGCCGCGAGTTCGGCATCCCAAGCACTCGCTGCTCCTGATGAGGCATTGTCCTTGAGGTACTGCGCCAAGCGCCTGACAGGAGGCTGCATGCCGGTTTGGTAGAAGGCCCGTCCCGGGCTCGGGAACTTCGCGGAGGCTCCGACGACCACTCTCAGTAACGCAAGGTTCTCCGGATCGCGCACCCGATCGAGATAGTTCTGCGTCAGGGTTTCCAAGTTCCCGCGGAGTCCAGACGCCTCGTTCAAGCCCCTGAAGGTCTCCTCAAGGCTCCTGGTTTGATAGGCCGCGATCAAGGACGTGAAGAGCTCGTCCTTGCCTTTGAAGTATATGTAGAGTGTCCCCTTGCCCGCCGCGGCACGGGCAATCGCCTCCATGCTGGCACCATCAAACCCCTCGGACAGGAAGATCGCGCGAACCCCTCCAGGATCTGAGCCCGCTTCTTCTCAGCCCTTGCCGTCATCGCCTGGCCCAAACCCTGGTCCATTCAAGGGCCAACCCATTCCAGCAGGTCATTCGGTGCGCACGGCGCCGGTGGACGCGACTTCGTTGGACGTGCCCTTGCTCGCCGTATTGACACTGACCACCACGGACATGCCCGGGGCAAGCCGCTCCGCAAGGTCCTGCCCCGCGTCAATGGCGATGCGCACGGGAACGCGCTGGGCCACCTTGGTGAAGTTGCCGGTGGCGTTGTCCGCCTTGAGCACGCTGAACTCCGAGCCGGCCGCGGGCGAAAACCGCTCGATGTGGCCGGAGAGGCTGGCATGCTCCAGCGCATCGACGTTCAAGGTTACCGGCTGGCCGACCTTCATGCCGGGAAGCTGCGTCTCCTTGAAGTTGGCCACCACCCAGATCTGTTCCGGCACCACGGCCAGCAACTGCGTCCCGGCGGACACATACTGTCCGATCCGCGCGCCGACCTCGCCAAGACGTCCGTCCTGCGGCGCCACGATACGGGTGTTCTGAAGATCGATCTCGGCCAGGCGCACGGCAGCCTCGGCGCCCTGCACCGCAGCCTCCAGCGAGGACCGGTTCACCAGGGTGGCCGCCAAGTCCTGGCGTGCGACCTCGACGGCGGCTTGGGCTTGGCTCAGCGCCGCTCTCGCCTGATCCAGATTGGCACGGGTCTGGTCGGCCTCCTTCTGCGTGGTCACGCCCCGGGACAGCAGCGGCTCAATGCGCTCCCAACTGGCCTCGGCAGCCTTGAGCGCGGCTTTCGCGCCGTTGACCTGGGCTTCGCTCGACCTGATCCTGGCCTCGTTCGACCGCTGCGTCTGCTCGGAGTTCGCCAGCGCCGCCTTTTGTGCGGCCAACGTCGCCTTCGCCTGATATAGCTTCTGCTCGTAGATGCGGTCGTCGATCCTCACCAGCAACTGGCCGGCCTTGACCCTCTGGTAGTCCTGAACGGCAACCTCGGCGACGTAGCCGTTGAGTTGCGGGCTGATGAGGGTCACTTGGCCGCGCACATAGGCGTTGTCGGTGGTCTCGACCGAGCTGGTGAACGGCGGCAGGCGCCAAGCGTAGAGCACGAGCGCCGTGCCGGCGAGGCCGATCACGACGGCAACAAGGGTGGCGGTGGATCTGAGGAACTTCAGCATGGGGATCAATCGTGAGGGTTGTCAGGCAAAGGAGGGTTGAGGCGTGGGAGCAAGCCGCCTGCCGATGGCGACCACCGTGACGTGGACGATCAGCGCAGCCAGCGCGAGCACGGCGAGCAAGGCGATGACCATGAAGGCGTCGTTGTACGCGAGGACATTGGCCTCCCGTGTGACCTGCTGGTTGAGCAGGGTCAGCCCCTGGGTGGTCATCTGCGTCGGATCGGTGAGCACGCGGTCATAGGCGCCTGAGAGCTGGTTCATGCGCTGGGCCACGATGGGATCAGTCGGGATGAGGTGCTCGGCCAGGGCTTGGTAGTGAACCTTTGAGCGCCAGGTGACGAAGGTCCCGACGACCGCCGAGCCGAGCGAGCCGCCGATGCTCTGGGTGGTGAGGAAGACGATCACGAAGCTCAGGATGTAGTTGGGGCCCTTCTTCAGGGCCGACATCAGGCCTGATGCCAAGGCGGGCGGCAGGAACAGGGCACCGGCGAAGGCGATCATGGCCTGGCTCAGATACATCTCGGCGGGACGGGTCAGGTTTGTCGCCTGGCTGTCCATGAAAGCGCCGGCCGCCAACATCGTCAGCGCCACCATGTGGATGACCGGCTCCCGGCCGGGCTTCATCACGGCGGCACAGGCCAAGCCGCCGGCGACGGTCGTGCCGAGAATGATCCAGGACAGCGTCGCCATCTGGCTGTTCTGGAGACCGAGCACCTGGAACAGGCCGAAGGCGCCGCTGGTCTGCTCGGACAGGACGATGCGGAAGATCAGGAGGGCCGCCGTGAAGTGCAGGACCTCCCGGCTGGTAAGCCAGCGGATGTCGAGGAGCGGGTTGGCGCGATTGAGCTCGATGGCCGCCGCGCAGGTGACCGCGATGATCGCACCGGCGAGCATGAGCCCGAGCCATGGCGCCTCGAACCACCAGTAGAACCGGCCTACGGTCATCGCCATGGCGGCCAGTCCGAAGCCGACGGCAATGAACAGGTAGCTCACGACGTCGAGGGGCTGGATGACCTTGGCACGCGGCTGGGGCGCCAGGGGCAGCAGGTAGACGGCCCCGAAGGCTACCATGGCAATGGCGATCTCCAGGACATGGAGGCCGTGCCACCCGCCGATATCCAGGAGCGTGGGCGAGATCAGCCGGGCCACACTCGGGGCAAGCGCCAGGTTGGTCAGGGCGAGGCTGAGCCCGAGATTGAGCTTCTTGGCCGGTGGAAACGGCTCCAGCATGTAGAGGAAGGCGAGCGCCGACATGGGCGCGGCTACGACGCCGCTGAAGAAGCGCACGATGATCGCCGAGTGTAGGTCGTCGACGAAAAGGTGCATCACGGACACGAGCAGGAAGGCCAGGATAGCCAGCTCGGCGAAGTTGCGCAGGCCGAACTGAGTGCGGACTTTGATCAGGATCAGCGAGAGGCTGGCATAAGGCGCCATGTAGGCGGCCATCAACCACAGAGCCTCATTGGTGGTCGCGCCGAGCGCTCCCTGGATCTGGGGCAGGTTGGCCGAGATGAGGTTCATCCCGAGCCCCTGAGTCATCGCCAGAAGCACCGAGGCCAGCATGAAGCTCGCTGCCCGCAGCGGCGGCATGGGGGCAGGCGCCGCCGGAGGGGATGGCGGCGCCTGCGGCTCCTGGCGTTCCGGCGCTTGCGAAGGGGTCTCGTCCTCGGCGCCGGTCACAGGAGATCTGGATTGATGGATAGCAGGCGCGGCGGTCATGCGGCATCCGTCTGGCAGCCTGCGACAGTCGAGATCCTCCGAGCCATCGCACGCATGGTCGCGGCGGCGGCGATCAAGTCGGTCTCCGGGATGTCGGCAAGCACCTCCTCACGGAGCTCGTCGCCGAGCCGTATCACCTCGGTGGCGAGCTTGTGACCCTCCGCCGTGAGGGCGATCTGCTTGGCGCGGCGGTCCCCTTCCACGGGCCTGCGTTCCGTCAGACCCTGAGCCTCAAGCCCGTCGAGCAGGCGGACCAGGGTCGGGCCCTCGACTTCGAGGATCTCGGCAAGCTCGGTCTGGGTCATGCCGTCCTTGCGAGCGAGATGGATGAGGGTGCGGGCGCGGGCGAGCGTCAGGCCCTTGGCGCGCACGCGGGCATCGAACAGGGTCCGCAGCTTGCGGCTGGCAATCGACAGCTCCTCCAGGAACCCGGCCCGCACGGCAATGAGAACATCTTGCTTAGGTAGCATAATGATAGGTACCTATCTATATGGTGCCTATATACATTCAAGCGGGCAGGCATGCAAGAGGAGGTGATGTCGGATAGAGCAACCCGATTGGAAAACAGCCGCTCTTGGGTCAATTTGAGTCATTCAGCGCGACCGTAACAATGTCCGATCTCTGGCTGATTGCTGACGTTCGTTGATTCTGGCAGTAAGGTTCGACCTGCGGGAGAACCGATGCGATCGCAGAGGAGATCACTCACTCAGTCGGGCATGTTTCCCAATCCGGTTTTCTGGGAAGCATGACCAAATCTGATCAGCATCTAAGTGCTTGATATGATTTGGTGAGCGCGCTGGGACTCGAACCCAGGACCCTCTGATTAAAAGACAGAGGGATCGCCGAAGAGTATCTGTCTGTTCGGGCACAAGCCTTACGCTGCAATCCGGTGGAACCGACAGAGATCCAGTGCCTGATCGATGGGATCGCGGGTTGCCAAGGAGGCCATTGAGACAAGCCCCGGCTCATCTCAGAACCGAATGCTCCGCATCGCGAGCCGCGCCTCGATCTAAACTATGCCGGCGAACCATCCCTGAAATTTCGAGAACGGGAAGTGGTCAGCTTCAGGCGTGGGCCTCGGCGCATTCTGTTGAGCAGCCTCCATCCGGGTTCTCACCTCCTCCGTCGAGAGGTCATTCGCCTGCCGCCCAATGGCCAGTGCGCCCTCCAGAACCTTGAGACCTTCCCGAAACGGGAGACACCATCTCATGCGCGCGGCAATGTAAGCTTCCCGCTCCCGCTCCACAGTCGGCGTGTCGGCACAGGCCAAGCGGGTGACGAAGGGCAGCAGATGCTGCCGCTGCTCGTCATTGGCTTGGTCGTTCAGCTGCATCGCCAGCCGGCAGATCGGACGCGAGAAGCACGCTGGCATATCTTCCACCGAGCGCACCGGCTGGTAGGGGAAGCCGGCCGCCACAATGGCGGCTTCGTTGATGCAGGTTCCGCCGTCTTGTCCAGGAAACGTATGCGAGCCGTGTTTCAGTCGCCAGTTCAGAATGTGGCCGAAGCTGTCCATCGTGACGCTCCTTATGGGGTTCCCACTCCAGGATCGTGATCCTCTGACGCCTCACCTGTCAACAAGCAGTAGTGGCCAACGTCACCGCCCTATCCGTTGTAGTGGGATTACAAAGGCTGACGACAAAATGCTGAGGATGATGAGCGGCGATATGTCGAGCAGAATGTCCGTTCCAGCAGGATGAATGCACCCCGCTGCCAACCTGCTTCGCATGAGAGCTGTCAAATTCTCTGCTGCGGGGACGGCAAGCCCTCAGGATGACCGGTTCGGATCCGTCAGGGGCTCGGCGAGATCATGGGTCTGAGATCCAGGATCGGGAGTGAGCCCACCTGTCTGGCGCTCGATCATGCGCCGCACCCGTGGCCGACCTGGCCCCTGATGCAATTCCCGGAGCCGTTCGCCCACCGCAGCATCAGCCTGCGTGATGCGCTGGTTATGCCGCACATAGTCGAGCCAGGTCGGGTTATGATAGCGCTCGATCCAAATCTCCGGGTTCTCCAGATCCCGCAGCAGCGTCCAATGACGCGCGCCGTCCCGGCGCCGGATCCGCCGCCGCTCCGCCATCACGGCAAGGAAGGCCACTACATCCTCCTCCCATATCCTGTACTCGATCGTGATCACGACCGGTCCGCTGCGCGGTAAGATGTCGACGGCAAGATCAGGCTCCGTCCACCGGTTCAGCGGATCAAGGTTGAGCGTCTTCAGCTCGGGCAAAGGCAGCCATAGGCCGAGAGCGGCTCCGGTAACCAGTAGCACTGCCGCGATCAGAAGAGCATCCCCCGTTCCATACTGCTCGGCCGCCATACCCCAGATCCAGCTGCCGAGGGCCATGCCGCCGAAGGTCGCCATCTGGTAGAGCGCCAGAGCACGACCTACGACCCAGCGGGGTGAGGACAGCTGCACGGTGGCGTTGAAGCTTGAGAGCGCCAGCACCCAGCTCGCCCCACCCAGGGCCATCGCGACGATCGTCAGAGGCGCGAAAGGGCTCAGTCCCGCAACCGTTGAGCACACGGCGAAGCTGATGAAGGCAATGCGCACGAGCGCCTCAAGGGACAGGGCCTGCCTCAGACGGGTACTCAGGAGGGCTCCGCCAACCGCACCGATGCCGAAGGCCCCAAGCAGGAGGCCAAAGGTGAGCGGCCCTCCTTGGATCAGATCCCGGGCAATAAGCGGCATCAGGGCCTGCACGGCAATGGCCGCGACGCCAAACATGTCAATCGGCGTCCAAGTTTGACCCTCGATCAGCATCCAATTCTGACCCCGCGGACATAGATCCAGTGCCGCCTTTCTGCGGCTTGATCAGATCCGGTTCTTGAAGCGCCAGCTCTCGTTGCCGGTCTCGACAATCTCGCAGTGGTGGGTCAGCCGGTCGAGCAAGGCCGTGGTCATCTTCGCGTCACCAAAGACGCTCGGCCATTCCCCAAACGCCAGGTTGGTTGTGACGATCACAGAGGTCTGCTCATACAGCCGGCTGACCAGATGGAACAGAAGCTGGCCACCTGATTGGGCAAACGGCAGGTAGCCGAGTTCGTCCAGCACAACGAAGTCCATCCGCGAGAGATAGTCCGCCATCCGGCCCTGCCGGCCTGCACGGGTCTCAGCCTCCAGCCGGTTCACCAGATCAACCACATTGTAGAACCGCCCGCGGGATCCAGCGCGAATGCACGCTCGCGCAATCCCTATCGCCAGATGGGTCTTGCCCGTGCCGGTGCCGCCCACCAGGACGACGTTGCGCTCCTGGGCCAGGAACTCCCCGCCGGCCAGATCCCGTACGAGGCCTTCGTTGATCGGCGTGCCGGAGAAGACAAAGTCCTCAAGGTCCTTGGCCAGGGGCAGTTTGGCAATCGTCATCTGGTACTTGATCGAGCGCGCCTGCTTCTCGGCGATCTCTGCCGACAGAAGATCGCCCACCACCCGCTGGGGCTCATGACTGCGCTTGATTGCCGTCGTGATGATCTCGTCATAGGCCGTTCTCATGCCATAGAGCTTGAGGTTGCCCATGGCTGTAAGGATCTCGGTGCGTTCCATCATACAGCCTGATCTTCCCTCGCGTTGATGGACACCTTTGCTAAGCTCCTGCGGGAGCGGGAAGGTGTTTGATGACGAAGACGAGACGGGACTTCACGCCGGAGTTCAAACGAGAGGCTGTTGCACTTCTGGAGAGCAGCGGTCGACCTCTCATGCAGATCGCAACAGAGTTGGGGATTTCTCCCTCGATGCTGCGCAACTGGCGGGCCGTTGTGAATGGTGGTCCACCTCGATCCAGGACTGGGAGCAGAACCCCATCGCCCAGCGCCTCTCCCATGGCCTCTCCGGCTGATCAGGCGGCCGAGATCGCGCGGCTCCGGCGGGAGCTTGATCGCACGCGCATGGAGCGCGATGTGTTAAAAAAAGCCATCGGCATCTTCGCGGAGATGCCCAAGTGAGGTTTGGCTTCATCGAGCAGCATGCCCGCACCTATCCAGTGCGGCTCATGTGCCGCGTGCTCCAGGTCTCACCCAGTGGCTACTATGCCTGGCGTTCCCGGCCGGAGAGCCAAAGAGCCCTCGCCAACCGGCGCCTGCTGCAGGAGGTTCAGCGGCTCCATCGTCAGCATCAGGGCCGTTATGGCAGCCCGAGGATGCACGCAGCCTTGCGGGCAGAAGGCCATCGGGTCAGCCGCGGCCGGGTCGAGCGATTGATGCGCCGGCATGGCATTCGTGCCTTGGCTCGGCGCCGTTTCCGACCGACCACGACCGACAGCCGTCATCAGCTGCCGATCGCGCCCAACCTGCTGCAGCAGAAGTTCACGGCATCGGTACCAGGCCATGTGTGGCTAGCCGACATTACGTACATTCCAACCGGTGAGGGCTGGCTCTACCTGGCAGCCGTGCTGGACCTGGCCACCCGGAAGGTGGTGGGCTGGTCGATGCGCGATCACATGCGCACCGAACTCGCTCTGGGAGCCCTGATCATGGCGGCCCAGCGGCAGCGACCAGGACCAGGTCTCATCCACCACAGCGATCGGGGCAGCCAATATGCGGCGGAGGCTTATGCCCGACAGCTTGCTGCGATGGGGGCCAAGCCATCGATGAGCCGGACGGGCTGCTGCTACGACAATGCTCCGATGGAGTCGTTCTTCCACTCCTTGAAGGTCGAACTGGTTCATCAACGGCGCTGGGCCACCCGGGAGGAGGCGCGACAGGATCTTTTCGGCTACATTGAGGGCTACTACAATCGGCAGCGCATTCACTCGGCCCTCGGGTATCTCACACCCGAAGAAGCTGAGAGAAAAGCGAGCTAACCCGGTGTCCACTCAATCGCGGGAAGATCAGCCCTCCTGATGCTGTCGTAGCGGGCACAATCAGCCTCCGGCTCATGCCGGAGCCGCAACGCCTGTGGGGTCGTGATCGTCAGCGGCGGGGCAGGCTCGCGCCGCCGGGCGAGAATGTTGAGGATCACGTCAGCCGACCAGACGCCCTCACGCAGAGCCTCGGCACAGGCAGCCTCAACCGCCGGCAGTCCGTCGCTGAGCACGGCCGCCAGGATGCTGACCATCTGGCGGTCGCCATCGTGCTGGCCGGCGAGCTTGCGCCGGACACGCTCAAGGGCGGCGGGCAGCACCCAGTCCTTGAACGGAGCCCCATTGCGCAGAGCTCCCGGCTTGCGGGCCAGCACCGGCACGTAATGCCAGGGATCGAAGATCGTCTGATCGCGGCCGAAGCAGCGGACATGCTGCGCAACGATCCGGCCGTCCTGGCGGCATTCAATGCGATCCGCATAGGCCCGGATCTCCACCGGGCGCCCGACAGCGCTGGCGGCGACCGAGTACTTGTTGGTGTCGAAGCGCACCAGACAGGTTCGGGAGACGGATGCCGGAACGGCGTGGAAGCCATCGAACGGTCCGGGATAGGACACCAGACTGGCTCGCTCCGCTTCGAAGACCTGCCAGATCGTCCGGTCGCGGTGCTCGGGATGAGCATGCGCCTTGGCATAGGCAATACACTGATCGAGTAACCAGGCATTCAGCTCGTCATAGCTCTTCACCCGCAGCCGTGGCGTGAAGAAGCGCTCACGCACGAGCCCGACCTGGTTCTCCACCTGACCCTTCTCCCAGCCGGAGGCTGGCGTGCAGGCGACCGGCTCGACCAGGTAATGCCCGCACATCTGGAGAAAGCGGCGGTTGTAGGCCCGCTCCTTGCCGATGAAGATGGCGTCCACCGCCGTCTTCATGTTGTCGTAGATGCCGCGCCGGCAGGCGCCCTTGAAGAACGCGAAGGCGCGGTCATGAGCGTCGAACACCATCTCCTGGCTCTCACGCGGATAAGCCCGCACGAACATCATGCGCGAGTGGCAGAGGCGGACATGGGCGACTTTGACGGTGGCCGGCATGCCATTGAGCAGGATGACTTCGTGGCTCCAGTCGAACTGGTAGGCCTCGCCCGGCGCAAAGCTCAGCGGCACAAAGACGGCGGTTGCAGAGGTGGACTGTTCCCGGCGCCAGCTCCTGGCATAGCGGCGCACGGCGTCATAGCCGCCCTCGTAGCCAAGCCCCCGTAGCTCCTCGAAGAGCCGGATCAGGGTCAGGCGCTCCCGAGCGGGCTTGGTATCATTGAGTGCCAGCAGGCGATCCAGATCCCCCCTCCAGGGGCCGATCCGCGGCAGAGGCTGGCGCTCGCGCTCGTAGCGGAACTCGGTGGCTCCCGAGCGCAGCACCTTGCGGACGGTGTTGCGCGCGATGTGGAGCTCGCGGGCGATCTGCTTGATCGTCTTGCCGCGCACGAAGAACTCGCGCCGGATCCGTGCAATCGTGTCCACGCCCTTCATCCCCTGCCACCCATCCTGATCCAGGACAGGCAGTTTGCTCGCGTGACAGCCGCAGGGGTCAAATTTAGATGCCGATCCCCCGTCTCAGAGGGTCAACATTGCACGCCGAAACACAAAACACGGCTCCTCGCACGAGCACCACGCTGAGATTGGGCGACATGGCCACATAGCGGATCCCGGCCGCCATGGCAGACCCGAGGCTTTCCGGCGGCAAGGCTCTGGGCGGTCGGGCAGGCTGCCACCGGGCCAGGACGGCAATCAGCCCGAGATAGCTGATCGCGTTGACCGCAAAGGCGGCGAAGGCGCCGATCGTTGCGACGATGAGGCCGCCGAGCGCTGGGCCGACGCTGCGGGCGATGTTGAAGCCCATGCTGTTGAAGGCAATCGCTGCCGGCAGATCGGAACGGGGCACCATCTCGCCCACCAGCGACTGCCAAGCGGGTCCGTTGAAGGCGGTGCCACAGCCGACCAGAAAGGTGAAGGCAAGCAGGAGCCAGGGCGTCACCACTCCAAAATAGGTGCACAAAGTCAGGGCGACCGACACCGCCAGCAGAAAGAGCTGGGAGGTGAGCATGAGCTTGCGCCGGTCCAGCTATGACGGAATTTAGGTGACGGGGCCGATCAGGCGGCGCTGTTTGTCGGCAGCGGGATGACCTCGCTGCCGTCCTGGAATCTGACACCAGCGATCACCTTCGGCAACTGGTTTTCACCCATCAGCCGGCGCCAGGTTTTCGCAGCCGCCATGATGAGTTTGAACACCATCAGGCGAGCAGTCGTTGGAGACAGCGCGCCCTTGGTGCGCACGGTGCGGTGCCGCACGGTCGCAAACACGCTCTCAATTGGGTTCGTCGTGCGCAGATGGATCCAGTGCTCAGCCGGCCAGTCGAAGAAGGCTAGCAGCGCCCGCTGGTCCTTGCGCAGGCACTCCACCGCCTTCGGATAGCGTGCGCCATAGACGTCCTCGAACAGATCGAGGGCGACCTCGGCCTGGGCGCGGGTCGGGGCGAGATAGATCTCCCGCAGGGCCCCCTTCATGCCCGGCTGCACGGACTTGGGCACCTTGTTGAGCACGTTCGCGGTCTTGTGCAGCCAGCAGCGTTGATGTCGCTTTGCCTTTAACTCTGAGATTCGTCGCGTTGGGTGACGAAAAGCGATATTCTTTGCCCTTAAAGGTGAGATGCCGATCAGGATTGCTCGCTGCTCCTTGATCTCAAGGTGCGAACTCGGTGCTGTATCCGGCACGCGATCCGATCGACGGTGGCGAGCAATCGGGCCTCCTCGTGATAGGTCCGGAGCAAGGCGACCCTGGCGAAGTCATCGATACCAGTGGTGAGCAACGCCGCCTTGAGCAGCGGATGCTTCTGGACCGCGGCAATCGCGGCGAGGCAGAAGAGCCGCACTTCTGGATTATAGCTTTGCAGTGCCGCAGCAGGGGTTCCACCAGCCCTCTTGAGTGCCATGGCAAAGGCAACGCCGCGCATTGCCCGTCGGATTTGGCTAACGCTATTTAGCGTCACCGCAGATCCAAGCAGGGCAGCACCCTTGCGAGCACGACGAAGCAACTGATCCGAAAGCAGCCCGATGTCAGGCTTGCCGAGTATCGGGGTCAGTAATGCTCCGCAAGCTTGACAGTCGACTACCCATGCCCGTCGCCAGTGTTTGAGCGCCAGACCCTGTCGCGAACAGTTTGGACACGTATGGAGCGGTACTGGCGCTGTCAGTGCGGCTTCTGTCTGGGTCAGGACAGGAAACAGAAGTGACTGCACGCGGTCGACATCAGTGCGTGCAAACACAGCGATCCTTTCAGCCACTTCTGTCTCAAGCGCGAAGTCGAGCATGATGGTATGACGGCTGTCGACGCCGACGTGTGCAAGAAGATCGACGAAATCGCAGTAGTTGGCAGCGGCAAGCCGCGCGAGCCAGCTGGAAAGCAATTCGTCTGGGTGGGGCGAGACAGTCTTCGGCAGCGGGCGCAGCGTCAAGCCCCAGACTTTTCGAGCCGCCGCTGAACCGGCGCATGGCGTGACCAGACCGGCGTCCACTTGGTGATTACGTCATCAGTGATGCATTCCTCGCCGGAGCGAATGGCATCGATGGAAAGATCCTTGACCAACGCGAAGATGCGAGATGTCACCCCGCCGGTCAGCGCCAGCATCTGCTTGAGGGACTTGACCCTCAGGTTGGACTTCTTCTGCAGCGGCATGGCAGCAATAAGGGTCTGGATCATGTCCGAGAACTCGGCGTCATCGCGCCAGTTCGGCAGGTGATGCTCGTCCAGCCTTCGGACAAGCTGGACATCCCCGCGAATAGCATCGACGGCCTCACTGACCCCCAAGCAGACCAGCGACGCTTCAAGTTCATTGCTGAGGTAACGCAGGACATTCAGGAAGCGGCGCTGCTCGCGATGGGTCCCGGCTAATAGGTTGTGAACTTCGTCGATCATGATCATCCGCAGGCCGAGGTCGCGCAGGAGGGCTATGACACGAACCTCGAGAGAGGCGACGCTTTGTGCGCGTAAGCCCAGCGACGTTGCCGGCGCACCGACGGCTGCGAGAATGTGCAGATAGAACCGCCGCTCGTCTGGGGCCGGAGGCGCTTGCAACAGGAGCAGTGGTGTGTGGGTTATGCCTGCGACCGGATCATATTCCGGCGCGTATCGGCGCGACAGGTTTCGGGCAATCATCGTCTTGCCAATGCCCGACGCGCCATGAACCAGAAGGCCAGGCATCCGGGTTTGGCGTGGCGCTTCTATCAGGCTCTGCAACCTGTCCAGAACCTGCTCTGCGCGTGGAAAGCCGATCCAGATGTCCGATTGAATGAGGGCGATACGACCGTCTTCCCCAGTTCCGTCTGCTCTCAAGTTACCATCTCTCCACCTTGAACAGCGGCCGCGAGGTATCACCAGTGTCGACAGGGCGCAGCCCCTCGGACGGTGGATCGGCCCGGATTGAATCTTTCAGCGTACCTCGTCTCTCGCGGGATCGCCGTTCAGCCTTGGTCAGCAGTCGGCTTTCATCCGCGATCTGGCGTTGCTGATGGATCAACTGGGCAAGCACCGTCTCATTGGACCCTTTCTTGCCCAAAGCACGACCCTTCTGCATGGCTTCGCGATATTCCCAAAGCGATACCGGCGGGATTTCCAGGTTGCGGTACCGCGCTTCGACACAACGTCCGCCTTCCAGTTCGACCCATATCGTTGAGAGGTCGCGGGGATCGTATCGCACGACCACTTTTCCATCCTTACGGCTGACATGCCCCGCCAGGGCATCCGCCCAATAGCGGATGCCGAACAGATGGATGCCGTCACGCCGGACCTGCCGCTGTTCACTTGGTAGGAAGCTCACTCGAAACGCATCCATGTCGACGGGAATGTCGCCCGACATTTCTCCAGACAGTGCCTCCCATTTGGCAACGGGAGTGCACCCAAGGCTCGAGTGAATGCTGTTGTTGTAACGGCAGATTTCCAAGGCGAACCAGCTATCGAACTCGCTCAGGGTCATCGTGGCTATGGCTTCGGCGTTGTAGCTGCCTTTGGCGGCGACAGACGATTGCGTGGTCCCAGGTAAGAGATGAACGGCTCCCATCATTGTCCCGATCAGACGCTCGATGTGACCGC